>JAKZUA010000145.1:0-19981 GCA_047516825.1 Dehalococcoidia bacterium
CGCTGGCCGGCAATTATCTCCAGCAGAGTTTCGCGACTCGCCGCGTTCAGGTCTAGTTCAGTGTCCACCTCCCTGGTATGCCACAACTCCCCCGGCCATGCCAGCGTTTTTCCAACGGCTTTGAGCCAATTCACCTCATCGAGTCTGAACAGTTACTATTTGCGTTTTGTGGAGACTTCCTATTGCTATGTAAGTAACCTGCCCGGCGTGTTCAACTTTTAGACCAAAAAGGGAAGCACTAATGGCCGCCCATGAACCGTTTATTCCAACTCGCCTGCTATCGTCGGACGCGTTTCGGCGCGACTTGGAGTCCTTTTTGAATTTAGATGCAAGTGTGATTTTGGCAATTTCCACTCTTGCAAACAGTCCTGATGGATTCGTTGGTTCTACACAAGCAGCAAGACTACAAGAAGAGACAAACCTTCCGATAGAATTGGCCTCTAGCCACTTGAGCATGGCCGCTTACTTGTACGACCAGGTTACAAATCAAGAATTGGAAGTTAGTGTAGCGTTAGATAATTTGGAAAAGACAGCCATGGATTTAGCTATCTCCCAGGATGAAAGTCGGCGTCCTGCTTTGGCGGAGTTGCTGTCATACAAACGGGAATATGAGATAGTGCGGGATGCGAGGGATCGGGTCACGGGAGATATTCCGCACTACTTGGAAATTGCCGGCTCCTGGAATATTCGGATCCACCAAACTCGGGAGGACGAGATTGTAAAAGTGCCATTATTGGGGTTTAGCCTAATATGGCATGACGCGAACAGCGTTCGGCATCAGGAGTTTTGCTTTTTGACCAATGACAATTGGGAGGAGTTTAAGGAAACAGTGGCGTTGATTACTAATGAAAGGGAGCACATCCAAGAAATCCTGGGAAACTAGCTTCTTTGCAGACTAGATAACAACTAGGTATAATGATGGCTGAGGTCGTTGCTTGGATCGCCTTGGTAGTATCGATAATAGGTTTGAGTCTGGGTTGGAGTGCCGACGGAACCACGCGATCGGTTTTAAAGCAGCTTGAGCAAAGCCATAGGAGAGAAGCTGACCGCGTTGACAGGTTCATTCAAGACTTGACACGGCATCCCAGGAGGTGATCTTTGAATCCGATAGTTTCGAGCACCATTACAAGTATTCTAGTCGCCATCGTCCTTATTCTATGCATCCTAAGAATTCGTGGGCAGGCAAAGTTTCAGGAGTTAGCTGATGAGTTATTCCGATCGCATGACCGATTCGGAATTTTACTCTCTGAACTAACCGCTGTTTTGGCAGGGAATCCAGAAGAGGAGACGCGAAAATGGAGATTAACTGCTTCATTCCGTAGAGAAAAACATTTGAGAGGCGTTTACTTTCGGCAGGAAGACGTAAGTCACCCGCTCCATCCTGTACGACTTCGGCGAGGCCAAACGATTCCTCATGAAGTCCAAGACCGCAAGCTAAGGGTTAAGTTAGCAAGTCGTTCGCGGGGCTCAATCCACCCTCCAGCAGGAGATGAGTACCCGGTTGTTGAATTCCCATCGTCCCATCATCATAAGATGGAACCTGCCTGGGAAGGGGGCCATGAGCGATTGCTTGATTACGTTGCCTGAAAGCACAAACATGGGTTTATACCAAGACAGTTGCATTAGTCCGTATTTGCGTTACAATAGGCGAGTACTTTGGCATATTAGTCTAAGGAGTGTTTCACATGGAAGGAAAGGTTCAACTGGAAATCACCTACTGCGTACCTTGACAGCACCTCGCTACCGCCACGTGGATGGCGAATGAGTTTTTCCGAGCCTACGGGCCGGACGCTGCCGTAACTATCTCCCCTCGGGGCCAGGGCATCATGGAAGTGTTCGTGGATGGCGAGAGGATCTTCGACAAGAAGGGTGAGGGTAACATCTATCCGGACTTGGCTCGCGTCCGCAAGATGAAAGAAGTCATCGCCGCTAAGATCGCCAGCTTGGAGCCGGTGGCCGCTGACGACTAAGGCGATTCAAATCCTCCCGCTTCAAGACTGGGAGGATTAACCCTAGAAAGAGGTTTAGGCCCCTCCGTTAAAGGAGGGGCCTAACTTTTTGCCAGATATCCAGCGCCAACGCTCGCCTTGGTCTGGTGGTGTCCAGAACTAACCACCGGGAAGACTCGCCAGAACACTCTTGGGAGGCCTGCGCCAGGTAACCCTCCCGAACTCTTTGGTGGAAGTCTAGGGGCGCTGTGTCGAAGGTGTCCCCCCGGGCGGTTATATTTCCAGCTTTCTTTCTGTCAAAAACTGCCTGAGGGGGCAAATCTAGCAGGATGTTCAAGTCGGGCGATAACCCGGAAGAAGCCAGCAGGTTGAGCTGGTCAATCGCCTGGAGGTCCAATCCTCGCCCATAGCCCTGGTAGGCTACGGTAGATGCGGTAAAGCGATCACAAATTACGCTGGTCTGTTCCTGCAAGGCCGGCTGGATCACCTGTTGAACCAGTTGGGCACGGGCGGCCAAGAATAGGAATAACTCGCCTAAAGGAGTTGTACCCTGGCGATTCTTGAGCAAGCGCCTCAAAGATTCTCCCAGAGGGGTTCCGCCAGGCTCGCGGGTCAGGATGACTGGGTGGCCGGAACGCTGCATTTGGCGGAACAGGGCCCTGGCTTGGGTGCTTTTGCCGGCGCCATCCCCACCTTCAAATACTATGAATGCCACGGCCGCCGTCTCCTAGAGGGATTTACCCGGCCAGGCTCAGGGCCGGTAGATCAGGACCGCTCGGGACGGCTCCCGTCCCCGGCTGGTGGACGCTAAGCTAAACCGCTGAGCCAATATGTGCTGCAACCGTCTTACATAGGCCCGCTGAGGGTTTAGCTGTATGCTGAATTCCCCCTCCAGCACCTGCTGGGCCGCCTGTTCCGCCTCCTGCATCGCCTCTTCCATGGTGGCCGCGGCTTCGTGGGAATCGCTGCGGCTGCTCCAGCCTGTCTTCACATCCAGCCCCTGCTCCTTGGCCAGGGTTCTCAAAAATTCCATTACCTGGGGCATAGTGTTCTTGCGGAGCACATATACTGGTGTCCCGCTGGACTCGGCCACCTTGACCAGATGGGCTCCCCTTCGATAATGGTTCTTGGTGGTCAAGACCAGGGTGGCCTGGCGCAACTCGTTGGCCACGTCAATGCCGAGGTTTGTTTCGGTTTGGGCCACCTCCAGTTTGTCCCGACTGACCCCAAAGAGGAACACCCGGGCATCGATGCGCCGGTCGGAGCTCGGCGCAGCTTCCATTGGCACTCCACCCGGCTCTCCACCGTTCAGCGCCAGATGTCCAGGGCCAAACCCGCGCTCCTGCCCGCGCCCTTGCTGCGAGTAACCCACCTCCCAAGCGGCCGGAGCACCCTCGCCCTGACTTCGCGCCTCTTGTCGCTGTTTTACTTCGCCGTCCTCATCCAGATAACGGATCTCCGGGGCTATCGGATAGCCGCGAAGCCATTGGTCGACCACTCGGGCCACGTCGTCGTTAATCGCTACCTGGGTCCAGCTCTGGATTTCCACCACTACGTCGAAGGTGGGCGGGGCCTTGCGCTCCAGCACCGTCTTCTGGGTGCCTCGATAGCGGGCTTCCTGGTCTCCCAGGGTGACTGACTGGACCCCACCAATCAGGTCAGAGAGGGTCGGGTTGAGTATTAGATTATCCAGGGTGTTCCCGTGGGCAGTAGCCACCAACTGCACTCCCCGCTCAGCGATGGTGCGGGCGGCGGCGGCTTCCTGTTCAGTCCCCATTTCGTCAATGATGATGACCTGGGGCATATGGTTCTCCACAGCCTCGATCATCACCGCGTGCTGCTCATTAGGAGTCGCCACCTGCATGCGGCGGGCGTGACCGATGCCCTGGTGAGGCACATCGCCATCGCCGGCGATTTCGTTGGAAGTGTCTACGATTACCACCCGCTTCTTGGCCTCGTCGGCCAATACCCGAGCCACCTCCCGCAACATGGTAGTCTTACCTACGCCCGGCCGCCCCAGCAAGAGGATATTCTTGCCGGACAGCGTGAGGTCTTCAATCACTTTGATGGTGCCGTACACCGCCCTTCCCACCCGGCAGGTTATACCGACAACCTGCCCTTTGCGGTTGCGAATGGCAGAGATGCGGTGCAGAGTTCGCTCGATACCGGCCCGGTTATCGCCGCCAAAATCTCCCACCCGGTCAACCAGTTGGTCCAATTCCTCCCGGGTGACCTGCTCCTCGGCCAGCGCCACATCGCCAAGGAGGAATCTGGCTTCGGGCAACCGTCCTAGGTCCAGCACCACCTCCAGAAGGTCTCCCAAATCATCTCTAGTACGAAGAATTTCGGCTATGCGGGGTGGCAATACATCCAGCAGCAATTCCAACTCGGCCTGAAGCTCAGATTGAACCAGCGATTGCACGGTTGCCAACGTTACGCCTCCACTGCCGCCACGCCCGGGGAGCCGACCAGTACAGCGACGGTTTTGATCAGCATGGTGTAGTTGGTCACTGCTTGCAAGCCCCGCTGCTGGAGATGGTGGCGGAGATAGTCTTGATAATCGGGCAACAGCCAACTCCGGGCACTGGCGGAATTCAGCGCCAGGTTTATCAAGCCAGGCACAAGCCCGGGATGGTCGGGATGAACCAGCATTTGGGCGGGGCTGTGCCGTTGCGAACCCGGCAGGCTCAGCCAAGCGGCTATGCGGTCATCGCGTTCCACTACCCACTGGCGGGTATTCTCCTGAAGGCCTTCCTGGGAGTCCCGCCACTGGTCGAAGGTCAAGCCAACGGCGGTCCGCACAGAAGGCGGAGTTGCCGCGGTAAACAGCTGAAATAGGGGGTATTCGTCCTGGATCAGGCGGGTTCGCAGGTTTGGAATGGGCGGATCCTCAGAGCTGGCGGCGATACTCTTCCCTTCAAACAGCGTTTCCTCATAGGTGGGAAAGAAGCCGCACCGCTGGGCCACGGGAGCCACCGGACTGCCGCCTGGTATCCGCAAGAATATGCGCTCGGCGGATTTGCACCCGGCCTGGTGAACCAGCGCCTCCAAAAGCTCCAGGGAATCTAACTCGGGGTCCGGAGAAGGCCAACTTGTATTTGCACTTTGGTCCAACCCCCGGTCGGATCCAAGGGAATGCAGGTATAGTCGATCCACTTCCCAGATCCGTCTGCCGGCGCGGGTGCGGGCCGAAACCAGGCCGCCCAGGTTAACACCCTTCCACCAGCCCAGGGTAATACGGTCGGGACTGGGGGTTAGGGCTTGCTTGCACAGGTTCACATTTTCCCGGGAGGCCTTCCTGCCCATGGCTTCCTTGGGACAGGCCACATTGAGTCCATTGACGCCGTTCAGAAAAATGCAGCGAAGAGCGTCGCTGATGCGCAGGCTTTGGATCATGCTTGCTGGCCGGAAGGAGCCCAAGATGTCAGGTCCAAGAAGCGACGGTGCAAGCGGGTGTCGCTGGTCAGTTCCGGATGGAAGGAAGTGGCTAACAGCTGGCCCTGCTGCACCGCCACCGGTCGACCGTCGGGCAGGCAAGCCAGAACCTGAACTTGGTCGCCCACTCGAGTAATTACCGGCGCCCGAATGAAGACGGCGTGATAAAGAGGGTCGTCGAGGCCCGACACGAATAGGTCTTGTTCAAAGCTGTCGATCTGCCTCCCAAAGGCATTACGCAGCACGCCGATGTCCATGATTCTTAGCGGAACGGGATCCTGTTCGGTAATCTCCGATGCCATCATAACCATGCCCGCGCAGGTGCCCCAAATAGCCTTTCCTTGCGCGGCCATGGCTTGCACCGGCTCCCGTAGTTCATAGATGGTCATCAAGCGGCTCAGAGTGGTGCTTTCGCCTCCAGGCATTATCAGTCCATCCAACCCCTTCAGCTGATGAGGCAGCCGCACCTCCTGAGTTTCTACCCCCAGCTCCTTGAGGATGGCTATATGTTCTGCGAAATCCCCCTGTACTGCTAGTACGCCTATTGTCAATTCGGCCTGTCGCCCGGTTTGATACCCGGTTTTTTGAACAGCTAAGAACAGCCGCTCTTGGTGGTCAGGCAGGATAACTGAGAGAGATGACCAAAGCTCAGGTCTTTTTTGAGCCGCTGACTTGGCGCATGAGCCCTGAAATCCGCTTAGCGGAGCCCCCTAAGCACCCCGGGGGGCCAGCAGGTCCTCCGATGGGATGGTTCGGGCGCTGATGCCAACCATGGCCTCTCCCAAGCCCTTGGAAACCTCGGCCAAGATGCCGGGGTCGTTGTAGTGAGTGACGGCCTGCACGATAGCGTAGGCTCTCCGTGCTGGTTCGCCGGATTTGAAGACCCCGGAACCGACGAATACCCCGTCGGCTCCCAACTGCATCATCAGGGATGCGTCGGCCGGGGTGGCCACACCACCGGCGGCGAAATTGACCACCGGCATTCTGCCTAATTCCCGGGTCTTGGTCAGCAAATCCAAGCTCACCCCCAGGTTGCGGGCTTCCACGACCAGCTCGTCATTGGGCATGGTTTGCAGCTTTCGAATGGCATCCTGTACCGCTCGCATGTGCCGGACGGCCTCTACGATATCGCCGGTACCGGCTTCCCCCTTGGTCCGGATCATGGCTGCTCCCTCGGAGATGCGCCGCAAGGCTTCTCCCAAGTCCCGGCATCCGCAGACGAAGGGCACTGTGAAATCATACTTCCAAACATGATGTACCTCATCAGCGGGGGTCAACACTTCGGACTCGTCGATATAGTCCACACCCAGGGATTCCAGCACCTGGGCTTCGACAAAGTGCCCGATGCGGCATTTGGCCATGACCGGTATGCTGACGGTGTCCATGATCTCACAGATTATGGTGGGGTCAGTCATGCGGGCCACCCCGCCGTCGGCCCGGATGTCGGCGGGTACTCGCTCCAGCGCCATTACCGCTACAGCCCCCGACTCCTGGGCGATTTTGGCCTGCTCGGCGTTGACGACATCCATGATCACGCCGCCCTTGAGCATTTGCGCGTGGCCGGACTTAACGGTAAAAGTCCCGGTCAAAACGTCAACCATGACTGCCTCCATCCCCTGGGGCCTACTGACTTCCTAGCTTGTATTATACGCTGCGGGTTCCTTGATTATCAATTAGCTTACCTTGGCGCAAGGAGCAGGATGCCTGTTTTAACCGTCGAAACCGGGAACAGCTTGACAGCCCGGAAAGCCTGGATTTAAGATAAACACTCCTCGCCGAGGTAGCTCAGGTGGTAGAGCACGGCACTGAAAATGCCGGTGTCGACAGTTCGAGTCTGTCCCTCGGCACCTTTCCGGTCATTAGGCCACAATGCGTAGCTAATTTCCCCTTCCTTATCACAATTTGCGCTCATTTTGCCGCCCATAGTTTCAACTACCCCTCTTTCATAGCCTTGGCGAAGGCATTGGCCGCCTCTTTCGGCCAGCCCGGTCTTATTATCGGCGCCAATTTCATGCCTTGAGGCTATTCCCCAGCCCAACCAGGTTCATGGCGAACCAGGAGATTGCGATAACTATGTCTTATTCGGCAACTCTTCTACCTCACGGACCGGCAACTTCCGGTCACTGTTGGGTAAGGGTATTTCTACCGAATAACCTCCACAGTTTCAATCCTAACGCCATCCATCTTCCTGACGATGAACCTCAGCGCACCGTAATCGACAATCTCTCCTCGTTCTGGAATATAGCCCAGCTGGTACAGAAGAAATCCGGCCACGGTTTGATACTCGCCTTCCGGCAAGTTCAATTGCAACTCCTCGTTTATCTCGGTAATACCAATGCCGGCATCAAAAGAATAGGTGTTTTCGCCAATAGTGGTATAGAGCTCTTCCGGGGCATCCCCCTCGTCGGCCATCGCCCCGACGATGACTTCCAAAAGCTGCTTCGAGGTAGCCAGTCCCGCAATGCCGCCAAACTCGTCCACGGTCAGGACCAGTCCATGTCCGTGGCGCTGCATTTCAGTAAAGGTGCTGCTGATGGTTTTGGTTTCCGGCACGAAGAAAGCCGCCCGTAAAAAGCCGGTTACCTTATCCCCCGGTTGAAGTCGCCCCTCGCCCATGGCCACCACCACATCCTTGTTAAAAAGGACCCCGACCACATTCTCCATAGAGCCATCATAAACCGGAAACCGTGTATGACTGTGCCGAGCGTAAAGGGCCAGGAACTGCTCCAGGGTGGTACTTTCCTCGATCCAGATTGCCTCAGGCCTGGGGGTCGCGACCTCCTGGATCTGGCGATCGCCGAAGCCGAAAACCCTCTGCAGCAGGGCCGCTTCCGACGCCTCAACGGAACCTTCGGCCCGGCTTATGTTGATCAGCATGCGGAGCTCCCCCTCCGTCACCGAGGGAGAGCCCATGCCCGAACTCTGCTGCATCAACCGAAGCATAAATCGCGGCAGTAGGGTGAAGACGAAAATTATCCAGGTTTCCAAAAACATCACAATTGCGATGGGACGGGCGATCAGCAACGAACAGCGGTTTGAATAGGTAGCTGCCAGAGTTTTGGGGGTAATTTCGCCAAATATGACGATAAACACGGTCATAATCAGTGGAGCCAACCATACTGCTGAGCGACTGCCTTCCAACAGGTTAATGGCCATCGTGGTACCTACTGAGGTGGCGAATATTATTGACGCATTTTCGGTGAGAAGAATGGCGGCGAAAAACTTTTCGTGTCTTTGCAGGACTTGGTTGACCGTACGGGCAGCCCGGTTACCCTGCTCCGCCAGGTAGCTAATGCGCACCCGGTTGACCGAGATCAAGCTGGCTTCAGCGCTGCTGAAAAAGGCGACCATTAGCACGCTGACCAGAAGAATGGCTACCTGCAGATATATGTTTGAAATGCCTATGTCAACCGTGGGCTCTCCCCCGGCGAGCAATACGGTCCCGCTGGCCAGTAGGCCAAAGAATCCCAGGTCAAACATCTACACCCCCTTAACGAATCCCCAGTCCACCATGCCTAGGCGCAGCTTGGCCCCCTGTTCGCAACCGGGTGGAACCCGGAATCTTCCTGAGATCGTGATTATCAAGCCGATTTTTGCCTTTGGCAAAGCTGACTAGAATGGGTAAATCTGGGCGTTCGCGGATACACCTTAGTAGGATGAATGCTGTCATTCCCTTGTTTAGGAGATTTCAGCCCTCAGAGGCAAACGCAGATCACGCCTTGAGTATATCCCGACGGGACAGCACCCGCTCGAGCAAGGGCCGCATGCCCAGCTGGGTGGAGATGGCCAGCGACTCATCCAGCAGAGACATGGCCTTCTCCCGGTCGCCTGGCTCGTTGCGCTGGAGCAGGGTGTCGGCGTAGTCGCAGCAGGTCCAGGCCAGCTCCGGCCGGTAGCCAGCTTCGCGGCAAAAGGCCAGGGCATCCTCGAAGTGGGAAGTCGCCTGGTCCAAGTTGCCCATGACGCGGCATAGCGCTACCAGCGGGTAATGGAAACTGTGTCCTATCCTAAAGCAGTAGGTGTCCTCCCACTTCAGCAAGGATTCATACTGCTCTTTGGCCTGATCGATATCCTTAAGGAGTACCGCTAATGACGCCAGCCCAATATGTCTTTGAAATTCGGCTATAGGACTCCTGGTACTGAGTTGTTCCCAATCAGACCGCTCTTCAGCCAGCTTCAGGTGATCGGGATTGCCGGTGATTTCCGTGACTCGGGTCAACACGTATAGAGGAGACAAGCCTCCTGGCCCCCCCTAGCACCACGTTTACAGGCGATTCCTCTAGGCGCACCAAATCCTGCAGCAGTTCATCCCCTCCGAGGAATTCGCCAGTTTCATATTCCAGCAGCACCCGCTGGAATAATCTTTCCCGGGTCAACTCGCCCAGAGTCTCGGCCAAGGGATGCTGGCGGGACAGCTCCATGTCCCGGTAGGTCCCCACCAGCAGCAGCCGGCTGTTGCCCAGCTCCCGGGCCACGAACTGGAGCAGCAGCAACGACGGCTGGTCGGACCAGTGCAGGTCGTCCAGCACCAGTGGCTGCTTCTGGGACGCTGATTTCAGGAAGGCGGTGATGGAGTCGAAGAGGCGAAACCGGGCCTGCTCCGGGCTGTCCAGTTGGGGCGGCGGCCGCAAATCAGGCAGACGTTCCTTGACGTCGGACACTACCTCGGCGATGTCGGCGGCCCCGGCGCCCATTTCGGAGCGTAGCTGGTCCGGTTCCCGCTCCCTAACGTAGGACTTGATAGCCTGCACCCACGGCCAGTAGTGCGGCATGCCCTGCTCTTCGTAGCAGCGGCCCCACAGAACCTGGGCGCTGCGGGTCTTGCCGATGCCCGGCTCCCCTACCAGGGTCACCAGCCTGCCTCGGCCCGTTCCCGCACGGCCTCCCAGTCGAGCAGGTCCGCCGCATCCTCTATTTGATCCAACAGACGGTCTATCCGGCGTTGGATTCGCTCGCTTGCCATTATGGAGCCATCTTACGTCCGAGGGATAGCCTTGTCCACCGAACGCTGGGGGTGAGACGAGTATCTAGATAATGGTCGATTTCGCGATTATGCTGGGCTAATACTTTCTCCTACTCGCCCGGCTGTCGCTACATCAACCTCCGGAGATGGCGCAGCCCGGTGTCATTCGCTCCGGAAAGGACCGGCAGCGTTGGGGGCGACTTTCGTAAATCCGGCAGGCGAAGGTGGTCGGGTCCAGCATGGGGCATCTTTCACCCGGATGCTCGGAAAACCGAACCCAACCACCACCGTCCGGGGCCGGCCTCACCAGGGCTTCCACTTGCATCCCTTCGGCCTTGGCCCGGAAGACTTGAGCCTCGGCTTGGTTCAGGCTGAGAATCCAGGCCCCGCGGCAGCACTGGGCGCGGCATTGATTCATGCATATGTGGCTGGCCGCAGCCGGGCTCAGGCCAGCTCGGAGGTAAGATGCCATAATCCCTCGCGCCTTCCCCGATTTAAAAATCTACCTCAAAACGACCAATGCTTTTTCCGAAGGAGCCCCTCCCGCCGAAGGGCTCGGGGAGACATTTGGAGATAGTTACTTAACGGAGTGCCTCCTGGGTGACATGTATAAAAGTCAGCAGAAACTGTCGGACGTTAATCCGCATCCATTGCCAGTTAGTCCCGCCTTCTGCTACCATAATCTGCGAGAATCCTAAGTCAGGGAACCCGGATGGCTGCCAGCTTCGGGTCTTAAGAAATATCCGGTGCGTCAGCCCAACTGTATTGACCCGTCCAGTGTGCAATCAATGGAACAGCCGCAGAATCAACCTATCTACTGGGACAAGCACCGTATACCAGTCAACTTGACCGTAATTTTTGCGCTGTTTGTCGCCGCTTTCGGCCTGTATAACCTGTTGCAGGGCGCTGGCGGCCTCCTTTTGGCGGCCGGCTTGGGGGTGGGAGCCTATTCCTGGTTTACCAATCCCAGGCAATACTGGATCTACCCCGATGCTCTGGTAATCGTTTACGGTAGGCCCCGGTCCCGGGTCATATCCTTCACCAATTTATCACACCTGGAGATGCGCGGCCAATCGGCGCCGGACCGCCTTCGAGCCGCCCTGCATCGAGGTAGAAATCTGGTGCTGATGGTTCGGGATCCGGAGGCCTTCAACGAGCAACTACAAAAAGCGCTGGATAACTACCGGGGGCTACATCCAGAGTTGGATATTGGGGATTCTGGTCCTGACGATACGCCGCAGGCTCAAGAGCCGCCGGAGCAACCCCCCTTTTCTTCCTGAACCTTCCTCAGCACTCCCAGACTACCTTTAACCAACCTGCACGCTTGGCGACGTTTACGTTGGGCGGCTGGTACAGTCGCCGGTCACTTGAGAGGATGGACGCAACCGGCGGGATGGCGGCCCCCGTTGCTCAGTAAATCACCCTTTGTTCTGCCAGCGCCTCCACGGTTTCTTCCGATAGACCCAGCAACTGATGGAAGACATAGCTGTTGTGCTGCCCGCGGCGGGGCTGGCCGTCCATTTTCGCCTCCCGGCTGCCGTTAAATCGCCACGGTACCGTAGGCAGCTCCCGGCGGGTGCCTGCTTCATCCTGCTCCCGGTAGCTCTGGAAAAAGCCGCGACTCCGCAGGTGGGCATTCTCCCAGAATTGGTTCAACGGCAGCGCCCCACCGGCGGGGACCCCAGCCCTTTGTAGCTCCTCCATTAGTTCCAGACCATCCCGATGCCTGGTGATGGCGGCCAACAGCTGGCCCAGTGCCTCTTGATTCCGCCATCGGCTGAGAGCGTCGGCAAACCTGGGGTCCTCCAGCAATTCGGGGCGCCCCACAGCGCGGCACAGGGCGTTCCATTGCCTCTCGTTGGTTACCGCAATACCGATCCACTGGTCATCTCCCTGGCAGGGATAATTGCCGTGGGGCGCGAAGCTCTGATGCCGGTTGCCCACGGGCAGGGGAACGCGGCCATTCATGGCGTAGTCCAAGATCAATTCTGGCAGCAGCATGGTGGTGGCCTCTGCCATGGAAAGGTCAATGTACTGCCCTTGGCCGGTGTTCCAGCAGCGATACAGGGCCGCATTTATCAAAAACACCTCCAGCATGCCGACCATTGGGTCGGTCCAGATACCGCCAATATCCGGTTCGCCGTCAGGATATCCCTGAACGGCACTCCAGCCGGTGAAGCACTGGATCAGGGTGCCGTAGGCGACCTGATGCATATCGGGTCCGGAGTGACCCAGCCCGGCGGAAGACAGCATGATGATTTCCGGACGCACTTGTTTTAGTTCAGCGTAGCCCAGACCCAAACGCTCGATGACTCCTGGGGCGAAATTCTCGATGAACACGTCGCTAACGCTGATCAGCTGCTTGGCTAGGGCCAGGCCTTCCGGCTCGGCCAGATTCAAGGTAATACTCTTTTTGTTTTGATTGATGAACTGGCTGATGCTGCGTTCGCGGTAGGGATCCGGGCGGCGGTTGCTCTCAATGCGAATCACCTCGGCTCCCAGAGCGCCCAGGTAGCGAGTGCAGGTGGGTCCGGCGATCTGCCAGCTGAAATCGGCTATTCGGACCCCATCCAAGGGTAATCGATCCATGGCGCGGTTGTTCTCCCCAGAAATTTAGTTAAGTAGGTTGATTAACTGCGGTTTAATCGGGTGTGTAAACGGGACGGACCATCTCAAATACGTCCGAAGTGTGACAGTACATGCTGCCGGCCAGCCGCCCGGTGGGCTTCAGTCGCTGATGGTTGATTCGATGTCCCTCGATAAGGTCATCTCTAATATGCATTAGGACTACCTGACCAATTACTAGCCCGTGCTGATGATCTCCCTGCCCCAGGGGTACCACCTGCAGCGGCCGGCACTCCATGTTGACCGGTGATTCGGCGACACGAGGCGGCCTGACTTTCTGCGATGCCGCGGGAGTTAGACCCGCGATTTCAAACTCGCTGACCTCGCTGGGATATTCGGCTGCGGTGCGGTTCATGGCCTCGGCAATGTCATCCACAACTATGTTGACCACGAACTCCCCGGTCTCCTCAATGTGAGCCAGCGTGTCCTTGCGTTTGTCTCCGGCCTGGCGGGAGGAAGAGAACACAATGGTCGGCGGATCGTAGGCCACGGCGTTGAAGAAGGAGTAGGGAGCCAGATTGATCAATCCATCCTTAGACCTGGTAGAAACAAAGGCGATGGGCCGGGGAACCACAACTCCGGTCAATACCCGGTAGAATCCGTCAAAAGTTTGGGGGTCAATTATCATCGGTCTACCTCCCCACAAGTAGAGTTAGATTACTTCCTGAGCCCGTAGTAGTTGTAGCTGGTCCGGCGTAAGCCCCAAGCCCGAATCTCCCAAAATCGCCTGATTATGCTGCCCCAACAGTGGAGCGGCCCGCAGCTCCACCCTTTTCCCCGAAGCGAGCTGAAAAGGCCAGCCCGGATAGGTCAGCGCCCCGGCCACCGGATGACTGCTCTCGGTGAAGAACTCCCTAGCCTGAAACTGAGGGGAGCCAAGCAGGTCAGCAACGTTGTTCAAGGGAAAAGAGGGAATGTGCTGGGCTTGAGCCTGCCGGTAGACGTCTTCTTTTGCCTGCCGCGAAGTCCATTGGGCAAGCAAGCGTTCCAGCTGGGACCAGTTCTCCACCCGGCCGGCGCGAGTCGCGAACTTGGCGTCCTGGGCCCACTCCGGATTTCCCATCATGTCCACAAACCTCTCCCACTGGTCTTCCTGACGGGGAGAAATACTGACATAGCCGTCGCGGCAGGGCAGGATGGCCCGCAGGGATTCAATTCCGGCCACGCTCTTGTGGCGGCCCTTGGGCGGATTCCCTTGAGAATGTCCAGTCAGCCCGGTCTGGGGAAGCAGGGACAGAACCTCCATTTCGCTGACGTCCACGTGGCAACCGCCGCCCGGCTGGAGTCGCCGGTTCAGGGCCGCCACCGTGGCCGCGGCGGCGGTTAGGCCAGCTATGAAATCGGACTGGTGAGCCGCCAACTGCAGGGGAGGTTGACTTTCCAAATCATCAACCGGGCCGGGATGCTCCCGGGAAAACCCGCTGAGGTTAGAAATCAACAGATTGTTAGCTTGGAAATCAGCCCAGGGTCCGGATTGTCCAAAGGGAGTTATGGAAGTGAGAATCAACTCTGGATTACGGGATTGGAAGGTGGCGAAGTCGAGGCCCAAGCCGGGGAGGTAGCGGGGCGCAAAATTTTCGATCACCAGGTCAGCCTTCTCCGCCAGCCGCAGCAGCAAGGCTCGACCCTGAGTTAATTCCAAATTTAGGGTAATTCCCAGCTTGTTGGTATTGAGGGCCAGAAAAATGCCGCTCTTCTCGGGATGGGGCATGTCATCGGGAAAAGGCCCCATGCTCCGGGCCAGGTCTCCACCAGGGGGCTCCACCTTGACGACGTGCGCCCCCATATCGGCGAACATCTTGGCACAGAAGGGGCCGCTAACCCCCTGTCCCAAGTCCAACACCCTCAATCCTTCAAAGAAATCCAAGGCCAACGGAGATCACCTACCTGCTACTGCTAATTATTGATATTCCTGGCGGCTTTCACTTCCAAAATGGCCCCCTGTTTATATACCCGGCAGGTCCGGGTGGCAAGGGCCTGACTCTAGCCCGGGCCTGGTACCGGGTCAGTTCATGCGTTCAATTTAACTTGACAGGCCAGGGTTGTGGTTACTACTATGAAAGCGGTAGCCCCGAATCTCGAATAGCCTGCGGGCCCTATGCGATTTGGCCAAACCCGGTCTGGCCTCACCGTTCCGGGCATGATTGGGGATTAGTCCAGTGGTAGGACGCCTGACTCTGGCTCAGGAAGCGGAGGTTCGAACCCTCCATCCCCAGCCACCACATACCGATGGTAACTGATACTAATTGGCCTCTACCTGATGTCCACCAGCACTTACGACAAAGCAGGTTTCACGAGAGAAACTCACAGAGGTGGGGTCGCAACGGATTAAAAAACGAATGCTGCTACTAATCCTGCGATTCCTATAGCCGTTAGAAGAATCCAAAGCGGGGCCGCAAACCAGGACCTCCGACTAAACCCCAATGCCTCCACTGTCGCACGAAGCTCCACGGCTTGATTGAACGCCTCCAATAACAACTGGAACATGTCCCGACAGTGGTCGGTCGATATATCGCCTTGAAGCATCCTGGCCTGAGCTACTTTTTGGTCAATAGACTCCTTTCGGCTTCTCACTAAGGTCTGAATGCTTGGAATGCTCTGATAGAAAGGCTGCCTGAGCTTAATCCACTTTTCACGCTTGTTCGCTTCCGCAACCTGCTCGAGTATGGCATTCTTGAAAGGCTCGGCAATAACCTGGGTCAAATGTTCTTTAGCCTGGGCCAGCTTTTCTATCCGCTTGGTGGACTTGGGGTCGAGGCTAGCGGCGGACATTAAATGATCCAAGGCATCTCGAAATCGTGCCAATGAGTGTAATTCCCAGTTAGAAGTTAATTGCTCATAAGTAACAAATGCTTCCTTTGCTATCCAATACAGCTCAATTACGTCATCCGGGATTTGTCTGTCTTGATACATAATGTTGCAAAGAATAATGGCGGTGGATGTTGTGATCCACCGCCATTATACTAGACCATTACGGTAAGTGAACCTAGCGCATACGCATAATTTTACTGGCTTGCTCCTCAGTGTATCTGCGCTGCCGACGGAAATGCCGCGGGCTTACATACCCGCTTCGACCAGAAGGGAGTTTCCCGTTGTCGATTTTTACCTTCAGCGCTTCGTCGATGTCCTTGAAGGGTTGTTCCACCAGCTTTTTCACAATGCTTCGGCGATTTTGGACCTCGAGGTTGGCTTTTCGCCTAGCCCCATCGATGTCCGGTGCTATAGTTTTATATATTTTATTCATTACCTTCCTCACGACATCCTCCACGTGTTTCGTAGGATTTCAGAGTCGATCAAAGGCCTCCGATTTTGTAACAATAAATTGGGCAGAATGGGGAACCAAAAACTATTGACAATGCGAAAAGTTTGTGATTTGAACAGTGAGTATATACTCACTATACACTTGGTTTGTCAAGCTTTGGTAAATTTTAGGTGAAAATTGGTAAAATATTGTTAACACTTTTTCACAATTAAACAATAATTCAAATTAATATTAAAATTATATAATTTTTGCGGGCATTTTGTCTGAAAATGGTTAGCTTTAACCAGTACTAGGTAGCGAACCCCTCCGACCTGCGCCCTTCTCTCTCATCTGAGTTCTCCTGATACCCGTCGACAGCGACCTCTGGCTCGGCAGCAGGCTTTGCCACCTCATGCCATTGTTTGATATAGTCGGTTAGGCTCTGGCCAAAACGCAGCCAGACCAAGGAGTAGATCATGCAGCTAGGCGCGATTTTCCCTCAAACCGAAATCGGCGGCGACCCAGTGGCGGTTCGCGACTTCGCCCAGGCGGCAGAGGATATGGGGTATGAGCATCTGCTGGTGTTTGACCATGTACTGGGAGCCGATCCCAGTAAAAGGGAGAGCTGGGAAAGGCCTTATTCCCACACCGATATGTTCCACGAGCCCTTTGTTTTGTTTGGATACTTGGCCGCCTTCACCGAGACCATCCAGATGACCACCGGCATTCTTATTTTGCCCCAACGCCAGACGGCGCTGGTGGCCAAGCAGGCCGCGGCGGTGGATGTGCTGACCGGGGGAAGGCTGCGGCTAGGAGTGGGCATCGGCTGGAACGATGTGGAGTACGAGGCTCTGGGCGAAAACTTCGCCAACCGGGGCAGGAGGAGCGAAGAGCAGATCGAGCTAATGCGTCTGCTCTGGACCCAGGATGTGGTCAACTACCAGGGCCGCTACCACAAGGTCACCCACGCCGGAATCAACCCTCTACCGGTGCAAAGGCCCATCCCCATCTGGTTCGGTGGCGGCGCACCCAAAGTGGTCGAGCGTATCGGCCGTTTGGGCGACGGCTGGTTCCCCCAATTTCAGCCGGACAGCGCCGGTCAGGAGCAGATCGCCCAAATGCGGGAGTTCGCCAAGGCGGCTGGGCGCGACCCCGGCGCCATCGGCATAGAAGGGCGGGTCAGCATTGCCCAGGGTAACCAGGATGACTGGAACAAAGCCGCTGCTGCTTGGGACGAGACCGGGGCCACTCACCTGTCGGTGAACACCATGCGGGCCGGATTGAAGGGCCCCGACCAGCATATCGACGCCATCAGGCGCTTCAAGGAAGCGGTTTCCGGCTGACCACCTTCCGAGCCGGAAGTAGCATTCGCCCTTCGACAGGCTCAGGGTGAACGGGTCCCATTACGTTCGTAGTGAGCTTGTCGAACCATGACCGATGGTTTCTCACACGCCCTTCAAAAGCGCGGCCACTCGGTCGAGAATTCGGTGGCTAACCTCATACTTGCTCATTAGCGGTAGCTCTTCTACCCGCATCTCCCGGTCTATCAGCACCACCCGGTTGGTGTCTACCCCGAAACCGCTCTCCGGTTCGGTGATGTCATTGGCCACGATCAAGTCCAAGGACTTACGGCGCACCTTTTCGCTGGCGTTGGCGACCAGGTTCTCGCTTTCGGCGGCAAAACCCACCTTAATCAGAGTGTCCGGGGTGGCCTCCAGTATATCCACTGTCCTGGTCAGGTCGATGCTGAGGCTGTCGTCGGACTTCTTAATTTTCTGGCCTGCGGTGGACAGCGGACGATAATCGGCCACCGCCGCCGCCATTATCAGCGCGTCGGCCGACCCAGCCTCATGCAGCACGGCGTCGCACATCTCCTGCGCCGTGTTTATTCGCAACAGCCTAACCAGGGGCGGGTCCGGCAGGCTGGTCGGCGCGGCAACCAAAACTACGCTGGCCCCCCGGTCCCGGGCCGCTTCCGCCAGTGCGTAACCCATTCGACCCGAAGAGTGGTTGGTGATAACTCGAACCGGGTCAATTGGCTCCTGGGTTCCACCGGCGCTCACCACAACGGTCCGTTCCGCCAGGTCGCCTCCCCGTCCCAAGGTTGCCGAGATATGTCCCAACAGTTCGGCGGGCTCCAGCAGCCTGCCCATTCCAATGAGGCCCGAAGACAATCTTCCGGGGGCTGGACCGGCGATGGTCACGCCCCGCTGCCGCAGCCTGGCCAGGTTTTCCTGAGTCGCCGGGTGCTCGAACATGTTGGCGTCCATCGCCGGCGCTACGATTAATGGCGCGGCGGTGGCGATCACCGTGGTGGTCAGCGGGTCGTCGGCCAGACCCACGGCCAACTTGGCAATACAATGCACCGTCGCCGGCGCTATGACCACCAGATCGGCCTGCTGGGCCAGGGCAACGTGCTCATTGCTGAACTCGGAGTTCAGATCGAAGGTGTCGGTCACCACTGGCCGATGCGTGATGCTGCGGAAGGCCAGAGGAGTAACAAACTGGGTGGCCCCATAGCTCATGATGGTATCGACCAGCGCGCCGGCCTGCACCATCTTACTGGCCAGGTCCACGGCCTTATAACAGGCAATGCTGCCGGTAACCCCCAGCACTATGCGTTTATCGGCCAGCGGTCCAGTCATGAGCTCCATCTGTCGTTTGCTTACGCTGGTTCATCTGGTAGATCAACCGAAGCCCCATTAGGGTAAGGTCCTGATTAATGAAATCGAATACTGGAGCCTCCGGCGCGATAACGTTCACCAGACCGCCGGTGCCGATCACCTGGGCATCCTGACCCAATTCCGATTTGAACCCCGCCACTATCCCGGAAACCAGACCGGCGAAACCCAGCACCAGGCCGGATTGCAAAGCTGCTGTAGTGTTGCGACCGATGGCTGAACTGGGCGCTATTAATTCGACCCGCCGGAGTTGGGAGGTGTTGAAGAATAGAGAATCGGCGGCCAGATTTATACCGGGGGCGATGGCGCCGCCCAGGTACTCCCCCGTCCGGGAAATGGCGTCGAAAACGGTGGCCGTGCCCAGGTCCACCACGATAATGGGCGGAGTGTACAGCTGAATTGCGGCCACCGCATCGGCGATCCGGTCGGCGCCAACGTCTCTCGGATTGTCGTACAGAATGGGAAGGCCGGTGCGGACCCCGGCAGACACAATCAGCGGGTCAACACGGAAGAAAGAACGGCAAACTTCTTCAAAAACCAAGGTCAATGGTGGCACCACGCTGCACAGGCAAGCGGCGGTTATCTGGTCAGCTGCCGTGCCCTTGAGTTCCAACAGGTTGGAGAGGGTGGCTCCGTATTCGTCAACCAAGCGCCGCGTGTCGGTAGCCACTCGCAGCGTGGTGACCAGCCGGTCGCCATCGAAAACGCCCAGCGTGACCACGGTATTGCCGATGTCGACAGTTAGCAGCATTATTGCCGTCTCCTATAGCTGGATTATACGGTACGGTTATCCGGCGGGCAAACCGATCACGCTGAAGGGTGAGTTCAGCAAATTATTCCCCTCCAATACAGTCTGGTAACCCGCCTACCGTTGGCCGCAGCGCTCTCACGTAGGGTAGAATGGGATGTCGGCCGGAAAAGATTGGTTTTCTGGGAGCGGTTATGGAAATTAAACAGGTTACTGTAGAGGTTCTGGAAACCCCGGTGGATCTGCAATACATAGCCGCCGGCCATTCGGTGCAGTCCAACTGGCACGTGTTGTCCCGGGTTAATACCGCCGATGGAATTCAAGGAATCGGCTTTGCGG
>JAKZUA010000146.1:0-20690 GCA_047516825.1 Dehalococcoidia bacterium
TTTCATCGCGCGGTGGCTACGGTACTGCCAACCCCGCTGCTGGGCCAGGGCTGATACCACGTGGGTGGCCGCTCCGTACAACTTCTCCGAACCCTGCAGATCGTCTCCCGCAGCGAATTCCCGGTCGGACGCCACCAGAAAGTCACGAGCGGTCTGGGAATGTTCCTGCGAGTTCATCTCTTTGGTGGTCATCTGTCCTTCCCGAGGAGACCTACCAGCCTCCGAAACCATGCTAGCCCGGCTCGTCCGCTATCGTCAACCACCGCCCGTCAATTTCGTAGCGCCACAGCGAATCTCCGGGCTGTAACCCGGACGCCGGGTCTGGAGCAACGCTTGGCTCCCGCGTGGGCGTCGGCGTTAGACTCTGGGGCGCGGAGGTGGGGTCAGGCGGCGCGATGGTTTGCACCGGTGTGGCGGTGGGCAACTGCGGCGGGCCGAGCTGGTCGACGATTGGTTCAGCAACGCCTGCTGCATAAACTGTCCCGTCGGCCGAACCGACATACACCAGTCCATCCGCCACCGCCGGCGAGGTAATCACCAGGCCATCCGTCGGCAAATTCCACAGCACGACCCCGGTTACGGAGTTAATCGCATACAGGTGACGATCCCCTGATCCAACGTAAAGAACCCCATCGACGACCGCTGGAGTGGACGCGACGGGAGCGCCGGTGCGGTATTGCCAAAGCCGGGCTCCGTTAGCGGCGTCCAGCGCATATACGCGGTGGTCGTTGGAGCCACCGTACACCACGCCGTTGACCACCGTCGGCGACGCTTGGATGCCGTCGTTGCCGACAAAATGCCAGATCAATTCGCCGGTCTGGGCGTCCGGAGCGTACAGGTTCCCGTCGGAGGAACCCGCATACACCACGCCGTTCGATACCGCAGGAGTCGCATCGACGCGGCCGCCGGTGCCGTAGCGCCAGCGAATCTTGCCGTTGGCGGCGTTCATGGCGTAGATGCCGCTGTCCCGGGACCTCAGGAACAACATTCCATCGGAAATCGCTGGAGCGGTAGGCGCAGTGGCACCCGCCCAGTTATCCCAATAGCGGCGTTCCAGTTGCTGCGTCCATCGCGACCACGTAGCCATCGGCGAACGCCAGGTAAACCACACCGTCCGCCACGACGGGGGACGATGGGTCGCGGTAGCCGGTTTCCTGCCGCCAGAGTCGCTCACCGGTGGCTTCGTAGATAGCGTACAGATGGTGGTCGCTCGACGTAGCGTAAACCACGCCGTCAAACACTGCCGGAGTCGTGACCACATCGCCGCGGGTCTGGTACTGCCACCGCAATGTACCGGTTGCGGCGTCCAACGAATAAACGTGATCGTCGTTGGAACCGAAGTACACAGACCCGTTCGAAACCGTTGGCGATGACAAAACTTTACCGCCGGTTTCGAAACTCCAGAAAAGTTCACCGGGCACCGGTTGCGGCACCGGGGTCGGAGTGGGGATCGGCGTGGGAATGGGTGTGGGAGCTGGGGTGAGAGTTGGTGTGGGTATCGCCGTGGTGGGGGTCGGTTGGGACGTTGGAACCACGGAAGGCGCCAGCGGAATGGCAGTAGGCGTGCTTGTTGACAACGGGGGCGGCGGAGTCGTGGGGGTGGCAGGTGAGGTCGTCTGCAGTGCGGCCGTGGGTGTCACTGACGGAAGGGGCGACGGCTCTGGGTCGCAACCGATGGCCAACAACATAAAGGCTGCGGAAACCATCGCACCCAACATCACCGGTATCCGGGATTGCATCGTAATATCGAAAGTACAGGTGATGGGAGCCTGGGTCAGAAGTCGCGGATCCGGGGCAAAACTTCGCGTCCAAACAGCGCGATGGATTCCATCACGGTTTCGTGCCGCAACCCGGGCTGCTGGAATGCCAGGTCCACGACGCCGACGCCGCATTTGTCGTGGTATTCCCGCAGCTGTTTCACCACGGTGTCCGGGCCGCCGACGAAGTTCATCATAAAACCAATACCCCGGTTTGCGTTGACGCGAGGCGGGTTGGCCGGCTTCAGTCGAGGGTCCGTGGGGCATCAGGGGCCGGTTTTCCGGCATACCGAATCGCCGGAGCTGGCATCGGCCGCTGTCTTACCGCCGGCTGCCTCGAGAATGCGGGCGAGCTGATCCTGCGCCGCACTGTCGGTTTCAGCGAGGCAGATGCCGCCGCGATAAGCGATATGATCGGGGGTGGGTTGCCAGCCGGCATCGGCGCAGCTCTGCCGGTACGCGCGAATTATGTTTTGCATATCGTCCACCGGGTCGTAGGAAACGGCGATGCCAAGCCGGTTTGCGGCGGCGTACCGCACCGTTGGCTCGCTCCTGGTGGCCACAAATATGGGAAGACGGGGCTGTTGAACCGGCCTCGGCCACACCGCCACGGTGTCGTACTGGTAATGCTCGCCGTGCCACGAGAAGGGTTCCGGCTGGGATATGGCATTCAGCACGATGTCCATCCCTTCCAGCAATCGGGATCTCGCTTCTTCCCGGTCCACGCCGTGGACGGCGTCCTCGTTGGGCGTGCCGCGCATAAACGCCACCACCAGACGCCCGTCGGTGAGGTTGTCCAGCATCCCGATCTCCTCGGCCACCCGGACGGGGTTGTTGATGGGCAGCAGCTTTCCCAGAAGGGCGATTTTTACCCTCCGGCACCGTTCGGCGACGGCGGCAGCCATCACGGCGGGATTGGGAGTGGTGCGGCTGCCCGAGTAATGGTGCTCGGATACGCTGATCCAGTCGAACCCGACGTTCTCGGCCAATTCACATTCTGCCAGGCCCTCCCGGTAGGTGCGCCGGGATGCCCCCGGTTCCTGAAAAGCGGGCGGGGCCGGCCAGATCGCCGGCAGCTGGTGCCGATCCGGGTATCCCATACAAGCGAAATAAGATGCCTTCACTGCCCTTGCCTCCCGTGGGTGATCCCGCCGCCGCCGTGGGTTCAACGGGCATTACTAACTGCTGGGCGTTTCGTGGTTCACCATCCAGTTGACTCCGAATTTGTCGATGCACGAGCCAAAATACGCTCCCCAGAACATATCACCGAGGGGCATGGTAACGGTTCCGCCCTCCGACAGCGCGTTGAACATACGCTCGGTTTCCTCCCTGCTATCGGGGCAACACTGATGGAGAAATTATTGCCCGCGGTGCCGGGAGGCCCAAACGCCGAGCTGGTATCGCTGCCCATCAAAACGCCGGAGCCGATGGGCAGGCTAACGTGCATGATGCGATCTTTTTCGTTTTCTGGCGCCGGGAAATCGGGTGGCCCCTCGCCGAAGGTAGCAACGTGAGCAAACTCACCGCCGAAAACGGAGCGGTAAAACTCAAAGGCCTGGCGGCAATCACCATTGAAATTCAGGTAGGTATTGATGTCCATGTGATTCTCCTCTTGGGTTTCCTGGATTTGACAAGGCTGGCCGCACCCACCGGGACAGGGACTGCTGCGTTCCTTTCGAAAACGGGCAGATCGAAGACGGGTAGATCGAAGGTGAGCAGAGCGTCGGATGGGCAGACTGGGATTACTCGGCGTCGGGGTGGGTGGTGATGAAGCGACTGGAACGCTCCGGATCGACGTGGGGCGCGCGCACCTCGACGCCGGCCTGCTCTTCCTGCAGGCGGACGGTTGAACTGCTGTCGGCGTTGGCCCAACCACGGTTCATAGCAGTCAGGGAGATCTGCTGCGCCAGGGTTGACATGGGCATGGGAACGTCGTACTCGCGGGCCAGTTCGGTAGCGAGGGAGATGTCCTTGTGGGCCAGATTCAGGGCAAAGCTGGCCGGCTCGAACTCCCCGCGGAACATGGTGCGAACCAGTCCCTCGTGGAGGAAAGACATTCTGCCCAGGGCGCCACGACGCACACATTCCCAGAGGGGTTCGGGGTCGACGCCAGCCTTGACGCCCAGGGTCAGGCCCTCGGCGATGGCCTGGCGGACGCTGTGGCCGATCATGTTGTGGACCAGCTTGGCCACGCTGCCGGCGCCAATCTCGCCGGCATAGAACACCTTGTCGCCGAATGCGTCCAGCACCGGCTTGACCCGATCGAACACCTCCCGGTCGCCGCCGACCATGACGGCGAGGTTGCCGGAGGCTGCCCCGGTCTTGCCGCCGCTGACGGGAGCGTCCAGGACGTAGGCGCCCCTGGCGCGGAACTGGGGTTCGATCTCGCGGATCAGGGTGGGCCGGCTGGAGGAGAGGTCGATGTAGACGCTGCCGGGTCGGATGCCCTGCAGGACGCCGTCGCTGCCCAGGGAAACGGCCTCCACCTCGTGGGGGCCGGGGAGGGAGGTGAAGGTGATGTCGCTGGCGGCGGCAACCTCGGCGGGGGAGTTGGCGAGACGAGCGCCGCCGTCCAGCAGGGGCAGGGCGGCTTCTTCGCGCAGGTCGTAGACAATCATGGGGTAGCCGGCCCGCTGAATGTTGGCGGACATGCCGCCGCCCATGTTGCCCAATCCGATGAAACCAACAGTTTCCATGATGTTCAGATGCTCCCTTTCAGGTGGTAATTTTGGGGAGTATACATCAGGAGAAACCCGATTCAGCGGGTGATGCTTTGACACGATCGGGATGGGCGTCCTTCGACCGGCTCAGGATGCGCGGGGACGTTGGAGGTGGGTACGCCCCTCACCCCAGCCCTCTCCCATCAAGGGAGAGGGGGGACGAATCCAACATGGATGAACATGGATGAACAGGTGGGGGTGCGTGGATTCCCGCTGCGCGGGAAAGACGGGGGCAATCGAATCAAAATGCGATTGCCCTGGCAGGGAGTGGGGCGGCCTTGACGACGCCGGGAACGGGTCGCACAATATACGCACGGAGATGCACGGCGTACGGTGGAATGACGGACGCCAGCTCCTGATGCCCCGTGGTGTAGTGGTAGCACGTCAGCCTTTGGAGCTGTAAGCCCTGGTTCGAGCCCAGGCCGGGCAGCCAGTCAACAATTGCATATACTGGCCGATTTTCTACAAATAGCGCTTTCCCCCAGCAGTCTCGCTGCTTCCAGCGCTCCGCGACCCGGAATAGCCATTTTAGTCATGGGCATTGTAACGAGTTAATTGGCCCTTCCATCCCAGGATGTTCGCATCGGCGGTGACTAATTCGGCTCCGTGGATCATGGCCGTAGCCGTAATGATGCGGTCTGCTGGATCGAGAGGAAAGTCCTCCAACTCGGTGGCCAGGATGCCAATATCCCCCGACACAGGTATTTCCACGATCCCTAGCCCCAGCACGCTGTGCCGCCAGTTAGCCACCGGCTGCGCCAGAAGCAGGCGGCGGCGTTGTACCAGCATCGCCACTTCCCAGAAGCTCATGCCAGACACCAGCAGGGTGTCCTCCCTTACTGCCACATCGGCCAAGCGCCGCGCTTCGTGACCAAGGAGCTGGTCTCCTTCCAGCAGCCATACCAGCGCATGAGTATCCAGCAAGACAGCCGTCACGACATCGCGTCCCAACTGGTATCCACCGCGCTGACGATGTCCCCGTTTATCGAAGCAGAGCTTTTGAGTGCCCCGAAGAGGGTTTCCGGTTTGCTCCTGGCCGGGATCAGCTGGCTGATGGGAACGCCATTTTTCGTAATCAGCACGGCCTCGCCAGTAGCTGCCACCTCATCCATGATCTTGAGGCATTTAGCCCTAAATTCTGAAGCTTTGATGGTCCTCAACAACGTACCGACTATAGTCATGACTATGGTAACATATACCGGGGTGTTGAACAATATGGGACTGAGAGAAGGCTGAACCATCAGGGCGAGGCTGACAACTGAAAACTCAGCTGCCAGATTCCTACTCCTAGCCCAGGCCGGGCAGCCAGACAACAACTTTCTCAAGCAGCACTTATCTTATCCAAAACCCTCCCAGATTGACCCCATCCCCGCAGCCAGTTATAGTACCTGGCAATCTACAATTATTGGATTTTCCCCAGGGTAATCTGAAATGTACGCACTCATTCTTGCGGGCGGCCGGGGGGAAAGACTCCGGCCTTTGACCGACACTCTGCCCAAGCCCATGGTGCCGCTCTGCGAAAAACCCATCCTTTGGCACCAGGTTCAATGGCTGTGCCAGGCCGGTGTTACCGACATAGTGTTTCTGGCCGGATATCGCTGGCAGACGATACAGGATTACTTTGACGACGGCGCCGATTTTGGTTTTCACGCCCACTATAGTGTGGAAGATTCTACTTTGGGACGGGGCGGAGCTATTCGCCAGGGCTTTTCCCAGGTCCCGGCAGAGACCGAGTCGGTCATGGTACTGAACGGCGACGTAATTACCTCCGAGAATCCCGCGAAGCTGCTCGCGGCGTTCCAGCAGAGGCAGACGGCCGACTCCAGCCACCTGGCCACCATCATGGTGGTACCCATGGTCAGTCCCTACGGATTGGTCGACCTGAATTCGGAAGACGACGTGGTAGGGTTTAGAGAAAAGGTGGAGATGGCCCACTGGATCAACGCGGGGATTTACGTCTTCGACCGGCGCATTGCCAACCTGCTGCCGGAGTTAGGGGACCATGAAACTGAAACCTTTCCTGCCTTGGCGAAGGCCGGTCAGATTTCGGCGCTGCGGTCCCGGGCTTTCTGGCGCAGCGTGGATTCCTTCAAGGACTTAACAGAGGCTGAAGAGTATCTGGTGGCCCACGGCCGAAGCGCAGTTGCTTCGTCTGCCGAGACCGCCGGTGGCTCTTAGCGTCGCGCTCATCAGTGCAGAATACTGAATTAATCTCCCAAGTTGCCCAGGCCGCCGCCCAGATCAAGTCCAACATCGGGCAGGTGTTGGTAGGCAAAGATGACGTAGTTGAGCTGATTCTGGCGGCAGTTCTCAGCGGCGGCCACGTCTTGATCGAAGATGTACCCGGAATTGGTAAAACCACCCTGGCCCGAGCCCTAGCCAACTCATTGGATTGCGTCTTCAAGCGAATCCAATGTACCCCCGACCTGCTTCCCTCGGACATCACCGGTATCCATTACTATAATCAGCAAAGCGGTGCTTTCGAATTCCGACCTGGACCCATTATCGCCCAGGTGGTGTTGGCCGATGAGATCAATCGAGCCACCCCCCGCACCCAGTCGGCCCTGTTGGAGGCCATGGGTGAGGGCCAGGTCACCGTAGACGAAACCACCGTGCCACTGCCGGCCCCCTTTCTGGTGCTGGCGACCCAAAACCCCATAGAACTCGAGGGCACCTTTCCTCTTCCCGAAGCCCAGCTAGATCGTTTTCTACTACGGTTGAACATGGGTTACCCGTCCGAATCTGAGGAGGAAGAAATGCTCCTGAGGTTCCAGGAGGCCGACCCCCTTAGGGAAATGAAGCCGGTGACCGGCGCCCAGCAGGTTGCGGAGTTTCAAACCTGGGTCCAGCGGGTTTATGTGGACCCAGTGCTCCGCACCTACATTGTGCGCTTGGTTCAAGCCACCAGGGACCATCAGGACATTGAACTGGGGGCCAGTCCCCGCGCCACCCTGGGACTTTACCGCTGCAGCCAGGCTCTTTCGGCGATACGCGGCCGCGAATATGTAACACCCGATGAGATCAAGCTGTTGGCGCCTTACGCTCTGGCCCACCGGATGATCCTGAAGTCCCAAGCCCGCCTCCGCGAGCGTACCTCCGAAACCATCATTCTAGAGATTCTGGAGCAGATAGAAGTGCCGGTATAACCCAATCCCTCGATAGGCCAATCCCGTGGCAACCCAACCGAAGGTAGTTCATGCTCAACGACGTCTGGCTGCTGGTAAGCTTCGTATTAGTGCTGATTGGCCTAATTGCCAGTCAGGGGCTGCTGATAGTGGTGGGCAGCCTGGTGATAATCATCTGGCTATTGACCAAGTTCTGGAACCGCTTTGCCTTCCGGGAGGTAACCCATACTCGCTCCCTCTCTCGGCATCGGGCGTTCATCGGTGACACCCTGGATTACACCGTCTCCCTGACCAATGAAAAGATTGTCCCTCTAATCTGGGTCGACATCCAAGATACCTTCCCCAGCGACTTGGAGCTCCAGGGCGCCAGCCTCCGGGGCAGCGGCACCGATCTGACCAAAGAGCATCGTATCACCAGCTCCCTCCTTCCCTACCAGCGGGTTTCCTGGAAATACAGCCTGCGGTGCAACCGGCGAGGGTACCATCGCATTGGCCCCGTTCGATTACGCAGCGGCGATATCTTCGGCTTCACCGCGGCGGAAGTCCACCTGACCGAAGTGGAACACTTGCTGGTCTATCCTCGGTTAGTGGCGCTGGACCAGCTGGTCTGGCCGTCGGAGCACCCCTTGGGAGAATCCAAGGGGCACCTGCCCATTTACCAGGATTCCAGCCGATTTATCGGCCTGCGAGACTATGACGCCAGCGATCCCATGAAGCACATTGACTGGAAGGCCACGGCTCGCCGCTCGACCATACAGACAAAGAAATACGAACCTGTCGTGGCCTTAAAGGTGCTCATTGCGCTGAACGCCCGGACCAGCGAACACGCCTGGCAAGGAGCCAACCGTCGCCTGTTCGAACGAGCGGTCACTGTTGCGGCGTCGGTGGCCAAGCATTGCTCCGACCGACGTTTCAGCTTCGGCTTGCTCAGCAACGGCGTGGCGGTCTACACGGGAAAGTGGATCAACCTAAGGATAGGCAATTCGGGTTCCCAATTGGACCTGGTGCTGGAAGCTCTGGCCATGGCCGGTCAATACGCGGTGGCGTCCCTGCCCGAGGTGCTGCGCGCCGAGCGGGCCTCCATGCCGTCGGGAACCACCGTGGCGATTGTGACATCCCTGCTGACCAATGCATTGGCGGAAGAGATCCGGGAGATCAAGAGCCGGGGTTATCAGGTAGTGGTTTTCTACTCGGGTGACGGAGGAACCCGACTGGAGCTGCCGGGAGTGCCGATTTTTCTGGCCGGCCGGGGGCTGGACACAGTGGAGAAAGATGAGCAAGTTCGGACGGAGTAGCCTTCTCACCGCGGTTGGCCTCTTCCTGGAAGGGTGCGCACTCTACCTTGCCTTCACCATCGTTTCCAGCTTAATTGGGTTGTCCGAGGCCCGAATACCCTTCTGGTTAACGCTATTGACCCTCCTGTGGTCCTTCCTGCTGTCCCTTTACTTGCAAACCATCCGCTTCTCACTGAATCTGAGAGGGATTTTAGGTCTGGTAATCAGCGTTGCGTCCATTATTTTCCTGGGCACCTTAAGCCACGGTCTGGGTTTCCTTCCCATAGACATAGTCATTGCCGGCGCCTGGGTTGATGCTCTCACCGTCACCTTCACCCTGGTCTCCCTCACGGTTCTCTGGTGGAGAGGCGGCGCCCTGGCGCATGATGATGTGACCTTGGATACCATACGCAGTTCTTTCCAGTGGGGGATGGCAGTGGTGGTGATCAGCGTGCTAGTCGACGCCTTTACGCCTAAGGATATAACCAGCGGCGTCTTCGTCCTCAGCTTCTTCGGCGTTGGGTTGGCGGGCTTGGCTCTGGCCCGGTTTTCCTGGGAGTCGGTAGACTCGCAGCCGATGTCCCGAGATTGGCTGATCCCCATCGGCGTTACCATCGGTGGTGTTCTCCTTCTGGGTCTGATCATCAGGGCGCTGGGATTGGGGGGAGTGGACGTTTTGGTTCGTTCCCTACTCCAGATGATTGGCGCTGTTGGCCTGTGGATTTTGAAACCCGTGCTGCTGGGATTGGGGCTGATCGCGGCTGCCCTGGTGGCGGTGGGTAATTGGCTGATCGGCATTTTCGGCGGAGGCAACCTGGAAGGGCTGGAGCTAGCCCAAGCCGAGATGCGCGAGTTTCACGAAAGTCTGGAGAACCCGGAGCGGAGTGGCCCCCCAGCCCTTCTGGTGGCTCTGCTCAAGGGTTTGGCCTTTTTTTCCTTCGCTGCCGTGAGCGGCTGGCTACTGTTCCGCCTTTTCAGGTACCGGAGGCTATGGAGGCAGGCCACCACGGTGGAAGAGACCCGAGAATCTCTTTTCACCTGGGAGAAGGCTAGCAAGGACCTGGGAGCGATGCTGAACGACTGGTTAAGTGGCGTGATGCCCGGCGCCAAGGATAGAAAGGGCCCGCTGCCCGACCCCACGAACCCAAGGGAGGCCTACCACAGTTTCCTGGTGCTGGCAACCCAGGCCGGCCACCCCCGGCAGGAGTGGCAATCGCCAAAAGAACATCAGCACAGTCTAGGTTGGGCTTTGCCCGCCGAGCCGGTGGGAAGGATCGTCGATGGGTTCCAACTCACCCATTACGGACGAACTGAAGTGGCTCCCCAAGAGATGCAACGCTTGCTGGGGGATTGGTACGCCATTCGCCAGCATGTGGAACAGCAGCAACAACAAAAAGAACCGGAGTAACGCCAGGCGAGGGCGGAAGGTCTCCCGTTATTGTTGCCTAGATAAAGCCGGAAACGGCTGCAATCAAATCATCCATTAACTGAGAAGGTCAGTGGTACGCTTACTGGTAGCAATCACTGATTTTCCAACCCGCCGCCCTTTGGCTTGCTCCCTCGACTTCATCACCGTCCATGGCGACGCAGTCTTATAGGATTGGAGAAAAAGCCCCTGAGTTTTGGGAGCCTTTTCAAGAGCTTCTAACGTTGCATGGGGCTCAGGGAACCCCATTGGCGCCCAAATATTAGCCTCTACTATCATATGGTTATCCGGAGATACTCGCCCCTGGACATGAGCACCTAGGCTTCTTGATTAACCCGGGGTGCTCGCTTACTGCCTCGTACCGATCAGCCAACTTACCTGAAATGCCGCAAGTCCGTTTCCGCAGCGCCTAGGCACTCCAACATGAAAGGGCCTATGCTAAGCACTGGGGACAGTAGTGCCCATTAACGTGGATGCACGATTGACCGTTTAGACACCCGGAAAGGGCGGTTAGCTGGCCAGAATACCCGAATGGAGCAGCACCACCACCCCTTGGCACAGACCGCTTAAAAGCAGCTTCTGCCCGTCCCTGGTAGCGGCCCTGGTAACCCTGAAGTAATTGGAGAATAATTCCATGACCACTAAGAGAGCCCTAGTCCTGCTAACAGTGATGGTGTTTTTGCTTTCGCTGCCGGCCGTTGCATTTGCCCAGCAAACCCCGCCTCACATTTTCATTGGCAACGTCTCCGATGCAAACGGCGGGGCCATTTCCATCGGTACCGTGGTGACCGCTTACATCAATGGGGCGGAACAAGGCTCGTCGACGGTCCAATCCGGTGGACAATACCAGATCCAGGTCAGTCAGGGTTCCGGCACTGGCATTACCTTTAAGATAGGCAATTCGAATGCCTCTGAGACCGCTACCTGGGAGCAAGGCGGCGCCACAATCCTGAACCTTAACGTCAGTGCTGTAACGGTTCAGCCATTACCTAGCGTCCAGGGCCTCCAGGGCGAGGCAGGCCCGCGGGGACCTCGTGGTTCGGAAGGCCCCGGAGGTGACCCAGGGGCGGTGGGTCCGGCCGGCCCCAGAGGTGACCCAGGAGTGGCCGGCCAGTCGGGCTCCGCAGGACCTCCGGGCTCTCCTGGGGCGGTAGGCCCGGCCGGAACAGCCGGGGGTACGGTATTCAGTATTATCGCATTGCTATTGTCTGCGGTGGCAGTAATTTTGGCCGTTGTGGGATTCTTAAGACGTCCGGCGAGTTAGCGACGATATTCGGTCATAGGGATCGGCGAAAACTACCCCGGATGGGGGAGCAGCCGGTGCTAATGCCATAAATGCCTTAGAGGTTGTGTGAGAAGATATCCGGGCATAGCATGATTCCCTGCACCTCATTCCGGCGTAGGCCCGAATCCAGCGTCATCTACGCATCAACCAGGGGACGGCATCTGGGCTCCGGCTTTCGCCGGAGCGACGAATAGATCGCTACCGGGCCCATCGATACTCTTGACACAGGCTCTTAGACACGCTCGGCGCTGCTGAATTGCCACTGTCTACCTACAAATGAACGACTGGCCGGTGGGCTACCGGCCAGAGAGGCACCGGTCGCCAGAAAGAGAATAGAGTAGCATTGGCAAACCGCTTTAGGGCTTTTCTAGCATCCCATCTTTCAAGGCGTTGGCACAGGCAATAAATTCCTTCTTTCCTGCTCGGGCACCTGGACTTTTTCCAGTGTAGCCATTGAATGGGTGATAAATATCACCCATTCCCTTTCAGTTACATTCAGGCCCGAATGGGAAGTCTTCATGTCCCGTCCCCATTAAATTGCCAGGCCGCCGGTTGATGCCCAAAGGAAGTTGCCAATAAGCTGCCGGTTCCTTTTCATGCTATAGGTGCTGTGTCCTCTCCAATAAAAACCGATGTCCGGATCGCTGGTTGCAACTCCCCGGGCCCCAGTTGTTGTTCGGAACTCAGCCCCTAACGGGCGCAGCAACCCGGTGCAGAAAGCTCAGTATCTCCCAGTACGACCTCGATGTGCTGGTCTCGTAATAGGAAATATCGTGCTGCTGGCAGAATGCCTTGATAATTATTCGAGCCTTCCCCAGGCGGTTCCGGGGCATCATTGGAAACAGGTGGTGCTCAATCTGATGATTCAGGCCACCGTACCAAAAGTCGGTAATGAGGCCAGGCTTAACATTGCGGGTGGTAAGCACTTGGGTGTGTAAAAAGTCCATGGAATTATTTTTATCAATGGTCAGCATCCCCTTGTGGTTGGGGGCGAAGACCACACCGTAGTACAGGCCGAACAACGCTTGATGGACTAGGACAAAGGCTAACACCTGCCAGGGGTTCAGAAAGTAGAAGAGCAGCCCGAAGTACAACAGGAAGTGCAAGCCCATAGAAAGAGGCTCGAACCAGGGGGATTTGGTTTTCCCTCGCCCCACCCAAAACAGGATGCTGGCCAGGCGAACGTTTAGGCCTTCCAGCAGCAGCATCGGCACGAAATAAAAAGCCTGGTACCGCACTAGAGACCTGATCCTTTTCGACATGCTCTGGGCTGTCTCCTCAGAGAAGGCAAGTAAGGGGATAGTGGTATGGGGATCCTGTTCCAAGTCATTGGGAGTGGTGTGGTGCTGATTGTGTTGCGTTACCCACCAGGACCAGCTCAGACCCATCAGAAAACTACCGCTGAGGCCGATGAGGTCATTCCCCCGAACTGAACGGAGCACACTCCGATGGCCAGCATCATGACCAACAAATCCGATCTGGCCGAAAACAAACGCCAGGAATGCGGCGTTGAGCAATTGGAACCAGAAATTATTCACGACCACCAGAAGGGTGATACTGAGGCCGAGCAAGGCCAGAGTCGAAAGAATTTTGAAAGTGTAATACGCCGGCTGCTTATCCAGTAGGCCTCGCTCTTTAATGATTCTTCTTAACTCGGGGTAATAGTTGGTCTGTTCCTGATCTGTCGTTTCTGCGGTCGCTTCCACTGAGGGTCTGGCATTTTGAGTGGCTATCAAATCGATTCTTAGCGATCTCCATTAAAATTTTCCCTTCAAAGGAATCAGCTAGTGAAACAGGCATCCTGTTACCCGCCTTTATCCCGAGGGCGGGTAGCCCACGAATCCTGGGAAGCATGTCTGTATAAAGGTGGTGGAGCCCGGCTGGTTCCCCGGCCGTGCGGTGGGTTTTACTAGGGTTCTGCCAAAGAGGCGATGCCAAGAAAGGTGGAATACAAGGAATATAACTCCTCTTTTTGTCTATCGTCCGATGCAAACCGTTCAACTGACTCCAGCGCCCCGTCATCCCCCGAACGGCCCGTCCTATAGTACCAAATATGCGGATGGACAACCATACAATCATGAAGGTCGCCGACCATCTTTTCGATGACCCCGCTGCCGCCAAGACAGCAAAAAGGAGACGCCTGCTAGCTAAAATGCGGGAGCACGGAATCGGCGATCCTCTCCATGGTCGCCTTCAGCTTGTCGACATCGCCGGAATTAAGCGCCAGCACTATATGCTCGACGCCGACGGTCTGATAGGCCTGGATACCGGCGATCATCGCACCCGAATCGGCTCCGGACAGCCGGGCGCGACTGGCCGCCCGGTCGCTGGAGGGACCTGGGCTCACCTCTATCTCCACCCGGGCCGACATGCTCAGGGATTCCGGGTCCCGACCGCTCGCTCTGGCCAATTCAAGGATTTCCCGACATCCCATGCTGAATTCCTCGGGTGATACGCCGGAGGGGTGCCAGCCATCGCCCAGAGTAGCCGCCCTTTTCAGGGCGCCGGGACTGGAGCCGCCGATCCAGAGCGGTATGTAGGGCTTCTGTAGGGGCTTGGGTGAGAACTTGATCTCATCAAAATTCCAGCGACGGCTGTGGTAGCTGGCGTCCGTATTAGTCCACAGCTCCTTCATAATAGCGATGCACTCGTTGGTGAGCGAGCCACGCTGGCGCATGGAAATTCCCAAAGCTTGAAATTCCTCGGTCATTGCTCCCACACCCACTCCCAGGGTTACCCTCCCCCCCGACATCTGATCCAGACTGGCGGCATATTTGGCTACCTCCACCGGATTATGGTAGGGCAGCACCAAGACCGAAGTACCCAACAGCACCCGCTGGGTGGTCGCGGAGAGATGGGAGAGAGTGGCCAAGGGATGATAGTAAGGTTTATCCTTCAGCCGCTCGCCGATGTAGCCGTTGTTGAAGAGATGATCCATGACCCAGACGGAGTCGAATCCCAACTGCTCGGCCAATGGGCCGAAGGCAAGCACCTGCTGAACATCTTCAATGCCCCAGTTATTGGGTATGGTCACGCCGATTTTCATTTTCGGCATCTTTAATTCCCGCTGGCTTCTCAGCTGGCCTTGATCGACCTAATTAGCAGTGCCGTCTCGATGGCAGCTAGGGCGGCGGTGCTGCCCAAGTTACCCGATTTTCCCCCGGACCGGTTGAGGGCCTGGTCCATGTTCTCGGTGGTCAAGACGCCAAAGATGGTCGGGACACCGGTCTCCCGGCCGACAGCGCTGATGCCGCCAGCCGCCTGGTTGGCCACCATTTGGTAGTGGTCGGTCTCCCCCCGTATCACGGCGCCCAGGCAAATAACGGCGTCGTACTGCCCCGATTCGGCGAAAGCCTTGGCTACCACGGGAAGCTCAAAAGCGCCGGGCACCCAGGACACACTGATGTCGTCGTCCTTCACTCCATGGCGCTCCAGGGTTTCCACCGCTCCGGTGGTTAGCTGGCGAGTAATCCCATCGTTGAATCGGGCCGAAACTACCGCGACCCGCAGGCCCCGGCCGTCCGTCTCTACCTTGAATTCTTTGGGCACTGCTTTTCTCCTAGGGGAAGATCACTAGTGGCAGGAGGAACCCAGCGCATTTTAACCCGGAACGGGCGGCTTAGCCACCTTTGTCCAGGATTTGGCGGATGGTGAACATGCGCTGAAACAAGGTAAAGCAGGAAACCAGGGCGATCAGCAGCAGGATCCAGACGATTAAGGGGAAGGATACTAAGCCGTCCACTATCAGGCCTACGCCCAAAATAACCACCCGTTCCGTTCTGGTCATCAGTCCGGAGCGAGTAAAAGCTCCCAAGCCCTCACCTCGAGCCCTCAAATAGCTGACCCCTTGGGAGAAAACCAACGCCAGCAGGACTATCAGCACGAATAAAAGCTGGTTGTCATCGCTTAACCCGGACCGTAAGCCGTAGATCCCCAATCCCACCAAAAGGGCCGCCTCGCCCAGACGGTCGAACACCGAATCTAGGAGCGCGCCGAAGGGACTTTCAGTTCCGGTCAATCGGGCCAGCCCTCCGTCGAAAAGGTCCAGCCCACCTCCCACCAGGAATACAACTCCTCCCGGCAGCAGTTGGCCGTAGGCAACCAAGGCAGCGGCTGCAACGGACAACAAAAAGCCCAAGATGGTTACAGCATTGGGCGTAAAACCCAGGGCTCGCAGCAGCTTGGCTCCCGGCACCTCGACGTAGCGGAGCAGCCCGGCTCTAAACCGCTCTCTGCCAGGCATAATCCTTCCCATCTCGCCGTTGCTTAACCGCCGCTATACAGTCGTAGTAGTAGCTCTCGACCTGTTTGGCTACCGAACTCCATCGGTACTGCTCCACCATCATGCGGCCGGTCTTACCCAACTGCTGAGCTAGTTCTGGGTTGAGCACCAAGAATCTTAGCGCCGAAGCCATGGCTTCGGAGTCCCCTTTCGGAAAGAGGAGCCCCTGGCGTCCGTGCTGAATTATTCCATTATAACCGTCAATATCCGAAGCCACTACCGGCTTTCCCGCGGCCATGGCTTCCAGCAGCACTATCCCGAAGCTCTCGGCGCCGGTGGCGGGAGCGCAAAAAATATCGGCCGTGGCGTAGTAACGGGCCAAGTGGTCATAGGAAACCCGACCAGCCAGCACAACATCCTGGGGGTTGCTGGCGCCCAAAATTCGGTGGGAGTCTTTATCCAGGTTGCCCGGACCCACGACGATGAGACGTATGTTGGGCAACTCCCATTTCAGCCGGCTGTAGGCCTGGAGCAGGTATTTCAGGCCTTTCCTTTTCTCCAGCCTTCCCACGAAAAGAATATTAGTTTTGCCGTCCTGAAGCTGGGGCCAGGGTTCAGCGCGTTGGGCGAAATGGTCCACGTCGATGCCGTTGGGAATGATCTTGTAATCCATGGGGAATCTGCGTTGGACATAGCTCATTGCGGCGGGAGAAACCGCGATTCTTCCATGAAGCCGTTGGTGCCAGCGTTTTACGATGGGATGGCCCAGCCGGTAGAGATGCTGGCGGTTGTAATAGGCGTGGAAAGTCCCGATGTTTACCGCGTTGGAGTGCTCCAGCACAAAGAGAGGCAGGATGGGGGCCAAAGGCTCGTGCAGATGGATGATGTCAAAGGACTCCTGCTCCAACAGGTTCCGAATCTTCCGGTACAACCACCAGGAAAGAGAGACCCGAGCAATTGAACCCCCACTGGGAACCGGAACGGAGCGACCCAGGGGTACGAAGGATTCGGGGTTGGCGCCCTCGCGGGACGGGGAATGAGGGGCCAGAACCTGCACCTGGTGACCAAGCAGACTCAGCTCGCGTGACAACTGGGAAACATGGGCGGTTACCCCACCGGGCCAGGTGAAGTCATAAGGGGAAACCATCGCTACCTTCATGCTAGCTCACCCTTGCTCAACCCACGGGGCAGGCGCCAAGTATGGAGTGCGGGTGGTCGTTAACCCTTACAGTTCACAAAGGTTTCCACCATGTTTCGGGCCACATCGTCGGTGTATTGGGTTGGCGGTGATTTCATGAAATAGGCGCTGGGACCCAGGACGGCCCCGGCAATACCCCGATCCATAGCCAGCTTGGCGCACCTGATGGCGTCGACCACCACTCCGGCCGAGTTGGGGCTATCCCAAACCTCCAGCTTGGCTTCCAGATTGATGGGGGCGCCACCGAATAACTCTCCTTCCATGCGGATATAGCACCACTTCCGGTCCTGCAGCCAGGGCACATGGTCGCTGGGACCCACGTGGATGTGGTCGGGCTCGATCTCTTCGTCCATCTGAGAGGTGACGGAGCCGGTCTTGGATATCTTCTTGGAAATCAGCCTCTCCCGCTCCAGCATGTTGAGAAAATCGGTATTGCCGCCAAAATTCAGCTGATAGGTGTTCTCGATCTCGGCGCCCCGATCTTCGAACAGACGGGTAAGAATCCGGTGGAGAATAGTGGCCCCCACCTGGGATTTAATATCATCGCCGATGATGGGCACACCCTTCTCGGCGAAGCGGTTCTGCCAGTAAGACTCTCGGGCGATAAAGACCGGAATGCAGTTTACCAGGGCGCAACGGGCATCCAATACCTGCTCCACATACCACTTGGTGGCCATATCGCTGCCAACCGGCAGGTAGTTGATCACCACGTCGACTTCCCGCTCTTTGAGAATCCCGGAAATGTCGGCCGTGGAATGGGGCGACTTCTTCACCAGATGGGCCACATACTTCCCGATACCGTCGTGGGTCATACCCCGTTCCACCTTGACTCCCATGTTGGGAACATCGGCGAACTTCAGGGTATTGTTCGGCTGGGTAAAGATGGCCTCGGAGACGTCCTTTCCTACCTTGTTTTCATCGACGTCAAAAGCGGCTACCACATCAATATCTTCAATGCGGTAGTCCCCTATCTTCGTGTGCATTACCCCAGGTACTTTGGCATCCTCCGGCAATTCCACGTATTTGTGGATACCCTGCACCAGAGAGGAAGCGCAGTTGCCCACCCCTATAATCGCGACTTTTATTTTCGCCACTATTCCCTTCCTGCCTTGGCTACCATGACCCTCCAGGGGCGCGGAGCGGCTGAATTGTAACAGTTTCGGTTTGGTCTAACAAGAAGAACCCGGAGGGGCGGCGGGATTTTCGAGTCCCGCTACCTTAGTTAACCGAATCTTTTCACCGAGTCGTCATTTCGGTAGGGATCTGGTCAGCGGCTCAATGGTTTTCCACACTCAACCAGAATCTCCTAAGAATGCGTTAACGCAGCCGAGTTCTCCACCTGGTCAGGGCTGAAAAGGGCCTGCATCCTGGCTGAAACCCCAGTTTGCCAGGTCATTTCAAGGGAGCTATTCGGCTCAGAGCAGGATAAACTTCGCGACCGAGAAATCATAGATTCCCCGCCTCCGCCAGGTTCCGACTCGGAATGATAAAATTCTTCGTGCTAAGGTGTATCGCGAGAGCCAAGATTTACCTACCCTTGTCAACTCGGCCGGGGTGGAAGCACCTGCCTTCTGGACCAATCAGGAACTGCCGAAAAACCGCAAGATGGCAGTCTGGTCATCGTGACGGTACCGTCCCCCCAATTGCTCGGGAACCAACCCATGCTCTAAGCGAGTTGCGACCATGCTTTGAATTCGACTGGCGGCTTCGTCGGGAGATGCCGCATCTCGCACTGCCTGCACCAACTCGGCGGTGGGGATATTGTCGCTAATGCCGTCGGTGGCTAGCAGCAGACGATCACCAGCCGTCACGGCGATCTCGACACTACTAAGGCTCAACTCTTCCGAGGAACCAAGAACCTTGGCGGCCCCAGGACGCAGCAAGCCGCCAATGCGGCCGGCGAGCTGCTGGAAGGAGTCTGTCTGAACGTGATAACAGGGGCTGTCGCCGGCATGGATGACGTGCACCGTTCCGTCTAGCAATAAGGCTGCCGTGATGGTAGTCAGCAGAAATCGTCCGCCGCCGACCTGGAAGAACTCCGCGTTTTGATCCTCCAACACCGCTATCAGATCCCCAGTAGAGGTGATGGAGGCGGTCTCCAGGGCCGCCGCTACCCCCTGGCTGGCTTCGCCGCCCCCGTGGCCGGTCACGCCATCCAGAACCACGTCCAAGAAATTGCCCCCTCCCAGGTCCCTAACCAGGAAAGAATCTTCACCGTGGGTCGAATTGTCCTGTAGAGTTTCGTAGGTGCTTGCCAGCATGCTCGTGTTCCTTTGCCTGCAATATATAGTGTTTATCCTAAAATCCCTACGGCCGGGGCCATGTTGGACCCGCCGCCTCAGGCGGCGGCGCTGAGTTGTCGGAACTCCACTTCGGCGTCGAAATCATACTTCTTCCAGGGATCGGCCCGCAGCAATTCGAGAGCCTCCAACCAAGCCTGCCTGGCCTGGGACAGGTCGGGAAGAGCTTGGTGCCGGATTGTAACTTCCTCTAAATAGGCCATCAGGTCGCGCCGAAACTCGGAAAAATCTCCATAATCCCGATTCCCCACTCTGGCAATCAAGTCCAACATCGCCTTAGCTGCCGGGTCGGCTTTGCCGCCCAGCCGCCGGGACATTTCCCCCAATTCCTCCTCCAAGGTTATCACCGGGCGCAACCCGTAGGGGTCCCTATAGCCGCTGGCCTGGTCCGGCGGGTCCTGGGGAGTAGTATAAAACTTGAGCATTTCCAGATAGAAATCGTGGATGTCCCGTCGACGCCTGCTCCTGGAGGCCGGTTCTTCGCCGACGACAAGCTGATCTCCGGAGTCGATAACGGTGATGGCCCCGTTGGCCGGCTGGCAAAAGACGTTCTGGGGACCCAAGTCCAACAAGATCCGACCAGACCGGTAGAACTGCTCCTCCAAATCCAGGAGCTGCCGCTGCACCGGCCAGCCGTCTTCACCCTGAGGCTGCACCAGGGGGAAAAGAGCGAACAGGTTTTGCCCCAGCCCTATAGGCACGCCGATGATCCCGGCTCGAACATCCCCTACCAGCGGTATCCCCGGGGCCCTGGCAAAAACCATGACCCGGTATTCTTGAGACACCCCGTCACCGTAGAAGGCGGCATGACTGGCTCGCTCGGTGTAACCCAGCAGGGGAGAGAGTCGGGGCACCCGGCCGGCCAGCTCCTCATAAGTCTGCAAGGTCCGGTCGGTTCGACCTTCGATGGGGCCATGCATCTGCCTGCTGATGGCCTGGGGAACCGGACGCTTTAACACGACCTGCTGCCCAGACTCCCGATCCACAGCAGCCCGCGCCTCATAGTCGGCGCCGGTGCCCAGCAAGGCGATAATTTCATACCGGTCCAGCGTTACTAGCTGCATAAAACCCCGGTCAGTCCCAGCTACCCGAGAAATTTAAATCCAAACACTAAAATCCAGTAGAGTATAGCATCAAACCGGGAAGGGGTGAGGGGGGACCCATCGGGGCAACCCGAAGGTCGTAGGCTACCAAGGCCATTGGGTCTGTCCCCAGCGGATAACCAGGGGACAGCAAACCCTGACAGGGCAATCGCGTCTTATTATCTTTCTTAAATTTGTTTAAAATAGTAATCATCATGACGAAACTAGGGAGGGGTAGTGATGGTTCAGGCAACAGGCGCACCCATCGCCGAATACTTCGCGGCGTTGGACGACCCGAGGA
>JAKZUA010000147.1:0-3652 GCA_047516825.1 Dehalococcoidia bacterium
GCCCCCAAAGAGTGGCGTCGCCCTTGGCTACTCCGGAAGTCAGGCACCAAATCCAGCGCTTCTCTCAAAGTCATCATCCTCCCCTCCCGCTTAAACTGGTAATAATTTTATACTATTTTGAGAAAATGAAAAGGCCCTGTACCGCTCCGGGCCTAAGGGTCGGTTGGGACCCAGGCGTATCGCTGCTTTCGGCAGCCGGTTCAGATCAAAAAGGGCGCCGTTCTCGCGGCGCCCTCAGAGGTTGCTAGCAATCAGGAGATTGGGCCGGGTTACTCTTCCTCCTGGGGCCGGAAGGGCACCACTCCAGGTATCCACCACTTTTCCCAGCTTTCATCCACCTTACTCTGGAAGAACTCCATGTCCTCATCGGTCAAGTGGGCAAACCGGCCCTGACGCTTCAGGTATTCGCTGACCGGCTTGCGCTGGCGGATGCCCTTGGCGATGACCCGGGAAGGGCCGTTAAGAATGACTTCGCCGTCGACGATCTCATACTGGACCCAGAGACCGGTCTCCACCGCCAGCATCCCCAGCTCGTGGGAGTACTTGGGGTCGTAGTCCCAACCCTTGGGGCACGGGTCGATGCTGTGGATGAAGGTGGGTCCGCCGATGGTCAGGGCGCGGCGGATTTTGTTGGTAAAGTCCAGGCCATAGGAGCCGCAGGCGGTGGCGATGTAGCGGCAGTTTGGGTGGCCGGTGGCCAGCATGGGCGCCATGTTCTTCTTCCAGCGGTTGTTCATTATCCGGTGCACCTTGCCCGGGGGGCTGAAGGTGGAGTTGGCGCCCCAGGGAGAGCTGCCGGAAACTTGAATATCGGTATTGGCATAGGACTCGTTGTCGTACATGAGGATCAGCAGGTTGTATTCGTCGTGCTGCAGCGCGGCGGATATAGCCGATAGACCCATGTCGGCGCCCCCGCCGTCGCCGCAAAAGGCGATGACATTGATGGGTTCGTCTTTCATTTTTCCCTTGCGCATCATGGAGCGCAGCGCGGCGGCGGTGCCGGTGGCTGCGGAACCGGACGAGCCCAACTGAGTATGCATCCACGGCACTACCCAGGGGGTGCTGTAGTAGGTGGTGTTGGCCACATACATGCAGCCGGTGCTGCCCACCACGATGGAGCGAGGGCCCGCGGCCTTAATCATCAGGCGCATGACCAAGGCCGATTCGCAGCCCTGGCAGGTCCGGTGTCCGGAGGTGTAACCCTCCTGGATTGGGATATTCTTTACGCCCCGTATTTGAGGCAGGTCTGAAAGCAAAGTCATGATTTTTACTCCCTAACTCCGATCCAGGTGGTTTCCTGGTCGACTGTTCCAGTATCAACGGCCTGCTGAACAATGTCAACAATCTGGTCCACGTCCCGGACCAGAACTTCCCGTCCGCCCAATCCGGCGATGAAGTTCAACATGTGGGGACGCCGCTCCAACGGATAGAGGGCGGACCGCAACTCATGAAACAGCACGCCGCCAAAGGATGGCGAGCCGTAGGAGTAGTCACGGTCGATGACCCCTACCGCCTTGCGCTCACCGAGGGCCTGACGAATCTCATCGGTGGGGAAAGGCCGGAAGAACTTGACCCGCAGGAACCCGACCTTTTTGCCCGCCTCTCGCATGCGACGGAGGGCCACCCGCACCGGCAGCGACAGAGTGCCCATGCCTACCAGGACAATCTCCGCGTCCTCCATCATGTACTCTTCAATAAAGGGACTGGGGTCGCCTCGACCGAAGGTCGTTCGATACTCTTGGTGGACCTTCTTGATGACTCCGACGGAGCGGCGCATGGCCTCGTCGGTCTGCCGCCGGATCTCCATCAGCCAATCCTCGTTCACCTGGGGCGCGATGGTTATGGGATTGTCCGGATGGAGCTGCAGCTTTCCCCGGTCATAGGCCGGTAGGAATTTCTGGACCTGATCGTGGGTTGGCACATTCACGATGGCCTGGGAGTGGGTCAGGAAGGAGCCGTCGCAGCTGATGGCAAAGGGCAGGAACACCTCCGATTCCTCGGCGATGCGCCAGGCCATCAACGCGATGTCCAGCGCCTCCTGCGCGGTGGCCACCCAGTAGAGCATCCAGCCCAAATCCCGAACTGCCATGGCGTCGTTGTGCTCCACCCCGAAAGCGCCGGGGTCGTCCAGGGCCCGGTTCCCCACCATGGCGACTACGGGCAGGCGCAGACCGGCGGTGACGGTGATGGCTTCAAAAGCGTAGAACCAACCCACCCCGCTGGACCCGCAGAAGGTCCTGGCTCCCACCGCCGAGGCATGCTTCACGATTTCAAACTGAGAGTGCTCGCTCTCGGCTACTATAAACTCGCAGTCCAATATCCCGTCGGCCTTGAGCTTGGAAACGTACTGCATGACCGTGTCATAAGGACGGATGGGATAGGCGGTAATCACGTCGACATCCGCCAGTGCGCAGGCGATGGCGATGGCCTCGCTCCCGCTGATTAACTCTTCTTTCTCTACGGCAAATTGCTCGGCTAGCGCGGTCGTCATTTCTCATCCCCCAACTTGGCGATATCTTCGGCGTACCCCTGCGGGTCGTGGAAGCCGTGGGTGCGATCCACCGTCTTCTGCTGCTCCACCAGGGCAGTCATCCAACCCTGATAGGTGGGTTTGTCCTTCTGCCACATTTCCCACTGGCTGTCGTTGTCATTGAACTCGGCCTCATTGACCATGGTCACGCAATCGGGGACCGGGCATACCGCTTCACAGACTCCGCAGCCGCAGCAGGATTCCATGTTGGCGTCATAGAGCCCGTCGGGGGTGACGTCGAAGCAGGTATCGGGGCACTGGAGCCAGCAGAGGGTACACTTGATGCAGGTCTCAAAGTTAATCACCGGACGCATGGAGCGGGTGCTGAATTTCTTGAACACGGCGCTGCGAACCGGTTGGTAGCCCTCCTCTCCGCCGCGGAAGCCGCCGCCCTGGTCAATCGCTCGAATTACCAGGCCCTGTTCCATAGTCTTCCAGCCCGGCAGCTCGAAGCTGTAGGGAACCTCCTGCTGGCCCTCGCCGGGCTCCACGGGACGGGAAGAGGCTCGCTGATAGGCCTTTTCAGCGGAAGCAACCTTCACATCGCTCCAGCCCTGAGCCTTCATGCCTTCGATCATTGAGTCCAGGCTAACCAGCTGAGGACAGACCTTGCAGAGAGTGCCCAAGATTCGGACGTCGGTGTGGTCATCCTTGTAAACCCACAACCCCGAGAAGCTGGGGGTGGATGTGATGATGGAGAGGTCGTAGGGCTCGGGCCGCTGATGAATATCCTCGATCAGCGAGTCCGCTTCCTGGCGGGAGGTGACGATCAGCGTACCGCCGGGCTTGGTCAGGGCGTTGATGGGCTGCAACCCGTACCAGGCCCAGGACTCCACGCCTTTGCATAGCGTGTCATCCACGTTAATGGTAACGTCCACCGCAGCCGCTTGGTAGACTGCTAGATTCTCCTCCAGCTCCTCAGGGCTGTCGGCAACTACGGCGAACTGCTTGGCTGGAATGCCGTTGCGCTCGGGAGAATCGCCGTACCGCCCGTAGGCCGTACCGATCTTCCCCTCCTTCCTGGCCGCGAATACTATGGAGCGGACGATGTTCCGAGCCAGGGTTTTTTGGAAAATCCCTCGGTACACCACCTCCACGGCTACTGTGCTCATTGCGGTTCCT
>JAKZUA010000148.1:0-4282 GCA_047516825.1 Dehalococcoidia bacterium
GTTCTTGCCCTCCGGCTCCCGCACCGATACCCGGGCATAGCCGTACAGCGTCATCCTGCTCAACCCCTTGCTGGAATACCTAAAGTATAACTTTCTGCCACCGGCAAATAAACCGGGTTTTCCAGCCACCCCCTCAGTTACGGATGGTGGGAATTAACAGCCATGGCTGTAAACAGGGCTGTTTCCAGCCACCTTGTGGTCAAGGCAGAGAACACTTTGGACCAACCCGCACCCGTCTTCGGGATCTCAGCCAGGCAGAGGTTAGCCCCGCGCCAGCGGGGATACACCTTTCGACAATTACGGCGCTGCCTACCGACTCCACGTTATCCCCGCGCCAGCGGGGATAGGCCAAACTTTAGATTGGGGCTCTTGTTTAGAGACCAGTGAGCCCCCCTGAGGGAGAGGGGAGATATGAGGTACCAGATTCGACATCACGGCAAGCCAGATAGACCGGCCCCGGTTTGGGTGCTAACATTTCCTTTCCTATATTCGGTTGTACGCTGATGCGGGTTACGTAAGGGGGCGGGGTATGACACCAGCAGAATTTATAGCCAAGTGGAAAGATACTACTTTTGGCGAGAGACAGGCTTCCCAGGAACAGTTCATCGACATTTGCCGACTGGTAGGGCACGCCACGCCGGGAGAATACAGGAACCCAGAAGCCTTTACGTTCGAGAAAAGGGTGCCGATCGGCTCTGCCGACGCATATTTGGAGGAACACTTCGGCTGGGAGTTCAAGGGCAGTGACAGCCAGTTAGACGGGGCCTTTACCCAGTTACTGCGCTATTCCGTCTATCTCAAAACGCCCCCGTTGCTCATCGTTTCTTCCTTCCAAACCATACTGATCCGCACCAATTTCCCGGGGATGGAGACGGTACTGCACAAAATCCCGGTTACGGGACTGGACGATCCTGACAACTTGAAGAAACTGCGCTCTGCCTTCTTAGCCCCAGCCGACCTGCGCCCCATTCGTTCCGTGGAGGAAGTGACCTGGGAAACTGCCGACCTGTTCCGGTATATCGTTACAGATATGGAACAACGGGACGAGGACCCAGAGAAACTGGCACGTTACCTTAACCAAGTTGTCTTCTGTCTCTACTCGGAAGATGCGGGCCTGTTGCCCAACGGGTTGTTCAACGATTTGGTGCGCCAACAGTATCGTAACCCGGAACTGTTCAACCGGGCCGTGAGAAGCCTTTTCCAGCAGATGGCCACGGGTGGACTGTATGGCTCTAACGAAATTCAGCATTTCAACGGTGACCTGTTCAATGACTCGGAAACCGTTGAACTCAGTACCGTCGCCCTGCAACGCTTGGCGGAAGCCACGGACAAGAACTGGCAGAACATCGAGCCTTCGATATTTGGCATGCTGTTCGAGAGGGCGCTGGACGCTTCAAAGCGGGCGTACCTGGGTGCCCATTACACTGGCGCCGACGACATCATGCTGATAGTGGACCCGGTGGTGATGGCCCCATTGCGGAGGGAATGGGAAGAAGCCCGTCAGAAGATCGAGGTTTTGCTGGACGACGATGACGACACGGCGGCCCGCAGTCGGCTGGAAGAGTTTCAGCAAAGGCTGGCCGGAGTAAAGGTGCTGGACCCGGCGTGCGGGAGCGGGAACTTCCTGTATCTGGCGCTGCGGGCGATATTGGACCTGGAAAAGACGGCCATTGACTTCGGAGCGGCCCAGGGTTGGCACGACCTGGGGCCGACGGTGAAGCCTGACCAGATGCTGGGGCTGGAGATTAACCACTACGCCACGGAGTTGGCCCGCACGGCCTTGTGGATTGGCTATATCCAATGGCACCAAGCCAACGGCTTTCCCTACGACCATAGCCCTATCCTGACGTCCCTGGACACCATCCGCCAGACCGACGCTATCCTGGACTTGTCAGATCCAGACAACCCTAGGGAACCGGAATGGCCAGAGGCGGAGTTCATCGTTGGCAACCCGCCGTTTTTGGGGGGCAAGCTATTGCGAACAAACTTGGGCGACCAATACGTCGATGGCTTGTTTAAGAAGTATGCCCAAAGGGTGCCTGCTGAGGCCGACTTAGTTTGCTACTGGTTTGAGAAGGGGCGAATGATGGTGGAGGGGAAGAAAGCCAGCAGGGTGGGTCTGCTGGCAACTCAAGGCATCCGAGGTGGCGCTAATAGAAGAATACTTCAACGGCTTAAGGAAACAGGCGACATTTTCTTAGCTTGGTCTGACCATCCGTGGATTCTCGAAGGCGCAGCCGTGCATATTTCCATCCTAGGGTTCGACGACGGCTCAGAAACAGACCGGTCATTTAATGGCGACGCGGTGGAGTCCATCAATGCCAATCTCACTGCGGGGGTTGACCTAACCGGGGCGGAACGGCTCAAGGCCAATATGGGTATAGCCTTCATGGGAGACACTAAGGGCGGACCGTTTGATATTCCCGATTCATTAGCTAAAGAGATGTTAAATAGTCCAAATCCCCACGGAAAGAGCAATTCCGACGTTGTCCGGCCCCGGATAAACGGGAAAGACATAACGTCCCGTCCCAGCGGGACATGGATAGTCGACTTTGGCGTTGATAAGTCAATGGAAGAATCGGCGTTGTACGAAACTCCCTTTGAATACGTAAACGAAGTTGTAAGGCCACAGCGAGAGAACTCCAGATCAAAGGTATCGGATTGGTGGATACATGAACGTCCAAGGCCGGAAATGCGGGAAACCCTCCAGGGAATTGGCAGGTGCATAGTTACCCCCACGACTGCAAAGCACCGCTTATTCAAGTGGGTGGACCGGGAAGTCTTGCCAGACCACGCCTTAATTGTCGTAGCCCGTGAAGATGACTACACATTCGGCGTCATGCACTCCCGTATCCATGAGTTGTGGGCTCGAGGAATGGGAACACAACTTCGTGAGGTTGAATCCGGCTTTCGCTACACCCCCACCACCTGTTTTGAGACCTTTCCCTTTCCCGAACCTACCGAGGAACAGCGGGAAGCCATAGGGGAAGCGGCGCGGGAGTTGAACCAACTGCGAGAGACCTGGCTGAACCCGCCGGACATGCCGGCGTCGGAACTGAAGAAGCGGACGCTGACCAACCTCTACAACACTCGCCCCACCTGGCTGGACAATGCCCACAAGACCCTGGACACGGCGGTGGCAGCTGCCTATGGTTGGCCCGCGGACCTGGGAGAGCAGGCTATTTTAGGGCGGTTGCTGGCGCTTAACCTGGAGCGGGCGGCGGCGCAACAGGGGGACTGGGGTTAGGGCAGGAACCTAAACCGTCAGTGTTCGAGGTTCCTGCCTTCGCAGGAACGACGGTGGGGGAGCTTGGGGGCGTCAGCTGTGGAAGGGGATGGTGGTGCTTGACCCCTTCTGCGGCTGCGGGACGACGGTAGCGGCTGCGCAGAAGCTCAACCGGCAGTGGCTGGGCATTGACGTTACCCACCTGGCCGTGGCCCTGATGAAAAGCCGCCTCAAGACGGCCTTCAACCTGGACCCGGGCGCCGACTACGCGGTGGTGGGCGAACCACGGGACGTGGGCAGCGCCCGCGCCCTGTGGGAGCAAGACCCCTACCAGTTCCAGTTCTGGGCCGTCTCCCTGCTGGAGGTCCAACCCCAGGGGGAGCAGCGGCGGGGCGCCGACCGGGGCATTGACGGGATAATCTACTTCGTGGACGGCCCGCGCCGGACGCCGCAAAAGGGGTCATCCAGGTCAAGGGCGGGCGGGTCTCCTCGCCCCAAATCCGCGACCTCAAGGGCGTGGTGGAGCGAGAAAAGGCGCGTTGGGCCTCTTCATCTCCCTGGACGACCCCACCCGGGATATGCGTGCCGAGGAGGCCGGCGGCGGCTTTTACCACTCGGAACTGTGGCAGCGGGATTTCCCCAAAATCCAGATCCGCACCATCGCCGACCTGCTGACCGTGGCTTTGACCTGCCGCCCCGCCAGCCGATGTACCAGCCCGCCGAGGGCGAGCAGGGGGCCTTGGAGGAATTGGCCGGAGATTAGGCTACAGCTCCCGTTCGTCCTGAGTATGCGGTTCGACAACCTCACCAGCAAAAGGGCAGGACATATGGTCAAGGCGCGAATGTTGAAGTCGGGGCTGTGTGGGTGCAGGGCGCCGTCCTTACTGGGCCAGGGCCTCGGCGGCAATGACGTAGCCGATGGTCTCCCGGATGAGCCGCTCCGTCTCGTCCAGGGGATCGCAGAGTCCAAAATAGAAACAGTCACCGTGCAGGGCGCCCTGCCTGGTGTAGTATCGCCCCCTCAGATTATACTGGCGCACCGCGGGGTCTTCCCCC
>JAKZUA010000149.1:0-2910 GCA_047516825.1 Dehalococcoidia bacterium
AACGGTAGCAGCCTGGAGCGACATTACTCAGGTCACCGACCTGGCCGGTACAATCCGTAGCACCCTGGTAGCCAGTAGCGGCTAATACGGGCTTGTTTCCACCCCATTAAGGGTAATAAAATTCTAGTACCATCTTGAACACCGTTAGTCTAAACAGGAAGGGAGAGACGAAATGACCCAAGCCGGCACGCCTAACCCAATAGAGCTTTATGAGGGCGCCCGGGACTACATGGTCCCCATCATCGGCGGAGTCCAGGCCTCTCAACTGACCAGCTCCACGCCCTGCACCGATTGGAATGTCCAGCAGCTAATCAATCACAATCTACTGGTGGCCAAATTTGCTCATAGCATTTTAACCGGCGGAGAGCCGGTGGATGCCTTTGCCGTAGATGGTGCCCTGCCTGAAGAGGGAGTTCGAGACGCTTTTGTGGCCAGCACCAACCAGGTGCTCGAGGCGATCACAGCCTCCGGAATGTTAGAGAAGGTAATTGCCACGCCCTTTGGTGAGATGCCGGCGGGTAACTTCCTGATGTTCCCCTTTGGCGATATTCTGATCCACAAGTGGGATTTGGCCAAGCCTACCGGTCAGGACACTGCCATGGACAGCTCCATGGCCGACGTGGTGTATAATATGTGGGGGCCGATGATGGGAGGGATGAGAAAGCACGGAGTGTTTGGCCCCGAGGTGGTGGTGCCGGCCAACGCCAGCGACCGGGATAAGCTGCTGGGCCTGTGTCGACGCACTCCCTAGCGGCCGCTAGTACGGACACTCACACATCCTGTTGGAAGAGCAACATGGCGGTAACCGGCTAGCAGCCAGTTACCGCCATTACGTTAATTAACTGCGGCCGTCCTTACCGCGATGGCTGCTGCTATTGCGGGCCAGATTCAGGGCTCAATACGGATTGAGTCGCCGATCTTGATTGGACCGCCGTTGATTACCATGGCCAGCATTCCCCGGCGTCCGCCCAGCCGCTCTCGGAGACCGGGCCGGATGGCATCCATTTTGCCGCAGGGTTCACACTCCCCCACTACCTCCATCGTCACCGCGTCTCCAATGAAGAACACCTCTCCCGCTTCGGCCTGGGAAAGGTCCAGCCCGGTAGTGGTGATATTCTCCTTGATCTGCCCGGGCTTCAACTCCAAGTGGTCCAGGGTTTCCTGGTCCATGACCAGCACCTGCCGGGTGTTATCCGCGCTGCAACTGCGGTCCCCCTCCAAACCCTGAGCGGAAATAGCCGTCGCGGCATCCACTGGATCCGAGGGCGTACCTTTGACCCTGGCGATGTGCAGCGCCACGATTGTCCCTTGTTGCATCCTGATGTGCCTCCTGAGCCGGCTTTCCGGCGGGCTGACTTATGGACTGATTTACTCCGGCCGGCCCCACTTTCTTGGAGAGGATTATAGAAGGGCATGGTCATATTTGCTACTGCTAGGACAGATTTTTCCCGTTTCTAACCAGGCCGTTGTCTATCTCTAACCCCTGTGCTACCCTTTGGCCCGTATTCCAGACCGAATCGACTCGCGCCCCGGCCGGCGTCGGCGGTTCGGCATATCACGTCAGGGGGCCAAATCATGCCGCAAGAGTTTATCCAAGTCGAGAATCAGGATGGAGTCTTGATTTTGACCATGCACGACCCGCCCACGCGCAACGCCCTGGGTGCGGACATGGCTCGGGAGATTGTCGATACCCTGGACGAGTTTGAGCAGGCTCCGGAGCAGCGGGTGTTGCTGCTGACCGGCACCGAGCCTTCCTTCTGCTCCGGAGCCAATGTGCGCGGTTTTAGCCAGCGGATTCAGGAGCGGGAAGCCCAGAGCACCGAGCCGGAGCCCCTGCCCTGGGGAAAAATGGAGGCCCGCTTTGCCCAGCGCCAAGAGGTATCCCGTTATGAGGCGCCTCAGGTGGTCCTGCGGATTCACGAGCTGCAAAAGCCCTCCGTGGCGGCGGTCAACGGGCACGCCATGGGCGTGGGCTGCGGCCTGGCTCTGGCCTGCGACATCCGCATCGCCGCCGAGAAGGCCCAATTTTCCGAAGCCTTTGTGCAGCGGGGATTAATCCCCGGCGACGGAAGCTGCTGGCAGCTGCCCCGTCTCATCGGCTACAGCAACGCCCTGATGCTGCAGTATACCGGCGACCGCATCGACGGCAACGAGGCCTACCGGCTGGGCCTGGCCAGCAAGGTTTACCCTGACGGCGAAATGATGGAGGGCGCCCTGGATCTGGCGACTCGCCTGGCCCAGGGTCCGACTCAATCCTACTCTCTAATCAAGTACCTGGTGCATCAGAGCATGGAGCTAAGCCTTAAGGAAAGCATCGACCTGGCCCACGTGGCCCAGGAGCACGCCCGCACCACCGAGGACCACAAGGAGGCGGTCCAGGCCTTTTTGGAAAAGCGCCGGCCGGTTTTTAAGGGGCGGTAGGTATTTAACTGCGGAAGTTGGTTCTTAACATTGCGCTTTGAGCAGGGGTAATGGAATTTAGCTGAACAACTATTCTCACCTATTCGGGGCCCGGGTCGCAAAGAAGATGTCTACTTGGCGCTCATCCTGGTTGTTGACACAATAGTCAGTCAATACACCTCTCAGTGTATTGGTGCTATGGTATAACCAGTCCTCAAGGAGAGAATCGAACTCGGCGATTTTCTTCAGTCGGAGTTCTCGCCAGCATTTATTTAATACAGTCCTAAACCAAAGCTAAGGTGAAACCTACATAAAGCGAACCCGAAGAGGAGTTGCGATATTCTGTAAAAGAAGTCGATTGGCGGTGGTGGAAGGGATGACAGACATAGTGCAACTCATGGAACGGTGGCAACTGGATGTAGGCGACTTACGGGAAAGGATGTATCGGGCGCCAACACCTCGGGAGCGAGAGCGATGGCATGGGCTATGGTTGTTGGCCCAAGGGTGGTC
>JAKZUA010000150.1:0-2751 GCA_047516825.1 Dehalococcoidia bacterium
GCGGAGCGCGTCAACGAGTTGGCGCGTAATTTCTGGTACTCGGCCATACTGCGGGCTGCCATCAAGCTCGACGTATTTTCACTGCTGGAGGACCAGGAGTTAACCCACGGCCAAGTGGCCCAAAACCTGGGCGCCTCTCCACGATATGTCCAGGCGTTTCTCGATTCGTGTGTAGCCCTTGACCTGCTGGAGACCAAGGGGGACAAATACGGCAATTCTCCCCTTTCCTCATCATTCCTAGTCAAAACCAAGAAAGCCTATGTGGGCGACCACGCCCTTCACCACACCAACACTTGGGCCTCCTGGGGCCGACTTGACGAGATAATCCTCGAAGGTAAGACCCTGTTGCCTTACGAGACCGGATTCGTTGACCCGCCCACCTACTGGACCAACTACATGATGGGCCAGCACAACCGCGCCGTCTCTGGGCAGGCCTACCATTTGGTGGAAAATGTGGACCTGCGGGACCGGCGCAAGCTTCTGGACCTGGGCGGTGGAGCGGCCAGCTACAGTATCGCCTTATGCGCCGCCAACCCTCAGCTCAAAGCCGTCGTGCTAGACCAAAAAGAGCCCCTCATCATCGCCAAGACCCTTGTGGAAGAGCATAACCTGCAAAGCCAGATTTCTCTGCTTGAAGGCGACTTCTTCAAGGCGGAGGCGGGTGCGGACTACGATGTGGTGCTCATCTCTGGTGTGGTCCTGATCAAGTCCGGAGAGGACTGCCGCCAGCTGTTCCGGCTGGCCTATGACCTTTTGCTGCCCGGCGGCATGGTAATCATCCAGGACTACATGCGCATTGACGAGAGCGCCGAGCGAAAGAGGCTGGACACCTTCGAGGACATGTACGTGCTGGTTGCCTTCGACCCCGGTGCCGGCGACCGGGAAGGCAAAGAGGTAGCCTCGTGGCTCGAGGCTTCGGGTTTCCAAAATACCAGAACCATTGCCCTGCCTACCCAACTGGCGCTGGTTACAGCGGAGAAGCCTTCCGAGCCCTGACTGTCTACACTCCATAGCCATTCGGCGCGGCGCCCCTTTCAAGTCTGGCTCTAGTGGACAAAGGAGGAGGTTCGTATGAGTATTGAAAACAGAATCGGGCCATGGGAACGGCTCAGCGGTTTGCGGGAGTGCATCTCCCGGAAGGGATTTGCCCGTATCCTGGAAGCCCACAGCGGCCTGAGCGGGTTGGTGGTGGAAAATGCCCGGGTCCAGATGAACGGCCAGGTTGTCGAATACGACGGGATATGGGAAAGCAGCCTCACCGACTCGGCCACTAAGGGATTGCCCGACGCCTCCATCGTCGGCAACGACTCCCGCGCCCGCACCATCGACGAAATACTCAATGTTACTACCAAGCCCATTATCGTGGACGGCGACACCGGCGGTGAAGCCTCCCAGTTCGAATACATGGTCAAGAACCTGGAGCGGTTGGGTGTTTCGGCCGTGATAATCGAAGACAAGGTGTTTCCCAAGAGAAACAGCCTCGACGGGTCCGCCAGCCAGGACCTGGAGGACCCGTTGGTCTTTGCCCAGAAGATTAGGGCGGGTAGAGAGATGGTTATCAGCGATGATTTCATGGTCATCGCCCGGCTGGAGAGCCTCATCGCCGGCGCAGGTTTAGAGGACGCCCTGGAGAGGGCAGAGCAGTACATTCAGGCGGGGGCCGACGGCCTCATGGTACACTCTCCAGTGACCGGCGGCCCGACGACATTCTGGCCTTCGCGGAGGCCTACGAGGCACTGTGCCGCCGCAGGGGCTGCCGGCCGGTGCTAGTAAGCGTGCCAACCACATACAATACCGTCAGCGACGCGGAGCTGGTCGCGTGTGGTTTCAACGTCATCATCCACGCGAACCATCTGCTCCGGGCCGCCTATAAATCCAAGAACCAGGCGGCCCGGACCATCTTGGAGAGCGGGCGCAGCTTGGAGGTGAACCCGTTGTGCGCGCCGGTAGGCGAGATATTTGCCACGGTGGGCTTAGACCGCATCAACCGCAAAGACCGGGAGCGGGCCGAGGACATGCGTCTGGTGGAGAACCGAAGAAACGGAGCAGCCCTGGCGCCGGAATACCGGCGGTAGAGGCCGTACCGGGCTAATAGGTCGGCTATTAGATCATGGAAGCAGGGGCTTTCTGGGACGTGCTGAAGGCGCGAGGTTTGACTTTCTTCTCCGGTGTGCCCGACTCTACGTTTCAACAATCCTACAACTATATGGTGGAAGACCCGGAGGTGCGCTACGTGCCAGCGGTGCGGGAGGACTTGGCCTTGGGCGTGGCCAGCGCCGCCTATTTCGCCGGGAAACTGGGCGGCGTCATGATGCAGAACTCGGGAATCGGCAACATCGTAAATCCCCTGACCTCGTTTAGCCTGATGTACAAGATTCCGGTGCTGCTGGTAGTCGGCTGGCGAGGTTATGGCGGTCCACCCAACGACGCTCCCGAGCATTGGATCATGGGTGTGAAGTCGCCGGAGATTTTTGACCTTCTGGAAGTCCCCTACGAAGTACCGGAGCCGGACCAACTGGAGCACGCCTTGGACCGGCTGTTGGCGGAAATCCACCGGCGATCGGTACCAGGAGCACTGCTGATCAGGCCTGGAGTGGTGGATTGATCGACCGCTACAGGGCCATCGAGAAAATCCTGGCGCATGTCCGGCCCGCCGACCTGGTGTTGAGCACCACGGGGATGATATCGCGTGAGGTATTCTTCACCGAAGACAGGCCCGGGAATTTCTACATGATCGGCTCCATGGGGCTC
>JAKZUA010000151.1:0-11245 GCA_047516825.1 Dehalococcoidia bacterium
CCAGCAGAGTTTCGCGACTCGCCGCGTTCAGGTCTAGTTCAGTGTCCACCTCCCTGGTATGCCACAACTCCCCCGGCCATGCCAGCGTTTTTCCAACGGCTTTGAGCCAATTCACCTCATCAAGTCTGAACAGTTACTCTAGCGGCATGGCCTTCCCTTCCGGCCCCACCATGCTCTACGATGAAGCGCTGGTCCAGGAAATATACTATCGGGTGAGTCCGGCGGTGGTCGAGATATACGCCGATACCCAATCCGGAGACTCCTTCGATCAAACCAGCGCAGGATCCGGCTTCCTCATCGACAGCGAAGGCTACATTGTCACCAACTTCCACGTCATTGAACGCGCCGATAGGGTCCGGGTGTCCTTCGTCGATGGTCCGGACGTGGAGGCGAAAATATTGGGCCGCAATCCCGCCAACGACCTGGCCTTGCTCCAGGTGCCCAAGGAAGTCGTGGCGGATATCGATCCGGTAAAGTTGGCCGATTCATCCCAGGTTAAACCGGGGCAGCTGGCCATCGTAATCGGCAACCCCTATGGATTGGAGGGCTCCGTATCGGTGGGAGTGAGCAGCGGCGTCAATCGGGGGTTGCCCAGCGACTTGGGGAGGTTCATCCCAGGGATGATTCAGACCGACGCGCTAATCAACCCCGGTAATTCGGGCGGGCCAATGCTGAACCGAGATGGTGAGGTGACCGGGATAACCACGGCCATAGAATTGTCGGCGCCCAAAATCAATCAGAGAAGCATTGGATTTGCGGTTCCCAGCAATACCCTGGCTGACCTGCTGCCCCGACTGGTGAAACCCGAGATGGTTAAGCCGCCTTGGCTGGGAACCCTATCCAGAAACTTGAATCCCTTGCTGGTGGAGAGGCTGGAACTGCCGGTGGATCAAGGTTTTTACGTTATACGGGTCATCTCCGGTAGCCCGGCGCAGCAGGCGGGGTTGAGAGCCTCCGGAGTGGACACCGAGGGACGTCCTTCCCCCGGAGGAGACATCATTATCGCGGTCAACGGGCGACCTGTAGCTTCCGGCACAGACCTGACGGTGGCTTTGAACCGGTACCAGGCCGGGGGGGCAATCACCCTCACTGTGGTTCGGGATGGGGGAGAAACTCGGGTGCCGGTGACGCTGGGAGAGTGGCCCGAGGGCTAACGAACCGCCGGATCCTCTCCCTCCTCATCCCAAGGGTCTTCCAGGTCCGGGTCCTCCGAGTAACTCTGCTGCAGGCCACTTACCTGGATGTCGGGCTGGTAGTCGGGAAACAGCCGTACCAGGTCCCAGGCGTTGATCCAGCGTTTGATGTGCTGACGAATCCGCCAGGTGGGGTTGGTCTCGTAGTCTTCCGGAGGATTCCAGCCGTAGGCTTGGTGGTACATAACCCGGCTTTTCTCGTGAACCTCCCGCAAATCCGAGTTCTCGGCCAGAATCATGTTTTCGAGGGGCAGCTGCCGAATTTTGCGCATTCCCAGCTCCGCCTTCTCGCCCAGCTGTTGGTCTCCAACCTTGCCCCGGTCTCGTAGCTTCAGGGCTATTTTTTCTTCGTCCTGCTTCTGGTCCATCACCTCGCTTTGATATGCGGAGGTTATGGCGAAGACGGTGCTCAACCCGGGCGTCCGGTCCTCATCCGAAAGGCCCAGTAGCCGGCTCATCTCGGCGTATGACTTGGCCCGCTGCATAACCGAGTACCGGCCAATAAGCTCAACCTCGTCCACCAGAATCACCCATCCAGCATAACCCGCGGCCCGAATTAGCCGGGACATGAACTCGTATCTCTGCAGGGACAGCTCCAGCTCGGATACCTTCTCGAATTTGTAGGCGGCTACCTCTCCCAACTCCTTCAACCAGCCCCGCAGTTCCGTGGCAGGAACCCTGGCGCCCGCCCAAAACTGCAAAATGCGGTCGGAAACATCGGGATACCGGCCGCCGCTGCCCCTTTCAAAAACGAAAGTGGAAGCGGCGAAGCGGGAATTCAGCATCGTTCGAGGGCTAAATACCCAACGGTAGAAGTGCTCGTATGCGGGGTTTTCAAAGTCCAGGTCTTCGGCGATGGCGGCCAGTACCGAGCCGGAGCGATTGGGCACTTTGGCAGCTTGAACCGCGGCGGTGTACACCTTGGATGGGCCGTACAAAGGGGTCTCCTTGCTTACCACCACTTTGCTACAGACGAAGTTGTTCTCCAGAGCAATATTCTGGAAGTATTCCAGTAGGTGGGACTTGCCCGAGCCGAAGTCGCCGGCCAATAATACTCCCTGAGTGCCTTCCCCCCGGGAAAAGCCCAAGTCAATCTCGGCCAGCATGCTCCTAAAGCGCTCCTCCACCAGAGGATGGGAGCATCCCAGAGCCTGCACCTCGTCACAATTGGGCACGCCGGCTCGCAGCGCTTCAACGGCGCGCCAGCTGGCGATTTCAGGCTTAACGGAGATCGGTGTATTCATGAAAGACTCCATAAGGCTTCTTCACTGGCAGGCTCTTCACTCTTTTCGATGCGAATCAGCGTGGACAGGGGGTTAGCCCTTTTGCGGTCCCGCACTTCATCCCATATCCGCAGGTAAAGAGCGTCGTATTTTCGGACTCCCCGCTGTTCGCTGGTGAGGAAGCTGGGAGGGGCGAAGACAACTAGCAGGCAGTAGTGCAGCTCATCCGTGCTGTCGACAAACTGCCGCAGCACCTCGTACCCATCCACCACCGCCGATGGCGTGTAGTAAAGGGACCGGTCGTCTCCCTCCAGCCGGCGTGCTTCCAGGAACTGGGAAATATCCAGAGCCAGCACCAGACCGGATTTGCCGGTGATGTGCAGCCAGTGGGACAGGGAGGAGAGCATGTCTCGTCCGTTATGCCGGCCTATCTTTTGAAAGATGGACGCCGACTTGAGCCCGGAAATAAGCCGGAGATCTCCGGTAAGCCACTCCCTCACCGCTTCGGCCACGCCCGCGCCCAGGTCCTGGGGGTCCAGCTGAGCCTGGCAGAGCTTGAGCATCGCCATGCGAAATTCGTGGGTCATGGAGTAATCCCGGGTCAGGTGCTCCCGCAGCCTGTTGTTGATGACGGCCCGCATCTCTCCCAGGTCCATCCCGTTCAGATAGGCTATCTGGGACAGGCTGAACTCCTCCCGCTCCGCCGGCACCAAGTAGGAACTCTCCATCAACGTGGTGCAGAGAAAGTCGTAGGCCAAATCGTCCCAGGGAATCTGACTGGCGACCTCGTGGAAGATCTTGTCCACCATTTGGGCCTTGGTGTCCGCAGCGCTGACCGGGGCGAAGAAATAGCCGTCATCCTCAGCCGCATCTCGCAGGTCTTCCCACAGCCGCTGGTACTCTGACTCTTCCCCGGGAATAACGAACTTTACGGATGCTCCGCCGTTCAAAACGAAATCTTGTAAATATTCCCTGCGAATTACCGAGAGCCACTCACCGTAGGACATAGTTGTCAACTCCTCTGGTCCGGAGATTCCTGCCGGTCCCGGTTGGGCCTTGGGGTATTACGATGGTTCGGGAAACTGAAGCTTTAGACTGCCTTGGTTTCGCCTTGGTTTTTCCCCATTTAGAACTCATTATGGTTGGTTTCCGCTAATCGTTACAGAGGAGAGTCACCTATACAGCGTAGGTGCTTCCCACATCCGGAATTGCATCATATGTTTCCCGAAGCTAGGCGAACATCCGCCAGCGGAGCTACCTCAGCCCCGCCGCTAAACCGGCCAGGTTCCAACTTGATCTCGTTTTTAGCTACTCATTTGGTTCTTAACCGGAGCTGCCCTGACCCAAAAAGCGGACACCGTAGTAGCGGCGCTCATCCCCGGCTTCGTCGGTCACGGTTAGGGTCTTGCCTTTGACCCCCCGGCTGATTGGAAAACTGATCCTGGCGCCGTCCAGGGTAGTATCCACCCCACTGGCATGCAGGCGATAAACATCCTTGATAAAGGCCTCCTTGGTGTAAAAAGAGGAGTAACCCGGGCTTAGGGACCTCACCGAGGAAAGCAGGGCGAATACATCAATCAACGGCACTACCGGAGCCAACCTCGGAGAGCCGTCCCCTCTCTGCTCCAGAAGCTGAGAGTAGGCTCGAAAAAGATCCAACAGAAAATGGGCGGGCTGAAATTCCGTGACCTCCAATTCCTCTGATTCCGGTAATTCCGGTTCCCCCGATTCGGGTTCCGCGATAGGAATATATTCGGCTGCGATACGGGCATAGCCAATGGGGCAGTCCCAATCGATCCAAAGGCCATTGCCCCAACTGGCGTTTCTGCCGGCGGAAGAGTAAACAGCTCTATCCATGCCGGGCCGGACCAGTCCGGTGTATCCCAAAGGACTTTCCGAGTCAGCCCAACTTCCCGGCTTTTGTAACCTCTTCTCGGCTGGAGCAGCGCCGGCTGTCTCCCCAGTTATCTCCGTCGTGCTGGGCCAAGCCTCGGTCAGGGCCTTGGCATCGGTCGCCAAGCAACCGTACCAGCGCCGGAGGCGGCGGTAAGCGCTGGGCGCCCACTTCATGCGCTCCCTTCGCCCTATCCAACCACCCAGCCCGATACATTGGCTTCTTAGACTGTCCAGGACTCGGTTGCCGGCCGTCCAATTTTGCAGCCAGCCGATCCAAGCCCTAAACTGAGCTCCAATGAGCTTCCGAGCTGTCCGGCAGCAGTGACCGGTCTGCCGAACCCAACAGCGCCAGGGGTAGCGGCTTTCGATTTTCTTGAACAGACCCACCAGCCTGGCGGCCCGCTCCGAAGCCAGGCAATCGTGGACAAGCGACTTGAGCGCCGCTTCCCAATTACGAAGGCGCCGGTGGATCGCCCCAGGAGCGGCAGATAAATAGCGCAGGCTTCGGGTGCTCCAGCTGGTTCTCCGGGCAGCCAGCCGGCTCCAGTGTAACGCCAGGGTTAGACACAGGCTGCGACTGCGCCCTCTTAAACCATTCTGTTTTCCAACATCGCCACTTGGATCATCCGTCATCGTGGTCTTCTCGTTGGTGCACCGAAATCTTTAAACTTGAGAAATCCAAATCCCCCTCAGTCCCCCTTTTGAAAAGGGGATATAGGGGGATTTTCCCAAACGATGGTCCGTCCGGCTGCATTCAGCTATAGATTCAGGTTTCAATAGAACCCGCGGTGGACTCTCTAAACCCTCCCGTTTCCCTCGAATGGAGAACGGATGGCCGCCACTGTGCGTATATGGTCAGTGACCCGCCGCATACGCGCTAAATATTGGGGGGTAGGAAGCGGATGCCGTAGTAGCGCCGCTCTTCTCCGGTTTCGTCAATTACCGTCAGGGTCTTGCCCTGCACGCCTCGGCTGATGGGAAAACTCACCCTGGCCCCCTGCTTGGTGGTGTCCACCCCCTCGCGATGGAGCAGATAAATGTCCAGGACAAACTCCTGCCGGGAGTATTCTTTGGCTTGCCCGGGCAGCAAAGTCAGTAGATTGTGGATGTCCACCAGGGGGATGATTGGCGCGGAAGCTGCGTTGGTATCAACCTTTTCCGCAACTGTTTTGGAATAAGCCTGGTGCAGAGCAGCCAAGAAAGCGTCCGGCCGAAAAGACATGGGCCGGCCCTGCTGCTCCTTTAGCAAATTGACGAAGACGGAAGGCCGGATACGACGCTCCCGTTTCCGGTTGATATAGACCGCCCTCTCGCCGGGAGAAACGCGGACCAATGCCGGATAGCAAGACAACCGGTCATCCCGTTCAAGCAATTTGACCCCCGCACCCACTGCGGTGGCTAGCACTTCTTGGACGTAGCCGCCCTTGGTCAAATAATGGTGGGCATCGAAATCCCACCCCTTTTGGGTTTCATCCAGCTGCTGCTGCAGCGCCGCCATGGCTGTCTGGGCCGCCGCGATGGACTTGTCGATTTGGGTTAAATTGCCCGTTTCCGCCGCCAAGCGTAGCCTGCGCAAGGGGCGGAGCAGCTCTTTGACCGCAGCCAGGGTTTCCAACGCGTCGGCTTCGGTGTGGGCGAGGCTTTGTTCTAAGTTGATGCTGGCGTCAATGCTCATAACTCCTCCGGTAGTTGCCTAGTGGTAGTTGCTTAGTATAAAAGGGATGCTAACAGGAGCCTGTCTGATTTAAGGGGCCCCCTGCCAGATGGAAATAGATAGGGACCCCTAAAGGGAGGTTCCCTCCGGCTTGCTACGGTTACAGTTATCTATTTTTAACTTAGCAGTGTTCTTACTGTTCCCATAGGGTGTCATTACCCCAGGGAGGACGGGAAAAATCACCAGAGGAGGGCCCGGCGGCTCTAATTTGGCCAACCGCTGTCCTCCCACCGTCCTGCTAGGGGAAGGCCCCTGCCCGTGGCAGGCTCAAAGGGTTATAATCGGCCGCATCGGGTTTAGCCCTAGGGAGATCAGCGAAAAATCAACGCCTAAGGAGGATCGTTTTGCCTATAGAGCAAATGTCTCCGGTTCTGGAGGGCATAGTTTCGGTCAATGAAGAAATCAAGGAGTTGGGCAGCGGTTATGGTGGAGAAGAGGGACCGGCCGAAGGTCCCATGTGGTGGTACGAAGAAGACTATCTTTTGTTTAGCGACATTCACAACAACCGGCGAATGAAATGGGCCCAGGGGCAGGGGGTATCTACCTTCCACGAATCCACCAACCGTTCCAATGGGCTGACCCGTGACCTCCAGGGCCGCCTGGTGGCCTGCGAGCACGACTCCCGCCGGGTGACCCGACTGGAAGCCGATGGCAGCATCACTGTCCTGGCCAACAGCTTCCAGGGAAGGCAGCTGAACCGGCCTAATGACGTGGTGGTGAAGTCGGATGGGAGCATCTACTTCACCGACCCCTGGACTCACCGGCGTCCCGCGGAACAATGGGAGCTGGATTTTTCCGGAGTGTACCGGCTCTCTCCCGACCTGGGCACATTGACCCTGCTAATCAAGGACTTCGTAGTTCCCAACGGGCTGGCCTTCACACCCGACGAGAGCGTTCTTTACATCAATGACTCCCGGCGCGGGCATATTCGCGCCTTCGACGTGCAGCCCGATGGCACCATTTCCCGGGCCAGCGACCGGGTTTTCTGCGATTTGCGGGGCGACCGCCCAGGCGTGCCGGACGGCATGAAGGTGGATGTGGAGGGAAACGTATACTGCGGCGGGTCCGGCGGCTTGTGGATTCTGGACCCCAACGCCGAGCACCTGGGCGTCATCGTGCACGGAGCTCCCGCTACCACCAATTTGGCCTTCGGCGGAGCGGACTGGAGGACCCTGTTCTTCACTACCCGGAACTCGGTGGGCAGTGTCCAGACCAAAATCGCCGGACTACCCGTTCCCAGCAAAGGATAAGGGCCCGCCTCGGCTTGGGACTTCCTTAGCCTCCGAGACGAACAGCTGGCCCCTCCGGAGATATGCCTGGTGGGAGGGTTTGTATCAGCAGCATATTGCGTCGGAGGTTCAGATGTATTATCTTGGCTAGGTACTGGGGCCAGACGATCCGCCGACCAAGTTGGCGGTTTTCCAGGTCCGAAGGCGATACCTGTTTAGCCAAAACACGATGCGAAGGAGGAAAGTATGCGAGTTATCAAAATCAGTGAGTTGGACGAAGAGCCCGTAGCCACCGCTACTCCCATCCCCGGTTGGACCGGAGGTCAGGTGATTCGTACCAGGCAGACCCTGATCCCCGCTGGCAGCAGCGAAAGCTTCAACTCCAGCGTGGTCAACTTCAAGAAGGGAGCCACCACGGGCTTCCACAAGCACACCAGCGACCAGATTCTGGTGATAACCCTGGGTTCTGGGATAGTCGCTACCGAGAACGAACAGCAGGAGGTCAACGTGGGCGACGTGGTGCACATCAAAGCCGGTGAAAATCACTGGCACGGAGCCAAGGCGGACTCCTACATGTCCCACATAACCATCACCTGCCCCTAGCTGACGCCTAATCAGTAAGGTGGGGCTGACGCCGCTGTTGGGGAAAATCCCCCTATATCCCCCTTTTCAAAGAGGGGCTGAGGGGGATTTGGTGCTCCCGAGATTAGAATTTGCGTCCAGGAAGTGTAAGCCCGGTTCCAGGCTAGGAGGAGGGGCTTAGCTGGGGAAAAACCCGGCCCAGACCAAAATGTCAAATCGCATCTTTTGTGGACTTCTCCTGGTGGCCCTGGGAATAATGTTCCTCCTGGATACCACCGGCCTGGCTGGCGCGGATGCCGACGTTGTTGGGACCTACTGGCCCGCGCTGCTCATTGGCTGGGGCGTCTGGGGCATACTTGGCAGCGGCTTTCGGCTCCGGCTTGGCTCGCTGATCATCCTGGCCGTGGGCGTGGTTTTCCTGCTGTCCAACCTGAATATATGGGCCTGGAATGCGGGCCAGCTTTGGCCCGTGCTTCTGGTCTTGCTGGGCCTAGCAATAATCGGTCGTCTTGGCCGTCCCGGTCGCTGGCTGCGCCGGAGAATCGGACGCTGGGGGTCTGCCTCAGCCAGGGAAATTATTTCGGGCTACGACAGTAGCGGCTCGTATGTTTTCAGCGGAGGACGAGAGCGGGTCACCTCCCAGGAGTATCGCGGCGGGTCGGTTTCCGCCATCTGCGGTGGGTTGGAGTTGGACCTGCGGGAAGCCAGGCTGGGGGACAAACAGGTTACCCTGGATGTAAGGGTAGTTTGCGGAGGAATGGAAATCAGGGTCCCCAAGGACTGGATGGTCCATATGCAGCCCAGTGTGGTGCTGGGCGGCGCCGAACTTCAGCGCCGCCAACCCAAGGTCGAGGATGCCAGCGGGGAGCTTATCATTACTGGCACGGTCATTTGCGGCGGTATCGAAGTTAAAAATTAGCTGAGCTCCCGCCGTAGACTTAGCGTCCCCGGTTATATCATCAAGGGATGAATACAGGAGGGCTTTGATGGATCTGGTGGAAGAACAGTTGCGAAACAGCCGAACCATCGCGGTGGTTGGCCTGTCGGATAATCCGGAGCGCTTCAGCTACCGGGTGGCAAAATATCTGCAAGACCAGGGATATCGCATCATCCCAGTAAATCCTATGTTGGAGGAGGTGCTGGGCGAGCGGTGCTATCCGGAACTGAAAGCGGTGCCGGAGCCCATTGACATGGTGGACATTTTCCGACGCTCCGAGCTGGTGGCTCCGGTGGTAGAGCAGGCGATAGAGGTGAAGGCTAAATACATCTGGATGCAGGACGGTGTCATTAACCAGGAGGCCGCCGCCCAGGCGGAGGCGGCCGGAATTCCGGTGGTAATGGATGATTGAACCCTTCGGGTTCATCGCCGCCGGTTCGGCGGCCAGCAAGTACCTCCAGCCCGGACTGGGGGTTAACCCGGGGCCAAAAGCTCCTCATTTAAGATGTTCTGATATCGCCGGGGCCCGCGGAGGGATAACCCCGCAGGTTTCCTGTCTCGTTGGCATTAAATGATCGCCTGGGGAGTGTATCCTAGCGATTGCTGGCGACCAGCCAACGGAACGTGGTTACGATGACCATCTCTCCGGCTAGACACACCTCTCCAAATGCCTCTCCGATTTCCGGGCCGAGACGGCGATGGTTAGCACCCGGGCTGGAGGTAGGGCTCTACCTGGGTTGTTACCTGGTCTACCTGCTTACCCGGGGGCTGCTGTTCAATGAATCGGTGGCCCTGATGCATGCTCAAAGAGTCATCTCAATCGAGAGAAGCCTGGGCATTTTCGTAGAGCCCGCCTGGCAGGGTTGGTTGGTAGACCAAGGCTCGGGCCTGCTAATGGTTTTTAATTGGGTCTATATCATCACCTACTGGCCCATCATCCTGGGCATGGGTCTGGGGCTGTACCTGCTTCGCCGCGACAAATACTACTATTACAGAAACATCCTAGTCCTAAATCTGTTGCTGGGTTTGACCTTTTTTCTGTTGCTGCCGGTGGCGCCGCCCTTCAAGTCGGTGCCCGGCCTTCTGGATTCAATCCAAACCTACGGCCCCACCTTTTATGGTGGCCCTACGATGACCCCCTTTTACAACACCAACGCCGCGGTACCCAGCCTGCACTTTAGCTGGACCGCGATCTTCGGAGTGCTGTTCTACCGGTCGATAACTGGCTGGCGGAAATACCTGGGTGTTCTCTACCCCATGCTGACCTTCAGCGCCATCGTCATTACCGGCAACCATTACATCTTGGACGCTGCGGTAGGGGGAATCCTGGTTGCGATATCCTTCGGGCTGGTGGAATGGGCGCAAAGACGGGGCTTCCGATTGCCAACAGGGCTAATCCGCAATAGCTAACCCGAAGTAGCCAGGAAGAGGAATTATGCGCCGAAACTACCAGACCGGTAGCCCGCACTGAACAACATCATCAATGTATCGAACCAGGCCAGGAGACCGATCACCAGCAGGATTATTTCGCCAACGCCGATTCTGGCGTTGGTCAGTGATATATCGCCGGAGGACACCTGCGGCAGGTTGCCCCAGTAGCGGTTTAAATTTTCCTGCACCTGGAGCAGCAGACTTGCCAATAGGGCAGTAGAAACCAGATCTAAGAGCGTGAGTACCACTACAGTCCCCTGGGACATCTCGCCAAAGGCGACCGGGAGTCCAATCCAAACTAACACCGAGGAGATCATCAAGATCACGACTGCCCAACCCGGGCTCAGGGAACTGGGCACACCCGTGTTGATCATCAGCTCTTTGTAGGTGCGGACATGGGCGTGAAACCTAAACAAATTGTAAATGGGCACAAACTGGGTCAATGCGTGCCAAACCGGAAAAGCCTCTCGACCAGTGTGATCCCGATATTGTTTCCAGGTCAAGTAAAGCCAGTAAAAGAGATACAGTCCATAGGACAGGACTGCCATCAACAGAATTCGGGTAGGCGAAAGGTAATAGGGCAAAAAACGGTCGCCCGTTTCCGGTATTGGAGCCGGCCCGACCGTTTGCCTGCCGGCTACCGTTGCAGCAAGGGACGCGCCGCATTGGCGGCAAAACTGTTGGGTAGCTTCGGATTCAGTACCGCAATTGGGACAAAATGGCATGCTTGCTGACCGCAAGTAGGGATGACAGTGGCTGCTCTGATTATTGTGGAAATTTAGCCTCTGCGCCAAGGGAAGGCGCTGCGCAATTCGTCCAAATTGCTAGGCGGCTTTGGGTAAGGAAGGGGAACTATATCCGGAGCGGGGTAAAGGCTGCTGGGGTTGTTTTAAATCCTTCGCTGTCCCCAGAGCGGATGCCGAAAGGTGGAGGCTAAAGCCGGATTTATTTCTCTTCCTGGTTTGGCAGTCCCCTGGGATTCCGGGTCGCCCGCAACAATTTCGGGGATGCCTGCCTGGACCTGGGCTGCTTCGATCCGG
>JAKZUA010000152.1:0-26708 GCA_047516825.1 Dehalococcoidia bacterium
CGAAACCTGGTCATCAGCTTGGTACGCCGGGCTGGGCATTCCAACGTAGCCGCTGCCCTACGCCGCCACAATGCCCATCTCAGCGAAGCTTTCGACATGATGGGCTTTTCCTACCAGGCAGGAGAATGAAAAGGCCCTGAGATTCGTCCCGAGAAAATGGCTTAATTCCCCCGGTTGATGTTAGAATCAAGGCCGTTATTCCAGGGTTCCCACCAAGGGACACCAAAACAGGAATTGTCCCACTAACAATTCGGTATCAAAAAGGACGGTCAGCAATGCACCCACCCGGTGGCCCGCGCCAACCCGAAATGGATTTCAACCAAATAACCGCCCGCCTGCGGGAAGGCTTCGGCAGGTTCAACCGACGATTTGGCGGCGGCGGCGTGGGTCTACTGATTATCGCCATCATCGGCGTGCTGGCCGTGGCTTGGGTGGCAACGGGTTTCTATCAGGTCGGCCCCGGTGAGCAGGCAGCCCGCCGTATGTTCGGAGTGGTGCAGAACTCCATTACCGAGCCGGGACTCCAGTGGTGGTGGCCCAGCTGGCCGGTTGCTATAGGACAGAGGGATGTCTTAATAGTAACGCAAACCCGCCGAATGGAATTGGGCTTCATCAGCAACGAAGCGGGCAGCGTGGCGGCGCGGGGTGAGGAAGCCCTGATGATCAGCGGCGACCTGAATATCGTGGACGTTCAAATGGTGGTCCAATACAATATCAAGGACCTTAACGCCTTCCTGTTCAATGTCGACGACCCGGGAGAGGATACCCGGGCCATCGCCGTAGGGCGCCCCGATGGTCGCACCCTGAAAGACGCCGCTGAGGCTGCTTTGAGGCTGGTGGTGGGTCAGAGTTCCATCGACGATATCCTGGTGAGAAACCGTGAAAACGTGGAAGTCCGTACCAAAGACCGATTGCAGAGTATCATGGACATCTACAATTCCGGCATTGATGTGATTTCAGTGCAGCTTCAGGACGTGAAGGCACCGGAGGAGGTTCGGGACGCCTTCGATGACGTGTTGCGAGCCCGGCAAGAGCGAGATACCCGAATCAACCAGGCTCGAGCCTTCGAGGCAGACATAATTCCCCGGGCCGAGGGTGACGCGGAACGAATCAAAGAGGGCGCCGAGGCCTTCAAGCAGGCCCGTATTGCCAGGGCAGAGGGTGAGGCCGACCGGTTTATATCAATTCTGCAGGAATACGACAAATCTCAAGAAGTAACCCGGCAGAGACTGTACCTGGAAGCAATGGAAGAGGTCCTGCCCGGAATAACCAAGGTTATTCTCTCGCCAGAGGCCCAGTCGGTTCTAATATTGGGCGGAGATGGCTCCTTAACACCGGTGCCCTTCGGGCCCACGCCCTAAGGCTATTTCGTTAATCGTATGCCGTAGGGCCATATCGTTAATTGTATAAGGTAATGTAATGAAAGCATTGATCGTAATAGCAATCATTTTAATTGTCGGACTGGTGGTGCTGCGGCAGGCGGCCTATGTCATTGATGTTACCGAACAGGCGCTGGTTCTGCGCTTTGGTGAGGTCACAGCTACCAGAACCCAACCGGGCTTATACTGGAAGACCCCCTTTATTGAGACCGTGCTCAAGTTCGACCGGCGCATTCTGCGAATCGACGCCGTGCCGGTGGCCATGCCGGATAAGGAGAAGCAGAACCTGGTAATCGATTCATATGCCCGATACCGAATTACTGATCCAGAGCAATTCCGCAAGACGCTCCAGACCGAAACCGGCGCCAGGAGCCGGCTGGGCGACATAGTGACCTCTACCCTGCGAGACCGGGTGGCATTACGGGATAGGTTTGAAATAATTGGCTCAAGACCGATTCTGGATGAGACCGGAAAAGTAGTGGAAGATGAGGAAGGGTTGCCTCTTTTCGAAGGGGTGGAGACCCGTTCCGAAATTCTGGAAGAGGTGCTGTCGGGAGTCAGGACGACCGTTGTCACGCAGAATTTCGGTATTGAGATCACCGACGTCCGTATCAAGCGGGCCGACTTTCCCGATTCGGTAACCCCCAGCATTTACACCCGTATGCGGGCGGAACGAAACCGAATCGCCACCAAGTTTCGGGCTGAGGGTGAAGAAGAAGACCTGAAGATTCGCGCCGTGGCCAACCGGAATCGAGAAGTAATCCTGGCCAATGCTGACAAAGAGTCCAGCCAGACCAGGGGGGAAGGCGAGGCTGAAGCCATTCGAATTTTGGCTGAGGCGCTCAACCAGGACCCGGACTTGTTTGCCTTTCGTCGTAGCCTGGAAGCATACCAGACTTTCCTGGGGCAGCAGGATACCATCATCTTATCCACCGACTCCCCAATTTTCCGGTTCCTGACCGGCCCAGGATTAGTAGCTTCCCCGTAACCAGGCCAAACGTCGGCCGGACGGTAGAGAACAGCCCCCAGGCCGGCCCAACGCCTTCCTCACCAACCTCCGTGAGCTGAACAATCCTCGTACTTAAACCACCTCTGGTTAAAAGTCGCTAGAGTTGAGTGATTCCGTAGAGGCGCATGGCCGTACCTCCTACATTCCCAAAACACCCACTTTTTATATAGATGTGTTATTACCTTTTCCAGCCATTACATTGGTAGGGCGTGGGCCGAGCAACCGTTCATGGTTCGACCAGCTCACCACGAAGGGCTAAAGATAATCCACCGTTCGTCCTGAGCATCTCGCAAGATGATTACCTCTGGTCGGAAATGTTTCAGACACCAGCTTAGCAACTACCTACAAATGTCACTCCCCGCTTCGCTCGCGGATTATCTACCACCATATTTTAGATTCCTCGGTCGCTTCGCTCCCTCGGAATGGCAGGGCCGGTTTTTCAGACACCCTCCTCGCGCGGACCGTTCGAGGCGGCAAATCCAGATTTTATTGACGAAGACCTCGAATTAAAAGAGAATGCATAGTGCGGAAACCGGCGGGAATGTCCGGGAGAGCCTATGAAGCTACACGAATACCAGGCCAAGGAGATCCTCGCCAGGTATGGCATACTCATACCCCAGGGCCTCCTGGTGTCCACGCCGCAGGAGGCCGGAAAGGCCGCCAAAGAGTTGGGCGGCGCTGCGGTGCTTAAAGCCCAGGTCCACGCCGGGGGTCGGGGTAAGGCCGGCGGGATAAAACTGGTCCGGTCTGTAGCAGAGGCCGAGCAAGAGGCCCAAGCCCTGTTGGGACAGAATCTGGTGACTCATCAATCAGGACCCCAGGGCGTTCCAGTCAACTCCCTGCTGGTGGAAGAATTGGCGGACATCCAGCGTGAGCTATACCTGGCCCTGACCATCGACCGGGGATTTGGCGGGCCGGTGCTGATCGGCAGCCCTTCCGGAGGAATGGAGATTGAGGAAGTGGCGGCTTCTAGCCCGGAGAGCATCTACACCGAGCCGATAGAACCCGTATTGGGATTGATGCCCTACCAAACCAGACGTTTGGCCGCTCGGTTGGGATTGGAGCCGGACCTGAGCCGGCCCGCCGCCCAGGTTATGAATCTGCTTTACCGCATCTTCACCGACAATGACTGCTCCCTTATCGAGATCAACCCCTTGATCATCACCGGAGACCAAAGGGTGGTGGCCTTGGACGCCAAGATGGACGTTGAAGATGATTCCTTGTTCCGCCACGCCGACCTCCGCCAGTTGAGAGACCGAGCCCAGGAGGATGGACTGGAAGCCGAGGCTGCGGACCATGACATAGCATATGTCAATCTGAAGGGCAATGTAGGTTGTCTGGTCAACGGTGCGGGGTTGGCGATGGCGACGCTGGATGTAGCCAGCGCCGCCGGAGCGGCCCCAGCCAACTTCCTGGACGTGGGGGGTGGAGCCGACGCAGAGAAGGTAGCCAAGGCTGTGGGCATCATCCTCTCCGACCCCAAGGTAACTCGAGTCTTGGTGAATGTCTTTGGAGGCATACTGAGGTGCGACGTCGCTGCTCGGGGGATTGTTTTGGCCTACCAGCGCAGCGGGGCGAGCCTTCCCCTAGTGGTCCGAATGCTAGGCACCAACGTGGAAGAAGGCAAGGAGATCCTGGCCGATTCGGGACTGGCGGTTACCTTTGCCAGCACCCTGACCGACGCGGCCCAGGCCATACAGCAGAGCAACTGACGCCCAAACAGCCGCCGAAAAGCCGGTGGCGGGCTGGCGGGCCTGGGATCGGGAACAAAATCCAAGCGGGCGCGGGCTCGAAACCCCTCACCATTGGTTGCAATAGGAGCTTTAACCGAGATGGGAATACTGGTAGACGAGCACTCCCGGATATTGGTGCAGGGGATTACCGGACAAGAGGGCAGCTTTCACGCCCGGGCTTGCCGGGCCTATGGCACCCAGGTGGTGGCCGGGGTCACACCCGGCCGGGGCGGGCAGCTGTTCGACGAGGAGGTTCCTGTCTTCGACTCGGTAGCCGAGGCGGTTAAAGAAACCGGCGCTGGCGTATCCCTCATCTTCGTGCCGCCTCCCTTCGCTGCCGACGCCATCGTAGAGTCAGCCGCCGCCGGAGTGCCCCTGATCGCCTGCATAACCGAGGGCATACCGGTCCAGGACATGGTCAAGGTAGGACGGTATCTGCGGAATATGCCCACCCGTCTCATCGGTCCCAATTGTCCCGGGCTGATAAATCCGGGGGCCCGCTGCAAGATCGGCATCATGCCGGGCGGAATCCACCGGCCGGGCCGGGTGGGCGTGGTATCCCGCAGCGGAACCCTAACCTACGAGGCGGTGGGGCAACTGACCGACCTGGACATCGGCCAATCCAGCTGTGTGGGAATCGGCGGAGACCCCATTATCGGTTCCAGCTTCGTCGACGTCCTGCGGCTATTCCAGGAGGATCCGGAAACCGACTTGGTAGTGTTCATCGGCGAAATCGGCGGCACTAAGGAACAGGAAGCCGCGGCGTACATCGCGGAAGAGTTCACCAAGCCGCTCTGCGCCCTAATAGTTGGCGCCACCGCCCCGCCAGGCAAGCGCATGGGCCACGCCGGCGCCATTATTACCGGAGAAAGCGCCCGCGCCGAGTCCAAAATTCAGGCTTTGCGGGAGGCCGGCGCCACCATCATCCCCACTCCCGCCGACATCGGCTCCACGGCCCAGAAGGTCCTCACTGGCAGCTAGTCCGCGACAACAATAACAGGTTCGAGCTTTCGAGGGCCCGGCGGCAACCTGCCACATATTTTGGTGGGCGAACCGCTTCGTCTCCCCTAAATAATCACCGGCTGGGCAACGCATGCCGCCCGGCCGATGGCGTACAATTTGCTTAAAATACTGGTGCCGTGCCAGCTTGCCCCAGGAGGCCTCCAACCAAGATGCGAAAGTATCAGATGACCGCGCTCTTCGTCGTCTGCGGCGTGGTATTTACCACCATAGCCACCCTCACGGCCAATCGGGTGATTATCGCCGTCCTGTTTCTAATGCTGCTGGACTTTATCGCCGTGGCGGATCGAAGTATTCGCCGCCTTCAGGACCGGGAAAAGGAGCTGACGGGCCGATTGGACGAATTGACCCGCCAGCTTCAGGCGCACGACGAAGGCTCGGCGGAACTGGAAGCCCAGCCCAGCGGGGAGATGCCTTAACTTTGGCGGAGCCCGGTGGGAAGGACGATAGTTGTGGAGCGGGCGATGGGAATCGAACCCACGTGGCTAGCTTGGAAGGCTAGAGCTCTACCACTGAGCTACGCCCGCTGGACCGGAGTGGCCGTTGGTAATTATAGACCGCCTGGGGATACTGGGACCAGCAGCACCGCTCCACAGCCAAGGGGGTTTTGCAGCGAATAGCCCACGGCTCAAGCGCGGGCTAAAGGTCTAGGACGCGCCGCACCGCCTTCCGCACCTCCGCTTCCTCCAGCACCGCTGTTAACTCTCCCTGTTCGTTGGGCTGTAAGGACGGCTCTCGTTGGAACTCACTCACCAGCGCACTAATCGCGGCCTGCCGCCGCTCTTCTGTGAAATGGGACTGGAGGAGAGCCTCCCCGTCCAGCGCCGAATCGAGATGCCTGCTTATCTCCGCCGTCAGCAGCTCCACCTCCACGGCGTTGCGCTGGATCTGACCAATACCCTGCAAGTGGTTGCCCAGGTAACAGCCGCCAAACTGCAGAACCTCACCGCGATTGCCCCCCAAATCGTTATCCCAACGGTAGCGGGGCTCCAGCTCGTGTTCGGCCAGGTATTCCCGGACCGGACCATCCTCGGAATTGGGACAGTCCAGGTCGAAGATCAGCTTAACCGTGTGCATGAAGAACCCGGCCGGTTCCACCTTGATGTACACCGAAGACCCTCCCTATTCTAATGCCAAGATAATGCCGTATGGGGTTGGTATGGCGATCCTTGCAGATGCCACCTTGGCTTGGCTATAGGGCTCTAGACTACTGGCCCACCGCCCGGACGATGCGCTCCACGTTGGAAGGGTCGGGCTTAAGGGAGCCGTCATCGATACCGTGCATGGCCTCGACAATCGCGTCGTTATAGGGGGTGGGCACGCCAAACTCCCGTCCCTTCTGGCAAATAAGCCCATTCATGAAATCGATCTCCGAATGGCGGCCCTTGTGCACGTCCTGAGCCATGGAAGCCAGCCAGTTCACCGGACCGCCGCGGGAAGCCATGAAATCATCCAGCTCTTCGAAGACGTCGCCCTTATTGGCGTCGGCCCAGAAATCAGCGGGTTTGCCGCCAATATCCACTACCTTAAGACCCTGGGCCAGCCCCACCAGGGCTCCCTCCTTGGCCAGGTTAATCCGAATGTGCCGGCAATCGGCGTTGTCGGCCATATCCTGGGAACCCAGGGTGGACATGGCGGATATGCCATTGCCCATTCCATTTTGACAAAGCTTGGCCCAGCGCTCGCCGGGTAGGTTGTCGGTGGAATAGGCGGCGTCAATGACGTCCAGCTTCTGGGCGATCATCTCCGCCCTGGCCGAAGCCTGGCCGTTCAGCTCGCCTACCCGAAACACCGTATGGCCGTGGTCCCGTCCGGATTCACCACCCCGATTGACGTGACCCGGCTCCCATAGAGCCACTTCAATATGGGAAGCGACGCATCCCATCTCCCGATCCTTCCCGACGATGTCACCGATTATCGGGTCGTTCCAGCAGTTTTGTAACGAGATGAAAAATCCCTCCGGCTTGACGTAGCGTTTGATGAAGTGAGTGGCCCACTCGGTATCGTAAGACTTGACCGTGATGAATGCGTAGTCGAAGGGCTCAGTGATGCCCTGAGCGTCGGTCAGATGCATCGCTTTAACCGGCACCGTAAAGTCACCCACGCTGTTGCTGGCCCGCAGCCCCTGTTTGCGCATGGTTTCCACATGCTCGGGCCACATATCGATGAAGGTTACATCCTCCCCAGACTGGACCAGAAATGCTCCCACGTAGCTTCCGACCGCCCCGGGTCCCATAATCCCTATCTTTTCCGCCATGTTTGCATCCTCCTTGAAAAACTTCGGGAGAAACCTCTGTTTACTGATTCTTGCCGAAAGTTCTAAACTTGCAATATCCAAATCCCCCTCAGTCCTCCTTTTAAAAAGGGGGGTATAGGAGGATTTACGCAAATGTTGGCGTCTGTGACCGGGTTCAGCTCCTTAGCCATGGCTCAGCAATTTGGTCTGCTCCCCGGTGCAGCAGTTTTGCTATGCTGGCCATTTCTTACAGCTTGACCAAACGGGCGTCGTAAATTTGGGGCAACGCGTTGATCTCCGCCAGCACCTCCGGCGGCACCGGGTCGTCCAACCCGATTATCATCATTGCCCGGCCCCGAAGGCTGAGGCGGCCCACTTCCATGAAGCTGATATTGATGTTGTTCCGCCCGGCCACGGTGCCCACGGCCCCAATAGAGCCAGGGTGGTCCGTGTTATCCACGAACAGCAGATAAGGCGTTGAGGGAACCACGTCCAACCAGTAATCGTTGACCTTAACAATATGCGGCTCTTCCCGCAGGGAGGTGCCGGAGAGGGTAATGCTGTCGCCGGTGGTGGTCAGGGTCGCGGTGATCAGGCTGGAATATTCCTGAGCCGCCGTATTTCTCTGCTCGGTGATGTCCAAGCCCCGCCGTTTGGCCAGCCAGGCCGCATTAATCAGGTTTACTTGTTCCGAACTGACCGACGCCAGCAATCCTTCCAACACCGCTGCCTGCAACAGGGAAGTGTCGTATTTGGCTATCTCTCCCTGATAGCTGATGGTAACGCCGACAAATTGGCCTGCCGCCAGGTGGGTGAGCAGTTTGCCCAGCAGAGTACCCACTGGGATATAGGGGGCCAACAGCTGATGCAACTCGGGAGGCAACACCGGCGCGTTGACCGTGTTAGGCGCGGGTTGCCCGCTCAGAACGGCCAGCACCTGTTCGGCGGCCTCTATCGCCACCTCCCGCTGAGCTTCTTCGGTCGAGGCCCCCAGGTGAGGGGTGGCAACCACCTTGCGGTGCATCACCAGGGGCGAGTCTGCCGCCGGGGGCTCCGAGACAAATACGTCCAGGGCCACGCCGGCCAGCCGGTCCGAGTCCAATGCCTCCAGCAGTGCCACCTCGTCGATCAGTTCCCCTCTGGCCACGTTGATCAAGCGAGCTCCGGGCTTCAGCAGACCCAGCTCGCGGCGGCCGATCAGATTGCTGGTGCTGGGCGTGAGGGGGGTATGCAATGTAATGAAGTCGGCCTCTCCCAGCAGCTCCTCCAGGGACTTGGTCTCCACGCCGAGCCGGCGGGCGTAATCCGGCGCGACGAAGGGGTCAAATCCCACCAGGCGCATGCCGAAGCTCTGGGCCCGACGGCACACCTCCGAGCCGACCCGACCCAGGCCTATGACCCCGAGTACCTTATTCCGAACTTCAATGCCCATGAAAGCGCTGCGCTTCCACTCCCCCTGCTTCAGAGATTGGTAAGCCTGAGGCACGTTACGGGCCAGGGCCAGCATCAAGGCCATGGTATGCTCGGCGGCCGCAACAGTGTTTCCGATAGGCGCGTTAACTACAGCTATGCCGGCGCCGGTTGCCGCTTCCAGATCGATGTTATCCACCCCGATACCGGCCCGAGCAATGACCCGTAAATTCTTGGCTGCCTTCACTACTTCAGGGGTGACTTTGGTTTCGCTGCGCACGACCAATGCGTCGTAGGAACCAATGACCTCTAGCAGCTCCGGCAGCGTCAATCCGTGCTTCACATCGATGTCCGCACCGGATCCCAACAACTCCACCCCTTCCGGAGCGATGGGGTCGGCGACTAACACTCGGGGCATATACCTTCACCCTTACCAGCGAGAATAGGCCAGCGGACTGCTGCTGCCGACGACTCGGCCTAGGCCACCCGTGAATTGCGATACCCATTCTAACGTCAAATCGAGTATGACACCAGCCAGCCCAAATGTTAGTATGAACCTCGAAGCGGCAGCGACGGCGACGGCGACGGCCGAGAGGATAGCCGGATCCAGGATGAGCCTGGGTCTGGCGCGCACAAGGAGCTAGATATAAATGACAGCCGATTTTACTGAAGAGTTGGTGCAGGTTGGCAGAACCAAAATACAGCTATTCAAGGGCGGGTCGGGCGAGCCCCTGCTGCTGCTGCACGGCTCCGGCGGCAACCGGGGCTGGCTGAAATACGTGCAGTCGCTGGCCGAGCAATATACGGTGTACCTGCCCACTCATCCCGGATTCGGAGCTTCCGAGCGGCCCAACTGGATTCAGAACATGCAAGACCTGGCTTGCTTTTATACCTGGTTTCAAGAAGAGCTAGGTCTGGAGGGCGCGCGGTGCATCGGCTTTTCCATGGGGGGCTGGCTGGCCGCAGAGATGGCGGTCATGTGCCAGCACTCCTTCAGCAAATTGATGCTGGTGGACCCGGTAGGTATCAAGCCGCAGATGGGAGAGATAACCGACATTTTCTTGATCGCTCCAGCCCAGATAGCTGAGCTAAACTTCCACGATGCCGGCCAAGCGCCCGAGTACAATAAACTTTACGGTGAGACCCCCACTGCGGAGCAGGCAGCCTTGGCGGAGCGAGATCGGGAGATGGCGGTCAGGCTGTGCTGGAAGCCCTACATGCACGACCCACGGTTGCCTACCCTCTTAGCCAGGGTGCGCCTCCCGACACAGATTGTTTGGGGAAGGGAGGATCGGCTCGTCCCAGCGGAATGCGGCCAGCTATATCAGGAAGCCATTCCCGGGTCTGAATTGGTATTTTTCGAAGGGTGCGGTCACTCACCTCAGATTGAGAAGCCGGAGGAATTCATCCAAACCGCCCTCGAATTTCTAGGCCCATAACCCGCCAATAACCTCAGTTACGAGCAGGAAACACCCGGCCCTGTTGGGCATCAAAATGTGCAGGGAATGGCCAGCTCAGCGCAAGTGTCGTGGAACCAATCCACCACTTCCTCATGAAGAGGGATGCCCGCCGCCCGCCGTATCGCCTCCATCTCGGCCTCGGGCTGCCCGGCGACCATAACCCGGTCGTGACCCGGGGCCGGAGCGGTACTCTTCAACATCAGCAGCCACTCGTCCATCGTCTCCTTAAAGTGGGTCGGGTCGTCAAACCCGGCAATACTGTAGGCGGCAAGATAATGGCCAAAGTTGGGCCTCCCTGGCACCATGCCGTACCCTCCACCGGTGAGCACGCCGGCCATAATATCCACCATGCAGGAAAGTCCATACCCCTTGTGGGAGCCTAATTCCCGGGTCCCTCCCAGAGGTAGCAGGCTGTAGGACTGGGGCACGTCCACCTCTTCCATGATGGGCGTGCCATCCTCGGCAGCCAACCATCCCGGCTCCAGCTTGGCGCCCAACCGGCGGGCAATCTCGATCTTGTTCACGGCCACTGAGCTGGTTGCCGCGTCGAAAACGAAGGGCGGCTCCTTGTTGGCCGGTACCGCCACCGCTATGGGGTTGGTGCCCAAACGTTGCTCGGCCCCGAAGGTTGGCAGCACCCGGGGCGGACAGCTCGTCATGCAGACACCGATCATGTCGTGTTCCAGGGCCCGCATGGCGTGGTAGGAAGCCATTCCCAGATGGCGGGCATTGCCCAGCGTGACTATTCCCACACCCACCTCTTTCGCTTTTTTGATGGCCAGGTCCATGCCCTTGGGGGCGGTGATAATGCCCAAACCCCGGTCGGAATCCAGATTGGCGGTGCTGGGGGTTTCCCGAATTACCCTCATTTCGGGGCGGGGATTGATCTGGCCGCTGGTGTAACCGTTGACGTAGGTGCGCAGCATGTTGGATACCCCGTGGCTGTCCACCCCCCGGAGGTCAGCAAGCACCATCACGTCGGCGCCCAATTCGGCATCCTCATCGGGCACTCCCATCTTTTGCAATACGGCCGCCACCGTGGTTTTCAGGTCGTCTCCGGAAACCAGGACGGCATCGTCTTGTTGGACTCGGAATTGTGGAAGCAAGATTCCTCCCTAATACCGCTACCTAGCAGTTAACCCGCCAGCTCAAAGGCTGGAACTGGTATCCAGCATAGTAGGGGCAGTATAACACCATGACACCGACGCGGGCCGGTAACTACCTATACCCTCACAGGCGTCCCATCCTACCTCTCATCTAGGTACGAAACACTGAAGCCACACTGCACGCTTTCCATTAACATTCAGGCGCTTTTGACCTTAAGTTTGGCCTTGGCTAGATTAAACATTGGTTGGGAAAATCGGCTGGTTTACCGGGCTGAGACTCACCAAATTCCCGCGCACCGACTTTAGAATTAGCCAACAGGCCGGTAGGAGCGCTCCACCGTGAACGAAGCAATCCCCGGCGTTATCGTTACCGCCACCTTCCTGCTGCTATCCAGCCTCACCTTCCTGTTCCTCACGGAGGTGTGGTCGGAGCACAGCAGCCTGATTCAGGCCAACACGGCCCAGCAGGTGGAGTACACCAACACCTCCATCGCCATTCAATCCGACAACATTGGTATGGACCTGGGATGCAATACTGTGATCGCTCCGGTGGATAATACCGGTCAGACCTCGGTCTCCAGCTTTTCCGATATGGATCTACTGACAGACTACACCGATGCCTCCTCAGGCAATGTGGTCAACCACTTGGAGTACATCACCGACTGGGCCTTGCCGTCCATGAGTCCCGATACCAGGGACCCGAATCAATGGAATCCGGCGGAAACGGCGACTTTTACGGTGCCAATTTCTCCCCTGATTCAGTTCGACAGCTCGGGAACCCTGGTGGTGGTAACCCCGGGCGGTGTGACCGATTCCAGCTACTTTTCCTGTCCCACCATGCACTACTTCCACTCCGAGACTACCAGTATCGACAGCGTTAATTATTACCAGCTGAAAGCGGCGTCTCCCGACGGGACCGCCCTTAACCTCTCGTCATCCTTCGCCGGTGGGCAAGTAGCTCGCCTCAGTCCCAGTCCCAACGATAGCAAGTCCGTCATTCCTTTAACTGACACCCCCCAGATCGGCGCTTCCACCTGGGACGTCACCTACCGATTGAGGCGCGACAAAGCGGACTTAGGATTTGTCTGGTTCGAAAATGCCAAGGACATAAGCCTTTCCACCGTGGGTAGCTGGCAGGACATAGATCTGTCCGGAGACGTGCCCAGCACAGCTACCGGCGCGGTGGTGGAGGTGGTCAATACCGGAGTAGAAGTAATACAGGGAGGCGTTCTACGAGGCAAGGAGGACTCCCGCGACTATATGTCCAACCCCTACGGCGCGGTCCAAGTAGGGCCGGAAAACCACCGCTGGCAGATTGTGAAAATTGACAGCAACCGGTTAATCCAAGGTCATATCACCAGTATCGTTATTGACTTCAAACTGATTGGGTACACCATCGGCGCAGATCCTTCTTTCTTTTCATCCCCCGCCGACGTCACCATCGGCACCACGGGCTCTTGGGCCGCAGTCGACCTTTCCAGCCAGGTGGACTCGGACGCCGATGGAGCGATACTGTTCCTGACCGGAGATGCTCAACGATACGCCATCCGAGAGGTGGGCAGCAGCTACTCCACCACTAGCCTGAAAACTCCGGTCAAGGGCAACACCATGTTCCTGGTGGGACTGGACGGCAATAAGCAATTTGAAGCCTATTTGGAAAGCGCCACCAACATTTACCTGGTGGGGCAGACCAAAGGCTCCGTGGTTTACTACACCAACGACCTGGCCGCCACCGACCCAGTGACCGGAGTTTGGACTTCCCTCGATGCCGACGCCTTTGGGGTCGACGCCGTAGCCAACGGGTTATTACTGCACGCTGAGATTACTAACGAAAGCGACATGGGGTTTCGGCGCGGCGATTCGACGGATATTTGGAATATGAGGCTGCCGGCCAGCTCCCACGTCCAGGCTGCGGTCGGCATCAATAGCGCCAACCTGTGGGACGAGTACATGGGGACCAGACCAGCGACGTCTTTATCGCGGGATACACCCGATTGGTGCGGCTGGATGTTCACGCCGATCTGGATCTACTGATCCGCCAGGCCGACGGCACGGTTCGCACTACCCTGTATACCAATTCGGCCAATTCCAGCAACATCAATAGCACCGATTGGCAAACCTATGCCGCGACCCTCCCATTTGCGGCGTACACCAGGGAGGATGTTACCGACTACCTGGAGATAGATCTTTACCTCGAGTCTACCCTCAACGAGTCTCAGGAAATCGTTACGGTCGAGTTCCGGATCGACGATCCCGACCTGGCTACGACAGACCAGATGGCGGTGTTGCCCTGAGCCCATTTAGCAGCCGCCGACCCGATTGGGCTTCGGGAGCCTTCCGGCTGATACAATCCTCCAAACCGTTCTTGGAATGGAGGGTAAATGCCCAGCTGGAAAGAGCAGGCCCTGAAGATTCTAGCCAGGCTCGGTAGCTCACCGGCAACATCCTTTTCCGAGGACGGTGTCGCCGCAGTGGTGAAGGCGGTCCTTGGAGAGACGGGAGTGGGCTTTAAGGAGGACGCCTTTGGCAACATCCTCGCCACGTTGCCAGCTCGGTCTGGCTCCACCATAGGATCATCGCCGCATCCCCCCATAGCCTTCGTGGCTCACATGGATCATCCCGGATTTGAAATCGTCGAACCGGAGGAAAATTCTAGAGGAGACTTCCTGGTTGGGAAGGCCCTGGGAGGCGTACCGCCGGGCGCTTTCGTGCCTGGGCTGTCTTTGCTGGTGATTCAACCCGACGGACGGCGGCTGCCCGCCACAATTTTGGAGAGGCTGGGGGCCAATGCCGACCGGCAGGTACGAATTCAGCTGGCGGAACCCCAGCCAGTCCCGATACCCTGCCCGGCGGTTTTCGACCTGGTGGATTTTCAGTTGGATGGCGACTTTATCCGGATGCGGGCCTTGGACGACCTGGCCGGCTGCGGCAGCATCCTGACAGCGCTGAGCATCTTGTCCCAAGAGGAACCTCCCGTTGATGTGTACGGCGTGTTTACCCGAGCGGAAGAAGTGGGCTTGGTCGGCGCTCGCCTGATGGCGGAGGCCAGCACTTTGCCCAAGGACACCCTGGTGGTGTCCCTGGAGTCCAGCCGCAGCCTGCCCGGAGCTGAAATCGGTGGCGGTCCGGTGATTCGGGTGGGCGACGCCGCCTTCACCTTCAGCGCCGAAGCCGAGACGGTCCTCACCAAGGCCAGGGAAATCCTGGAAGAAGGACCGCAGCCGATAAAAATTCAACGCCAGCTAATGAGCGGCGGCACCTGCGAGGCCAGCGCCTTCGCCTGGCATGGCTACCGCGCCACCGGCATCGCCTTCCCATTGGGCAACTACCACAACGGCGCTCCGGAGGACCGAATTGAAGCTGAGTTTATCCACCTGGGAGACTTTCTGGGCGGCGTGGAGTTGATAGCAGAGGCAGTCCGTCAAGTCCCTAACCGCGAGGATACGGCGTTCCGGCGGCGCATCGGGGCCATGCCGGAGGAATTCCGCCGTAGACTAAACCGGTGAAGCCTGGCGCTACCCCATCTGAAAAGCGTTGCTGAAGAGCGAGGGGGAAAAGTCCCACCAAGAACCACCCCCAAAAGTACAGGTTCCCACGATTGACTGCTACAAAGCAGGTATGTTAGGCTTGATAACAGAGCCTCTTACCCTACTATCATAATCGGCATCCCTGTATAAGGAAGCGAAAATTATGGAAATCACACCATTGGCCGTTGAAAAACTCCGGGAAGTCATCGATCAGGAAGGCGAAGCTGGAAGTTCCCTCCGGGTGGTGGCAATGCCCGCCGAGCAGGGTGGCCTTCAGTACATGCTGACCATGGAGAAGGAAACCCAGCCCGACGACACCATTCTCGCTCTGGACGGAGTGAGTCTGTTGATGGATTCGGATAGCGCTCCCTTCCTGGAAGAAGCGACAATAGATTATGTGGAGCAGTTTGGGGGCCAGGTGGGATTCGTCATCAACAATCCCATGTTCGCCAGCGGAGGCGGTTGCGGTGGTGGTGGATGTGGCTGCGGTAGTGGCGGTGGCGGCGGATGCGGTTGTGGTGATGGCCACGGGCATTAAGGCCCCAACCGGTTCAATGCCCCGGATCAACTTCGAGTAATAAAGGCCCCGCCGAAGCGGGGCCTTTCTTTTTCCAAGAGAAAACGGTTAGCAAAGCAGTGTGTCGAAGAAATAGCCCTAGGGGCAAAGCAGGCGCTGTGCTTCCCGGGACGCCCCGGGATATGTTCAGGGCCCGCTCAGATCTAGACGGTCAGTCCAGGCAGGAATTTTAGCGGGACTTTTGCTTTTTCCCGGAGATGGCAGGCCATTCGAAAAAGTTACTGGATTGCCTTTCAACCTGCCGAGCCTTCAACTCTAATAACCCAGTTACCAGACTTCCCGCGGTGATGGCTCCTAACAGCAGTCCGCTGGCCAAGGGCTGAAAGCGATTGGGTTGCTTAGCCTTTTTCCCATTCATTGTGTTTCAGGGCCTCTTCCTTCTGGAGAAATCCCCTCACACCACACCGACAAAGATGATAGCAGGGCTATGGCGAACATACCATGCTTTAGAGCCCCCAAAACGCCCAATAAAATCCCAATAATACCCCTCCCACCTGGCAGTCCATAGGCGCGCCGCTACAGCACAGCGTCTCACTTTTGCAGATGGGGACGCCATATTACCCCACCTCTTCATCTTTTTTACCTCAATCCTGGCTCGGTCCAGGTTCTCCAGGCCCGGCGCCTTGCTTGACGGTCCGGCTTCCCCCTCGCATAATCTACCTGACCAACGACCCCAGGTAGGGATTCAACCCCGGGGATGCGGCCCGGCCGGCTGGATGCCGGCGGGAAGCCAGATAGGAAAGCCCAATTCTATTTATTTCGATATGACACAAGGAGGCATTATGGCCCGCGTAACCGGCAGTCATCTGATCGGCAAAGCATTGAAACTGGAGGGAGTGACAAACATTTTCACTCTGGCTGGAGATCACATTCTCCCCCTGCTGGACGTGATGGCGGACCAGGACTTCCGTTTCATTGACACCCGCCACGAGCAGGCCGCGGTGCACATGGCCGACGCCTGGGGCCGCATAACCGGCCAGCTGGGAGTCTGCACCTACACTACTCCAGGCTTCGCCAACGCCATTCCCGGCCTAACCAACGCGATGTACAGCGAAAGCCCGCTGCTTTCCATCGCAGGTTCGGCCGAACTCGCTGAGCTGGGCCGGGGAGCGATGCAGGAGATAGACCAGGTGGGAATGGCCGCTCCGGTAGCCAAAGAGTCGCTGATGATATATGACGCCCGCCGGATTCCGGACACCATCGCCCGGGCGGTGCGGCTGGCTTACAGCGGACGGCGCGGTCCGGTCCACCTCACCATTCCCATGGACGTGCAGGAGCAGGAGTTGGAGGAGTCCGAGGTCAACTTCTTCAACCCGGACGAGTATCGCCCCAGTGAAGCCATCCAAGCCCAGCCGGAGCTGGTGCGTCAGGCGGTGGAGCTGATGCGCCAGGCCAAGCGTCCCTTCGCCATCGCCGGTGATGCGGCCGGCTACACCGACAACCAGGAAGCGCTGCAGAAATTCGCGGAGACTACCCGAATCCCGGTGCTGACCGAGGGACAGGCCCGGGGTTTGCTTTCCGACGATCATCCCTATGGCTTTGGTTTTTTCGAGCGGGGATTGAACCGGGCGGCTACCAAGATTCGTGATGCCGACCTGGTCATTCTTCTGGGACGCAAGCAGGATTACACCATCGGCTTCTGCCGGCCCCCCAACGTGGCCGCCGACGCCAAGATCATCCAGATCGACCCCTCGGCCGCCGAAATAGGAAGAAACCGGGGAGTAGCCGTGGGCATGGTGGGCGACGTTCCCAGCGTCCTGGAGCAAATAACCCAGGAGGCCTCGGCCCACCCCTGGCAGGACTTACCCTGGTTGGACGAGCTGCGCGCGGAACGGGCCGCCCATGCCGAATGGGCGGAGGGTCTGGCGGTTGCGGAAACACCGATGCATGGCATGTTCGTCCACAAGACTATCCAGTCCATGCTGCGGCCCGACGACTTCCTGTCCTTCGACGGAGGAGACTTCTGCCACTTTGGCCGGGCCCTGCTGCCGGCGCAGATGCCGCGCCACTGGTCCTACGTCTCCGGTTTGGGCATGCTGGGCTCCTCCTTCCCCTCGGCCATGGCCGCCAAGCTGGCTTATCCTGAGTCGCGGGTGATTAACCTCACCGGCGACGGGGCCTTTGGCTTCAACGGCATGGAGTTCGATACCGCCGTGCGCCACCAGCTGAATGTGGTCACCATCGTGGGCAACGACGCCGCCTGGGGCATCGACCGGCAGATTCAGCTAGGTCTGTACGGCCGCACCGTGGGGACCGACCTGCTGCCCACCCGCTACGATCTGGTGGCCCAGGGGCTGGGCGGACACGGCGAGCTGGTGGAGAAGCCAGAGGACCTGAAGCCGGCCTTGGAGCGAGCCTTCGCGGCCAACAAGCCCGCGCTGGTGAACGTGACGGTGCAGCGGGCCATCAGCCCCCGCGCCGAGGCCGCCATCACCCGCCGCCTGGCCGCCGCCGCTGAGAAGAAAGCTTAGGTAGATGAGCGGGCGGCGCGTTGGATACTGGACTCTGACCCTTCTCTTGCCTAGGCTCAATGGGAGACACCTTTTTTAGGGCCATAAAACAACTCCTTCTCCCTAGATGGGAGAAGGTTGGGATGAGGGTGAAACCCCCTCACCTCAGTCCTCTCCCACCAGGGGAGAGGATGCCGCCCATCAAATGTGTCATGTATTGAGTACAAGGGGCGGTGGACAATCGTGAATTGTATGGGCACCGACCGAGCCAGACAACTCAGGAGCCTTCTTACCGAAGCCGAGAGTTTTCTGTGGATGCACCTGCGGTACCGTCAGATTGGTGGTTACAAGTTCCGACGCCAGCATCCGGTGGGACGATACATCGTAGATTTTGCCTGCCTGGAAAAGAATCTGATTATTGAAGTCGACGGCGGCCAGCACGCACAACAGGTCGAAGACGACAATGCTCGAACAGAGGAGCTGCAATCCCATGGCTTTCAAGTGCTGCGATTCTGGAACAATCAAATCCTGAGAGAGATCGACTCGGTCAAGGCTGCCATCCTGGAAGTTCTTGAATCTAAATAATCTGGTACCCAACCATAGACAGACAAAACCTCGCTCCTAGGCTCGATGGGACAAGAAGTTCCTTCCCCCTGGAGGGGGAAGGTTAGGATGGGGGTACAGGCTGTCTTTAAGGTACCCGACTATGAAATGCTTTATCTGTAAACAGGAAGAAACCCATTTGGGGACAGCGACGGTAACGTTGACCCGAGAGCAGCTGACGTTGGTAGTAAAAGGAGTGCCTGCGCAGGTATGCGACAGCTGCGGCGAGGAATACGTGGGGTCTGAAATCACCTCACAACTGCTGAAAGCCGCAGAGGATGCGGCCTCCTCGGGTGTGCAGGTGGACGTGCGGGAGTATAAAGCAGCATAAGCCGTCAAGGTGGGCGTCGAAATGTTCAACTACCAGTTTCTCGTCGAAGAAATAACGAAAATGGTGGAAAAGAAGATCATGGCTGCAATAGTTTTGCCTAGGATAAAGCTTGAAACGGTAGACCCCAAATCAGCTGAAGCCCAAGCGTATGACATCTTGGAGTCGATGCGATCCGAGATAATTGGGTCGGAAGATCCTCTCTTTGTGGCCAGGGAAGAGGCGAAGAAGTCTATCGCAGCTTGGGTAGACTCGATCGACAAGACTTGGGGTGATCAAAGTGAAGAGCCATAGTTAAAACAATTCAGCGCGGAATTTCACACTTCTTCATATTTGGAGGCACTCATGGCCCAGACACCCCACGGCGTGAATTTTGAGGCCCACCGCCCGGTGGTGATGGGGCGTAACGGCATGGTCTGCGCCGGCCAGCCCCTGGCATCCCAGGCGGGAATTTCCATCCTGCAAAGGGGCGGCAACGCCGTGGACGCCGCCCTGGCCACCGCCGCCGCGCTGAACGTGGTGGAGCCCCTCATGTCGGGCATCGGTGGCGACGGCTTCATCATGGTCTACCAGAAGGAGAGCGGCCGGATCGACATCACCAACGGCACCGGCGCCGCTCCCTTTGGAGCCAGCCTGGAGCGCTACCAGGCCAGCGGCATTCCGACGAAGGGCATCCTATCGGTGTCGGTGCCGGGGCTGGTCCATAGCTGGCTGGACGCCCACGAGAGGTACGGCAGCCTTCCCCTGGAGGACGTGCTGGCTCCCGCCCTAGACCTGGCGGAAAACGGATTTCCGGTTACTCACTACCTGGCTCAGGCCATCGCCTCGGACCGCCTGCTTTGCGAGTTTCCGACTTCCCGGGCCATCTTCACCGAGGACGGGCGACCGCTGCGGGCCGGGGCCATACTTTACCAGAAGAACCTGGCCAAAACCTTTCAGTCCATCATCGAAGGGGGTCGGGAGGCTTTCTACCAGGGTCCCATCGCTGACGCCCTGGTCAAGTTCAGCGACGCGCAGGGCGGCCTGCTGACCATGAAAGATTTGGCCGACTGCAGCGCCCGCTGGCAGGAGCCTATCTCAACCACCTACCGGGGTTACCAGGTCTACGAGGCTCCCCCCAACTCCAGCGGCCATGTATTGCTGCAGGAGCTGAACCTGATCGAGCAGTTTGACCTCAAGGCGGCGGGCTGCAACACCGCCGAGAGCATCCACCTGATGGTGGAGGCCAAGAAGCTGGCCTTCACGGACCGGGAGGTCTACGTGGCCGATCCGGATTACCTGGATGTGCCCGTCCAGGGACTGATTTCCAAAGAGTACGCCCGGGAGCGCGCCCAGCTGATAAACCGAGACCAGGCTGCTGCATCGGTGGACGCAGGGAATCCCTGGCACTACCAGGGCGGCGGGGCCAAGCCCAGAAGCAAGGCCCGGCCAGTCGGTTCCGGCCTGCGCAGCGAGCAAGAGGATACTACCTGCTTCGCCGTGGTTGACCGCTGGGGGAACGCGGTGTGCCAGCTGCAGAGCCTGCAAAGTGGCTGGGGCTCCAGCCTCGTCGCCGGCGACACCGGCATCCTGCTCAACAACCGAATGACCTACTGGCACCTAGACCCGGACCATGTGGACTGCCTCCAGCCTGGTAAGCGGGTACGCCATACCATGAATCCGGTCATGGTATTCAAAGACGGCAGGCTGTTCCTGGTTTGCGGCACCCCCGGCGCCGATACCCAGGTGCCGGCCAACATGCAGGTCTTGAGCCACGTGCTGGACTTCGGCATGACCGTCGCCGAGGCCGTGGAGGCTCCCCGTTGGAAAAACAATCAGAGCCCTACTGAATCCAACATTCCCCATGTCTGCAAGGATGAACTGCTGATGGAAGGCCGCTACTCGACGGAGGTGCAATCCCAGCTGGAGCGCCGCGGCCATGCGCTAAACGTACTGGGACCTTGGGAAGGAGTAGTGGGTCGGGAAATGATGATCCAGGTCGACCCCGACACCGGTACCCTACAGGGTGCTGCGGACCCTCGCTACGACGGGTACGCGGTGGGGTGGTAGCCGGAGGGGAAGTTAGGGTACCATAACCGGGTAGGGGACATTTTCTTTCAAGGGCGCCCGTAGGCAACTTAAGCGATAGGTAACTTAGGCGATATGCAAATCCCAGGTGCCAAGAGAAACTCTCAACCGGATGAGGTAGGCAATCGGGCCGGCGTGTTCGCCGAGGCCGTGCGAGACGGCAGCATGGACCTGGCTTGGTCCATGCTTTCTAAGGAAACCCGTGGAATGCGCATGGGGGTATGGGCTACCCGAAACAACATCGACATGCAGCTAGCCTACCGGGCGGGTTACGAAGAGGACCACCCCATGCGGGGGTCTATGCTGGAGGATTTTCGTAGCACAGTGCTGCGCCTCTGGCCATTGGAGGACTTGACCGACCTGGGAATCGCACCCACCAGCTACGTTGATGACGAGCATGCCTTCGCCTTTCTACCCTTTGGCGTCACTGAAGAAGCCAGCACAGTGCCGGAGCGGCGCATGATGTCCGGGCTGGTAATCCCTATGCTGCTGGAGGAGAACCAGTGGCGGGTGGACCTGCCCGGTTGGCGCTTTTTGAACCCGGATGCTCCGAATTAAAACCCGGAGCCAGTCCGGGTGAGACGGGAAGTTGTCCCAGAAGCTCTCAAGGAAGCCCGCTCCACCCAGAACGAAACAGACCGGTGCGCGCTGTGCCTCCGCCAGGCTCCCCGGTACACGATACACCACCTGGTTCCCCGAGCCCGCGGCGGTAACCATGGCGCGAAGGCCAAACTTTGTCCTACCTGCCATCGCCAACTCCATGCCATGTTCACCGAAGCAACCCTGGCGCGGGAGCTTTACACCATTGAGCTACTGCGGTCAAATCCCCAGGTTCATCAATACCTGCGGTGGGTCCGGAGGCAGCAGGGCGCGACCAACTTTCGGGTGCGGCGATCCAGCGTACGCCATTGATTGCCGGCTTCCTATAGGAAAGCCAAGGTAGGAGCGAAATCCACAGCCATGCCGACCACGGCGGGTTCCACTTTGGCTTTAACTTAGGCGGGGTTCAACCGGCTATGCCAGGCCATCTTCCGGGGTAGTTCCAGAGCAGCAAATGAAAATAACCGGCAGTTACATGTTCGACGCTCCCGCAGCCCAAGTTTGGGAAACGCTGATGTCTCCCGGCCAGCTTGCCAGCTGCCTACCCGGCTGCCAGGGTTTCGAGCTCATAGCGGATGATGAGTACCGGGTAACGGTGAACATACGGGTCGGCCCGATAAGTGGAAGGTATGAGGCCAAGATAGCCCTTAGGGACCAGAAACCCCCCAATTCCTACCGGCTAGAGGCCGAGGGCACCGGTCCTTTGGGATTCGCCAATGGAGTTGCCCTGGGGACCCTGTCGGAAGAGGATGGTAAGACCACCCTGCGGGTGGAGGCCGAAGCCGAGGTTGGAGGTACGGTGGCCCGCATCGGCCAGCGGATGACCGGCAGCGTGGCCAAGACCATGATGGACCGGTTCTTCGCCTGTCTGAGGGATACGACGAGCTAGAAATGCCGGGTATCTACTTATCCTAGACGGAATTACTAAACTTGGGAGTTCCAAATCCCCCTATATCCCCCTTTGCAGAGGGGGATATAGGGGGATATAGGGGGATTTCCCTAAACTATGATACCGAGGTAGAGAGAATGGAACGAAGAATACCGACAAAAGAAGAAGTTCTGGCCTACTTGAAAGAGGATCGCAACTGGGGTCGTTGGGGCGATGATGACCAGGTTGGCGCGGTAAACATGGTAACGCCCGAGAAGCGCTTGGCCGCCGCACAACTGGTCAAAACCGGCCAGGCTGTGTCCCTAAGCCGGGAATTTCCCAAGACTCCATCCCCCATCAACCCCACGCCGGCGCAACACTTTATGAGGCGCGCTGCCAGGGGAACCGACAGCGGCATGGCAGTGGACTTTTACGGCATTTCCTATCATGGTCAGGCCACCACCCACCTGGACGCCTTATGCCATGTCTGGGATCAGAACGGTATGTGGAACGGGCGCAATCCCGACGATGTAATCACCTATGACGGCGCCAAGTGGGGCTCAGTGGAGCATTGGAAGGAGGGTATCATCACCCGAGGGGTTCTGCTGGACGTGCCCAAACACCGAGGGGAACCCTTCGTGACCCAGGAACAGCCGGTCCACGGCTGGGAGTTGGAAGACATCGCCCAGGAACAAGGTGTGGCTTTGGAACCCGGCGATGCCATTTGTGTTTACAGCGGTCGGGATCAGTGGAACGAGGTCAACCCCCTGTGGGGCAGCGACCCGGCAGCCCGCCCCGGGCTGCACGCCTCTTGTCTGAAATTTCTGCGGGAGTCCGACTGCTGCCTGCTGGTTTGGGACATGATGGACTTCACACCCAACGGTTACGACCTGGGCTGGTCGGTCCACGGAGCCATCTTCGCCTATGGCATCGGCCTGCTGGACAATGCGCTGCTGGAACCTTTGGCGGAAGTTTGCGCCCGGGAAGGCCGGTACGAGTTCATGCTCACCGTCAGTCCCCTAAGAGTGGTCGGCGGCACCGGTTCTCCGGTGAACCCAATAGCCCTCTTGTAGGCAGGGCGGAAGACCTGCCCCGCCTGCTAGTCGTCCCTTGGCGTCGGCACCACAATGTGAGAGAATCCCCGCAAATCCCCAGAGCAAAGACGGGAGGGAGCAGCAATGCCCTACGCGAACATTAATGGCACCAGCCTGTATTACGAAGAATACGGCCAGGGACCGGCGGTGATCCTCACCCCCGGTGGCCGGGTTGACTGCAACGGACTCCGCCCCATGGCAGCCCTGCTATCCCCCCACTGCCGGGTAATTATCCACGATCGCCGGAACTGCGGCCGCTCCGACGTGGTCATCGGCGGGGACCTTTCCGAGCAGCACCATTGGGCCGAGGAGATGGCCGGCCTGCTCCAACAGATCGGCGCCGCACCCGCTTACGCGGCCGGAGGTTCCGCCGGTTCCAGAACATCCATGACCCTGGCAATACGTCACCCGGAAGTGGTCAAGGGGCTGTTCATCTGGGAAGTCAGCGGAGGGCCCCGAAGTGCGGAGTTGATGGCGCCGGGATACTACGGGCAGTATATCGAGGCCGCGGAAAACGGCGGGATGGCAGCCGTGGCGGAGACGGAGTTTTTCGCCCAGCGCATCAAAGACAATCCGGCCAACCAGTCCCGCCTGCTATCCATGGATGTAAACGAATTCTTGTCGGTGATGCGACGCTGGCAAGCATCTTTCTCCAGGGCCAATCCGGTGGGCGACCTTACTGAAGAGGAGATCAAGACCATCAAGTGCCCGCTGTTCATGTTTGCCGGCAACACTCCAGATGAGGTCCACCACGTTTCGGCTGCGGAGAACGCTCACCGCCTGGTCCCCCATTCGGAAATTCGCCCCTCGGCCTGGACCCATGAGGAATGGGACGTAATCGGACAGCATGACCACACATTTCCGGGCATCGCGGCCACTAACCGCTACCACATGAAGGCGACTGTTTACGCCTCGGAGCTGCTGAAGTTTATCGCCAAGGTAGAGTCGCTGGAGCTATCAGCCACCGCATAGGGATCTTGATGGGTCACTGGCGGACTCCTGATTGACCCTGACGCCGTGGAAAATGGGCGCGCGTGATGTACAATCGTACCGAACCTTTTCAGGGACTGTAGGAATAGAATGAGCTCCCAGACAGGAAAAAATGCTCCTGCCCGGGCACTAACATCTTTGGAACTATGTGCTGGCGGAGGCGGCTCGGCTCTTGGGCTGGAACAGGCTGGATTCTCACCCGTAGCCCTGTTTGACAATGACCCTCATGCTTGTGCGACCCTGCGCCATAACCGGCCATTTTGGAACGAGGTTGAGGCCGATATTCAGTGGCTTGACTCACCTTATTGGAGCGGCGTCGACTTACTGTCGGGCGGGCTTCCTTGCCCACCTTTCTCAATCGCAGGTAAGCAACTTGGCCGGGATGATGATAGAGATTTGTTTCCAGCCATGCTCAGAATCGTGTCTCTGGTACGCCCGCGGGCAATCCTTATCGAGAACGTACGCGGAATTCTTGCTCCCCGCTTCACTCCGTTCCGTGAGAGAGTAGATGCAGCGTTACGCGCAGAAGGGTTTGACACCCACTGGGCGCTTTTTGAAAGTTCTGATTGCGGCGTACCCCAGAAACGTTCTAGGGCGTTTCTTGTCGCGTTGCTACGTGATGCCACAAATCCGCTTTGCTGGCCTACTCCCGCACACGAGGACCGTCCGACAGTCGCTACAGCAATCGGCGACCTCATGGCTGAGTGCGGTTGGCGCGGTGCACCAACCTGGATGAAACAGGCAGCTTACCTGGCCCCCACAATCGTCGGCGGCTCACTCAAACATGGAGGTCCAGACCTCGGGCCTACGCGTGCACGGCGAGAATGGGCGCAACTTGGAGTTGATGGCTTAGGCTTGGCAAATGGCCCTCCTGAACAGGATTTCGCGGGTAAGCCTCGTTTGACTGTACGGATGGTGGCCCGTCTCCAAAGTTTCCCTGATGACTGGACTTTCATTGGTTCAAAAACGCAGACTTACCGCCAGGTTGGCAATGCGTTGCCGGTGCGGCTAGCGGCTGCCGTAGCGGGGGCAGTAAGAAAATGCCTCGAATAGGGTCCAAAGAGAAGATCAGACAATTCCTTTTGCAGAACATCGGCCGTGTGGTCGAATCCACCGAATTGCAAGCGGCGGCCGACGGAGCTGTTCAATACGCTCGGCGCCTCAGGGAACTGCGAGACGAGGAAGGCTGGCCAATACTTTCGCACAACGACAGCGCTGACCTCAAACCTGGGCAATACCTATTACTCGAACAGCCGCCAGCCGAAACCCGGCCAGTATTTGTGCGCGGGCTCTCGGCCCGTTTAAGAGCCTCAGTTCTCGACCGGAACGGATTTACGTGCCAAATGTGTGGGGTTACACCAGGTGAAATGGATCCGTCGACTGGGCGTAACACACGTCTACATGTTGGGCACATAGTAGATAAGAGTCATGGCGGTAAAGATGAGTTGTCTAATCTCCGTGCTTTGTGTTCAACTTGTAACCAAGGCGCCAAGAACGTCACGGCCGAGAAGCCGAGTACTATTTGGCTGCTCACCCAGATCAGGCGGGCCGGTCAGGACGAGCAGCGGTCAGTTTATGAAGGGCTCCAGAGTAAGTTCGGTGCATGACCGATAAGCTCTCACGCGAACGCCGCAGCGCCAATATGAGCGCCATTCGCAGCCGGGGCATGAAACCTGAACTCCGTGTCCGCCGTACTGTTCACGCGATCGGGTACCGGTTCCGACTTCACCGGCGTGATTTGCCAGGCAAACCAGACTTGGTATTTACCGGACGACTAAAAGCCATCTTCGTGCATGGTTGTTTTTGGCATCAGCACGCAGGATGCCAGGATGGGCGAATGCCGCGATCCAACACCAGCTACTGGTGGCCCAAGTTAACGCGAAACATGGAGCGCGACTCGGAGCACCTAGCCCAGCTGTCAACCGATGGCTGGGATGTGCTGGTGGTTTGGGAATGTGAGACCGTGGACGAATCGCGTTTACGGTCGCGGCTTCAACTCTTCCTCTTACTAAACCAAAGCTAAGGTGAAACCTACATAAAGCGAACCCGAAGAGGAGTTGCGATATTCTGTAAAAGAAGTCGATTGGCGGTGGTGGAAGGGATGACAGACATAGTGCAACTCATGGAAGAGTGGCAACTCAATGTAGGCGACTTACGGGAAAGGATGTATCGGGCGCCAACACCTCGGGAGCGAGAGCGATGGCATGGGCTATGGTTGTTGGCCCAAGGGTGGTCGGCCACTCAAGTGGCT
>JAKZUA010000153.1:0-11330 GCA_047516825.1 Dehalococcoidia bacterium
CTTGGTACGTCGGGCTGGGCATTCCAACGTAGCCGCTGCCCTACGCCGCCACAATGCCCATCTCAGCGAAGCTTTCGACATGATGGGCTTTACCTACCAGGCAGGAGAATGAAAAGGCCCTGGTTGGGTAGCGGGGAGGGATTGACCGGCATGGTCATCAGGGTACTTGATTCCGAGTTGGCAGCCCAAATCGCCGCCGGAGAAGTAGTAGAGCGGCCGGCATCGGTGATTAAGGAGCTGCTGGAGAACGCCATAGACGCCGGCGCCCACCAGATATTCGTGGAGATTCTAGGCGGTGGTGTCGAGCAGATTCGCGTAACCGACGACGGCCACGGCATTCCCGCTGCAGAAGTAGAACTAGCCTTCCAGCATCATGCCACCAGCAAGGTGGCGACCCAGGAACATCTGAACGCCATCGCTACCCTGGGTTTTCGCGGGGAGGCCCTCCCCAGCATCGCCGCCGTTTCTCGCCTCACTTTAACCACCAGAACCGCTCAGGCTCAGGCCGGATTTCAGATGGAAAAGCGTTGGGGACAGCCGGTCCGCTCCGGGCCTCATGCCAGTCCAGCCGGCACCTCCGTTACCGTGAAGGACCTGTTTGGCAACTTGCCGGCGCGACGAAAGTTCCTCAAATCCGCCTCAGCTGAATCGGGCCGCGTTCACGACCTGTTTTCTCGCTACGCTCTCGCCTATCCCGAGATCCGATTTCAGCTAAAATCCGGAGGCCGAACCGGTCTGTCCACGTCCGGAAACGGGAAATGGGACGAGGCCTTCTTGGCGGTGTACGGCCCGGAAGTGGCGGGGCAGATGCTGGAAGTGGCCGAAGAAAACCCGGAGACCGGCTACCGCATCGATGGTTTCGCCGGAGCGGCGGGGTTGAATCGCGCCAATCGCAGCTACATGACCCTGCTGGTTAACCGGCGTTGGATTCAGAGTCGCGTCCTTGCCTTCGCCCTGGAAGAGGCTTACCACGGGCTGCTGCCCATGAAACGGTATCCTATGGCGGTCCTCAATTTAACCCTGCCCTTTACCGACGTCGACGTGAACTCCCATCCCGCCAAACGTGAGGTGCGCTTTCATAACGAGCCCCGGGTTTACTCTCTGCTGCAAAAGGCGGTTCGGTCGGCCTTGATCGCCGAGTCCCCCGTGCCTCGCATCGGCGGGGCCGTCCTCCCGGCCGAGAGCCGGTGGCCAAGGGGAGACACTCCCGCCTCGGTCGGGTTTTTCCCTAACCCCTTCGACCGGACCCTCTCTGGCTCCGCCACGAAGGGAGGCGGTGGCATCCCCTACTCGGCGGTCGGCAGCCTGGAAACCGACGCGGGGCCGGCGGATGCGGCGGCCACACCCCGGCAAGCCTTGCCCTTACTGCGAGTAGTGGGTCAAATCAAGCTAACCTACATAGTGGCGGAGAGTCCCGACGGAATGTACTTGGTGGACCAGCACGCTGCCCACGAAAGAGTGATTTTCGACCGTCTTCGGCAGCAAGCTGCCAGCAACTCCCCCCAATGCCAGCCCCTCTTGCAGCCGGTCCCGGTGGAGCTTACTCCGGCCCAGCTGGAGGTGCTCCAGAGCAACGTCACTTCGCTGGCTTCCCATGGCTTCCAAATAGAACCCTTTGGGGAGAGCACCTATCTGGTGCGGGCGGTACCCAGCATGCTGAACACCGGGGACCCGGCCCGGTCCTTTATCGACCTGCTGGACCTGGTGGCCTTCGAGGGTCTGGTGCGCCAGCAGGAGGATGCGTTAACGGCATCCCTGGCTTGTCACAGCGCGATTCGGGCCGGCAAGGCTTTGAACGAGGAAGAGATGCGGGCTTTGCTGGAGCAACTTGAGGCCACGGATAATCCCCATACCTGCCCTCACGGCAGGCCCACCCTGTTACATTTCAGCGAGTACCAGATGGAGCGGGAGTTCGGACGCCGTTAGCTTCGCCGAGGGTCCTGGCGGGGGTCTTTAGCGGGATGGAAGATTGAATCCGGGCCTGGAAACTCCTGGGTGGACGCGTTGGCGTCCCTTCCGCCGAAGCGCAGTGCGCCTATGGACATTCCCGCCAGAGCCGCCGCCCCCAGCGATAGCTTTACCAGGAAGCTGCGACGGGAAGGGTCTCCACTGTTGGTTTGGGCACTGGTGGATCGAGATGGTTCTGCGGCCACTTTAACTCCCTGCTTCCGTCTCCTGAATAAATCGTCCGGTGAAGGATAATGCCGGAGATCCCGGCTGTAAACGCCGACAACAATTTTACTCCTCGCCCCCAATTTTGCAACCGCAGCCCGTGGGTCGGGAACCATTCTTTTCGGGGTGATGCGGTTCTTCGCCGGCCCGGGGCTCTCGATGCCGGCTTCAGCCCCCGGCTTCGGCGTCCTCCAGCACCATCCGGCCCACCAGGCGTCCCATCCGCACCGAGTAATTGGTGCCCCGGTCTTCTGGGTAAATTTGAGTGGTATTGGCCAGGTAAAGATTCCGGAAAGGCGTTCGGTGCTCCGGAATGCGCTGGCCGTAATCGATGCCGATGATCGGTTGGGCTCCATCTATTTTGTGGTGGAAATACTCCCGGATCCAGGAGGGGTCGAACTGGGAGTTGATTTTCTGGAGATGGGGCAGATAGGCCGCCAGCAGCTCCTCTGCGGACATCTGATAAAGCTCGCTGTCTCGACTGGGGTAGTTGGTCAGATAAACCAGATGGTTACCCCCATACAGAGCTGGGTCTATCAGGTTGGTATGCTCGATGACGCCCACAAAGGGTAGGCTGAGATCGGCTATATTCATCCAATACTTGTCGGACAATGGACGATCTAGGGCCAGAATCAGCACCACCGCCGCCAGATAGCGGACGTTAACCAGCCCTTCCTGGTATACCTCAGGCAGTGGAGGAACCAGCCTGGTGAAGATGTAAGAAGGGGTGGTGGCGATAACGGCGTCGTAGCCACGGAACTCGGGGTCTTGGTCCGGCAACTGCACCTCCAGCCCGGTCGCCGACCCATCCTCTACCACTACTCGTTGGACTCGGGCCGACAGGTGGATGTGGCCCCCTTGTTGCTCAATCCGCTCGCCCAGCGTGTCGAAAACCTCCCCGAAGCTGCCCATGGGGTATCCCAACCGCTCCCGCGCCAGAATTCCCCGCCGGGATGACACCCTCAGCCGAAACTTGCCCCACATCCAGGTCATGCTGATTTGGTCGTAGTTTTGGCCGAATTTGCCCCGCAACAGGGGCTCCCAAATGACTTGATAGGCCTCCTTGCCCATGCGACGGGTGATCCATTCCTGAGCGGTCACGCTTTCGTACTTTTGCCAGTTGCTGGTTTTTTGCAAGACCAGGCTCCACAGGCCCACCCGCAGTCTTTGGGCCAGGGGCAGCGGCTTGAAACGCAGCAGGTCCCAGGGAGTGGAGAAGTCCCAGATGCGGCCGCCGTGGAACAACCCTACCCGGGATTCCAACCACGCCAGCTTTTCGCCCAGCCCCAGCTGTTGAATCAGGTCCACCATGTCGGTATCGCTGACGAACAGGTGGTGGTAGCCCCGCTCCAGCCTTCCGCCGCCCACGGGGAAGGTGGAGGCCTGGCCGCCCAGGAAGGGCGCCTGCTCGAACACTTCAGCATAATGGCCCAGCTTGGTCAGCTCGTATGCGGCAGCCAGTCCCGCTGCTCCGGCGCCTATGATGCCGACTCTCAACGGGGGTCTTCCTGGGGCCAAGCTAACTGGGACTTCTGGGGTGACGATACCGGCTCAGCGGTCGCGCTAGTAAGATTTCTCAGGGAAAGGTTCTGACGCCAAAGCAGCGCCAGTCCCAATAGCGTGACGGGGAGCCAGAGGGCAACCAGATGAAGAACCACGGCATATACGGCGCCCACCGAACCGCTAACTCCCAGGGCCACCAAAGTCTCCTTCGCCACAACTTCGAAGGGCCCGATACCGCCCGCGCTAGAGGGCAGCGCCGTGGCCAAATTGGAGGTAGCCGTCAGCAACATCATGACCAGCGTCATCGTCCAGAAGGAGGCGAACAGGAGATGAATGCCGAAGGAATAGCCGACGAGCAGATACATCCCTCCTTCCACTAGCCAAACGGGCCAGGATAGCAGAAAAACCCCCAGATGTCTTCTGGGTGAGTTGAGCACCCTAAATCCGCCGATGAACCGGTGGACCAAGTCGCCCAGCGCCGGGCGTGCCTTGGCCGGGGCCAAGGTCAGTCCCCGGTCCACTACTTGGGAGAACCCCGGCCGCGCCGCCAGGACCAGGAAGGCGAAGGCCAGGGAAAAGAGGGCCACCGTGCCGATGGCGAAAACCAACGCGGTGCCACGGGAGATATCGCCGGTTCCTTGAAACGAGCCCAACAGCAACAGAGCCGGCGCCGAAATGGCCGCGAAGGACAGCAGGGCAACCCCGTCGTAGACCCGCTCCACCGCCACAGTGGCCAGGGCGGTGCTACCGCTCACCGTTTCCCGCTGGGCCAAATAGTAGGAGCGAACCAGCTCGCCTAGCCGGGCTGGCAGCAGATTGTTGGCCATGTAGCCAATAATCACCACGGGGTAAAGCCGGTTGACCGGAAATGGTCCTATCGGAGAAAGGAGATAGGCCCAACGTATAGACCGGAAGTACACGGCGATAAAGTAAAGGCCTATGGCCGGCGCCACGTAGAGATAGTTGGCGTTGCTGAGCGCCGAGACGATCTCCTGCCGGTCGACGCGAAGCAGCAGAAGCAGGAGGAACAGCCCGCTGACGGCCAGTCCGATCCAAATTCGCCAATTATTAAATTGCAACGTAACCTACCCTAATTGGTTATCATTTCACCGGCAGGATGGGTAGGGGAAAAGTATAGCCGGAGCTAGGGCTTGGGCAGGAAGCTGTTAAACTCCGAGTTATACCAGTCTGCCTGAATCTCCCGGAACAAGACGTAGTCCAGCGCCTCCCGCCAGGTCTCCCGTTCCCGGGCCGATTCCTGGAAAAATCTGAAGTCCAAAGCGAGTTCCTCCAGCGGGTTTTCCGCCTGGCGATTCTCGTCGGGCCGGCGGTAGGTTTCCGGAAACCAGAGCAAATTCCTTAATGGCTCCGACTTCCGGTAATCGGACAGCGCCTGGGCATCCCGATACCCGTGCCCCGAGTTCAGCAGCAACCCTTTGGCCTCGGGCGGCTCGGAAATGGGATTGCAGCTGGCATTCCACCCCTCCTCTTTCTCGTCCTTGAAGCAGGCGAAGGACAGGTTGCCCTCTTCCTGGTGATGCCGCACGTACCATTGCATTGGATACCAAACCTCGTAGTCCACCCGAACGGCATCAGGCCCGGCACCTTGCTGCAAAAGTTGCTGATCCAATTCATCGAACGTGGCCTTAACGTCGGCGCTGCCCTGGGCATAAACCAGGATTTCCTTGTTGGAGTCATCATAAGTATAGGTGGCCCGAAATGCGCCCCATGTTCCCAATGCCAGCAAAAGAGCTGCCGATCCCAGACCCACCAGGGCCATTCCAGGACCAGCTTGCGCCAGTCTTACCAAATAGGCGGCCATCACGGCTAGCAGAATCAGTCCGGCCAGGATGAACCACTCTAACGCGGCGAAGGCGGCCGCCGGGTTTACGTAGCCCCTCAGCAAATAGACGATACCCGCCAGAAGCAGAGGGATTAGGACCAGCAGCGCGCCCGGCCCGCTTCGAAGAACCTGTCTCCAGGTTAGCCGGTCCGCCAAGTCGCCCAGGTACTTCCCAGCTAGGAATATCAGCGGCAGGACGACGCCGACCAGCAGCCAGGGCATCTTCTCGCTGGCGAGGGTGTAAGCCAGCAGGGTTAGCCCCGACCAGAGGACCAAAGCCAGCCCGAATATGTCACCTTTTCTGAGGTAATAAATCGCTCCTAGAAGGGCGAACACCAAGGGCAGCAACTCGTAGACGGAAAGTCCCACCAGATAGTAATACCAGGGTTGGTTGCCCCGAGCCACATCCTGCTGGGCGATCCAGTAGCCCATCCCCTGCCAGACCCCGCTGAACATTCCGCCCCAGTTGGTGTACACCGTGGTGTAGAGGGTAATCCAAATGAAGTAGTAGATGCCGGCGCAGCCCAGCCAGACCCGGGCTCTCCACAGCAGTCCCAGGTAAAAGGACAGCGCCAGGGCAGCCGCCAAAATTGCCCCAGCGACCAGGAAGTTCACCGGCACCCCGTTAGCCGAAGTGTCCACCTGGATGCCGGCGGGCAACAGGCTGTGGACCAGCTCCCCCACGTTGACCAGCGGGGTGAACAGCGCCGCGTACAGCGAGGCCAGCAGCGGCGGAACTAGCAGAATTGGGACGGAGACCGGCAGCGGATAGCGCCGATGCACCAGAAATGACAACACCACCAAGAGCGATGCCCCAGCGATGGGCAGGTCGATCAACGCCGCCGAGCGGCCCTCGCCCAACGCCTGGCTGATGGGCCGGAACAGAGCCAATAACGTGCCTGCCGCAATGGCCGCCGGCAGGGCGATCCTGCTAATCAGGTCGGCCCGGCTCAGGTCCTTGCCCCAGTTCAGCCAGGTTAATCCGCCCAGGAAAATCGCGGCCACGACCAGGTGTATCGGCCAGGGAGCGGAATATACCGGAAGCCTTACGAAGGGTTCTCCCCAATGGGGTGTGCCCACCAGCCCGATGGAAACGTCGCTGGGGTTTACCAGGGTCAAGCCTCCCGGGAAGAGGCCCTGAAAGAGTCCAGCCAAGGAGGACCACTGGGGCAGGGTCAGCGTGAAAAGAAGGATGAAAAATCCCGCGGCGCCGGTCATTTGGGACAGCCGGACTCTTCGGAACAGCCAGGGCGCCAGGTCCGGCAGGGCCAACAGAAAGGCCATCCCTGCCAAAATGAGAGTAATGATATAAGCTGTCTCTTTGCTGGCGAACATGAAGGCCAGAACCGCCGAGGCCAGGTAAAGGTAGCGGTTCTCGCTGCGGTGGATGTAACGCCACAGCAAGATAAACAGCGCCACCGCCCAGAAGGCCATCAAGATGTCGTTACGTCCGAAGCGACTGAAGTAAAGCAGCGCCGGTGACAGCATCAGCATTACCGACGCGAAAAAAGCGCCGCTCCGCCCCATATAATCCCGCAGGAAGTAGGGCAAGCCCACCAGGGCAGACCCGAAGATGACGTAAGCCAGCCGGGCCGTGAAGTCGGTGTCGCCGAGAATCCTCATGACCAGGGCGGTCAGCTCAATCTGGAAGGGCCCATGCATCCAGGGCGAATGGATAAACGGCTCCAGGTTTGCCAGACGCCAGGAGTAGTGGAGGTGGATGGCCTCGTCGTAGTGCATCGTTCGCCCGTCCAGCTCCCAAAGACGCATACCCAGGGCCAGCAGGACTAGGGCCAAAAACCCCAGCTCTAGCCAGCCCTCGCGCCAGCCAATCCGGTCGCGACCCCCTAGGAACCCGAAAGGACGGGATAAGGACGGGAGGATCCGGCTCAAGCCTCCAATTCCGGGAAGGCGCAGCTGCCTATTTGTTATTTGGGACATTGACCTCTGACGACTCGGTGTCGGCCACAAACTCGTAGATAGTTACGTCGCCCTGCTGAAAGACGGTTTTCAAGAGGTCCTGCAGTCCTCCCACCTGAGTGGCCCCGTAGCTAATCTGCTCTCTCCTGCCCGCGTATACGTACTGAACATCATACTGCTCCAGCAGCTCCCGCACTCGGGAAGGGTCTGAGCTCTGGTAGATTTCAGCCACGGTTTCCTCCCGCCCGTCGAATGGCTGACTGGCGCCCCGCCACTGCAACTCATGGCCCTTCCAGCCCAAAATCGTCGGAATTCCCGTGCTGCCGGACACCCGGCCGTAGCTGGAGTAGTCGTCTCCCACGGCTTCGACAATAATACCGTGGGATTCCTGATCCCTTAGCCAGGCGATGGCGGCGTACTCGTCCGGGTCTGTCTCTTTAACAAAAGCCAGGCCGTCCAGAGTGTTATCAGCCAGGGTCTCCCGGGGGTGCAGCAGCCCGGTCCGTTCCAGCACGGCACCCACCGGGTAGTACAGGGAAGCAATTATGGCCAGGGCCGCCACCCCGGTCCAGCTGTAATGAGCCAACCGGAACGCCCGGTTGCGGAGGGACGAATGGGCCTGCCAGTAGTAGATACCGTAGGCTCCCGCCAAAGCCAGCAGCAGCCACGCCTGGTAATAGAGCTTGAAAATCGTGTTCATCCGGTTGCCGAAACCGTCGACCACAAAATATAGCTCCGCCCCCGTCAGCAGGTAGACTGCAACCGCCACCAGCAGCAATGGAAAGGCCGTCATGCGCTCCCGTCCGGCCTTGATTCGCTGCAAGGCGCTGAATCCAGCCAGACCAACCAGCGCCAGGCCAGGGAGCACAAACAGCGTACGGACCGCTATTCGTCCGATGTCCAGGCCGGCGTCCAAGCCCGCGCCCCTGGCAAACAGGGACAAGGATAGCATCAACACCGCCCAGAGCAGGAAGGGAAACAGGACCACGGTGAGCACTAACAGCAGGGCTGGGGCATCCACCTGACTGAAGCGGGGAGCCCCGCCAAGCTGCTTGAGTAGGAAGGAAGCGCCCAGCAAGAAAGGAAGCCCAATTACTACCAGGAACAGCAACGGCCTGGTTCCCGGACCGGTGTAGGGAAGGATGCCCCCAACCTGGCTGCTAAAATCCAAATAGAAGGGCAAAAACAGCAGCGCGGCCACCGCCACCAGGGGTATCCACATCAACGCAGTGTTCCTGGCCGCCAGGCTGAGGGGGTCCAGCTTCAGTGGTGCCCCCGGACTGGGTTGATCCTCCCAGGATTCTCCGTAGGACTTGGCGAACAACAACAACCCCAATATGGCTGCGTAGGTGGGAAAGTCCCAGATGTTTATGAAGGCCAGCGAACCCAGGGTCAGGGCGACGGCGCCGAATTCCAGCGGGTTGCGACCCAGCCATTCCAGCCCGACCTTCCCAGACGACAGGAACAGGTTCAGGGCCAAGAAGAGAAACAGCAGCAAAAAAGGCAAGCTGGTAACGTGGGGATGCAGGTCCCCCAGAAGGAAACTGAAGAAGGGAAATTCAGTGATGGTGTAATCGAGACTCCGCCCGTCGACCAGCGTGTCGATCACCCGGGTGGCTCGCCACCACCACCAGCCCTGGTCTGGGAAAAGGCCGCTGGTGGCCTGGCCTCCTCCGTCCAATCCCTTGATGCCCACCCATTGCCAGAAGCCGCTGCCTCCCCACTCCTGGCTATGCGCCAGCTCAAACAATCCCTCCAAATTGCCGATAAGCACCACCAGAACCGGCCCTAGGAGGCCGTAGCCCAGCCCGGCTCGCCGGCTGCCGCCGGACCGGCGGATCAGGTTATAGAGCAGTCCGAAGGAAGCGGCCGCAACCAGGGCGGGAATCAGCGCTAGGGCGATGTTGTACCCGACAGCCGGCGCGGACGTAGTGAGCTTGGTCAGAGAGGCCATAATGAGATGGCCGAAATAGTAGTAGCTGATGGGGTGGCCGGCCAGCCAAGGGTCCTCTGGAGGAAAGTGCTCGGCCCGGATGACCGCGTTGAGAAAGGCGAAATCCATGGGCTTTTCCGTATGGCTGATCTCCGGTATCTCGGAAACTATCCCCATCCAGATCAGGAAAAACGCCAGGAAAATGCCCTCGGTAAACAACAGAGTGCGCCATTCGGAACGCAGAAAAAGCAGCATCGACTGCCGCTGCCGGATGGCTAACCATGTGGCCACGGCGGCGCCCAGCAGAATTATGAGCAGGATTGTGACCAGGGAGTTGGGAATCAGCTGCGTAAGGCCAAAGACCCAGAGCAGATAGCCCAGCAGCAGCAAGGCGAAGACCTTGGCCACGGAATAGCCTCGGTCCGGTAGTCTGGAAAAAAGGGGGAAAGCCAGCAGGAAACCCAGAACTCCCAGGAATTCCAGCGTGATCAGCCAGACTAACGCGTCAACCATCGGGCACGTCGAAGGGGCGCAGCGGAATCAAGGCCCTACCATCCCTGGGCTATCGGCCGGCCCATAGGCTGGGCCGAGAGATGGATGGCCGGGAAGTCGTCCTGGCCTCAAGTAATCATGGGAGGAGGGTCCAGCCGGACTAGACGGTGGGCGCCAGCAAGGAATCGACAAACTCTTTAGCGTCAAAAGGGGCCAAATCGTCTAAAGATTCTCCGGTTCCGATGAACAGGATCGGCACCCCCAGCTCCTGCTTGATGGCCAGGACAATGCCGCCCCGCGCGGTGCCATCCAATTTGGCCAGGAAGATACCGGTGAGGCCCACGGTTTCCTTGAAGGCCTTGGCCTGGGCCAGTCCATTAAGGCCGGTAGTGGCGTCCAGGGTCAGCAAGACCTGATGGGGCGCCGAGGGCTCCAGGCGCTGGATCACTCGGTGGACCTTCTTGAGTTCCTCCATCAGATTGCCTCGCGTGTGCAGCCGTCCGGCCGTATCCACAATCAGCACGTCGGCTCCCCTTGCCCGCGCCGCCTGGAACGCGTCATAGGCTACCGCGCCGGGGTCTCCGCCGGGCTTGTGGCTAATAACATCTACGCCAACGCGTTCCCCTAGGATCTCCAACTGCTCCTCAGCGGCGGCCCGGTAAGTGTCGGCCGCGCCCAGCACCACCTTCTTGCCGGCTTGGGTGAAATGGTGGGCCAGTTTGGCAATGCTGGTGGTTTTACCAACGCCGTTGACGCCGACCATGAGGATGACATAAGGCCGGGTTTCATCATCGGAATCCAGCCACAAATCGTAAGATTCTGGGTAATTCAGGTCCTGGGTCAAGGCCAGCTTCAGCCGATCAAAGGCCAACTCCGGGTCGGCGATGCGCTCTTCCTGAACTTGGGACTTCAGTTCCTCGATTATCCTCATGGAGGATTCTACGCCCACATCGGAGGATATCAGGATTTCCTCCAGCTCCTCCCAAAGCGCGTCGTCCAGGCGGGAGGAGCGGAGCAGACCCAATACCCGTCCAAACCAGCGGTCCCGGCTGCGTTTAACGCCCTCTTCAGTCTGGCGCTTGTTCTCTTCCTGGTTTCTCTTGAAGACCCCAAACATTATCCGGTCCTGAATCCAGCCCGCCGTGAACCTAAACGGAAACGGAGCCTTTGTAGTGTTCAAAAAATGTCACCCCGAGCCGAAAGGCTCCTTCAGAATGACATAGGTTGTATTGGGATAATTACTTAGCCAGCCCAGATTGGAAACCGGACCAGCCAGGTTCGGACTTTATAGTAACCCAAATGGAAGGAAAGGGTGAGGGGCCAGGCAGCCAGGGCAATCGCGTCTTAACCAAGGAGCACTTTGAGTAGGTAATCCTCAACCCAGCCGGCTTTCAGCCGTTTACCTTGAAGTCCCCGTTTAAGGCTGGACTCCTGCTTCAGCAAATTGAGGGCTATCTGGCGCAGGAC
>JAKZUA010000154.1:0-10952 GCA_047516825.1 Dehalococcoidia bacterium
GCGGCGGCACCCGCTCAGGGCAGGGCACCGACAGCAAGATGACCTTGGCATCCCTCTTTGGCACCTGGCGGGCCAGAGGTCTCAATCCCCTCCTGGAATGCCGCCGGTTGCTCACTTCCCCTCAACTCTGAACAGTTTCATCACCCAGATGGCTACTCAACCGACTACCCAAAAATTGGCCCCAATGTTGACCGCCTGCTGGGGACCAAAATTCGACCGGAGAGGGCATCCGTGCTAAACTCAACACCTTCCAAAGGGGTATCCCGCATCAAGTCTCGACTAAGTTCCGAGCCGGTTGATTTGCCCGATTTAAAGTTCCAGTTTAAGTTCCGGCGGGAGATAGATGTCGCGGCGCGGCAGTTGCAGTCTGGCGGAATCGTAGCCTTCCCAACCGATACTCTTTTCGGCCTGGGAGCGGACTTATTTGACGAATCGGCGCTGGAGCGCATCTTCGCCATCAAAGGAAGGCCCGCAGACCTGCCGCTGCCCGCGTTGCTGGCCAGCCGAGAGCAACTCGAGATGGTTACCGACGAATTTCCGGCGGTCGCGACCAAGTTGGCGGATCGATTCTGGCCCGGTTCCCTGACCCTGGTGGTACGGAAGGGAAGCCGGGTTCCAGACCTGGCCACCGGAGGCAGGTCTACTCTAGCGGTGCGAATTCCCAACCATCGGGTACCCCTGGCATTGGCGGCCAAGCTGGCTGGTCCAATAACCGGAACCAGCGCAAACCTGAGCGGTGGGCCAGATCTGGCGTCCATAAAGGAGATAGAACGGCAGTTGGGCCCCCGGCTGGAGGGAATAATCCGCTGCGGCCCGCCACCCATGGGTACCCCTTCCACCGTGGTGGATGTCACCTCAAATGTAACCAGGGTACTGCGAGAAGGGGCGATACCGGTGTGGGAGATTTTAGAGGCCGTAAGCTAGCTTCCTCAAAAAGACCCATGTCATACCGAAGGGCCCGGGGTGACCTTTGGAGTAATTACTAAGCCTTCTCGGTAGGCTTGGCGCCTATTGCGCGGACCCTTGTCGCTGTCGGTTTTCCGGAGGGTGAAACCATTACCCTAGCAGCCGAATATGCCGAATACCGGGAAGCTCTGAATGAGGAGTTGCGGGCCAGCTTCTCCTCTAGGAAGGGCTTCCTGTACGATATGCTCAGCTACCACCTGGGGTGGAGCGACCAGCACGGCCAGCCGGAAGATAATCCGCCGCCAGCCCATTTCCCATCGCTGATTGCCCTGGTGACCTGCCAAGCCTTGTGCGGCAATTTCCGGAAAGCGCTACCCATCGCCGCGGCTGTTGAGTTCGTGTACAATTTTACCCTGGTTCACGGCGACGTCCAGACTGGCGGCATCGACGCGCAGGAACGGCCCAGCATCTGGTGGGTGTGGGGACCGGCGCAAGCCATCAACGCCGGGGACGGGTTGCACGCTCTGGGGCGCAGTACCATCATGCGTCTGGCCGAGGGCGGCTTGGAGCCCGATGCGGTGTTGATGGCAGTGAAGGCACTGGATCGGGCCTGTCTCTCCCTATGCGAGGGGCAGTACATGGACCTGAGTTTTCAGGATCAGTTGCTGGTCACCGAAGCGGATTACCTGGACATGGTCCGGCGCAAAGCCGGGTCCTTGCCCGGGTGCTCCGCCCAATTGGGAGCCCTGGCCTCAGGGGCTGAGCCAGATACCTGCGCCCGGTTTCAGGAGTGGGGCGCCAAGTTGGGCACGGCCTGGCAGCTAACCCGTGATGTGTCGAGTCTGTGGGGCCCAGCGGGAGACGGCTGGAGCGCTGGCAACGTGCTGAACAAGAAGAAAAGCCTGCCCATAATCTACGCCTTTGAGCATTCCGACATCCCCACCAAGCGGGAGCTGGGCAACATTTATATGAAACGGGTTCTCGAGCAGGACGATACGCTGCGAATTATCAAAATTCTGGAACAATGCGATGCCCGCCAATACGCGGAAGCCCAGGCTGAGCAGCTGGCAGAGGAAGCCCTGGCGACGATTAGAGAGCTCCTGCCAGAGGAAGGCCTGTCCAGCTTCGAGACCCTGAGCAGCTGGGCCTTGGAACAAGGGTATCCCTCGGGGAATCCTTCTGGCCGGTAAAGATTCGCCGGCGTTGACGGCGCCCCATGAGCCAAAAAGGAGTCGGGAGGGAGCGACCGGAGTTGTCCAAGCGTAGACTTACCGACCTGGATGTGGCCGGGAAGCGGGTTTTGGTTAGGGTGGACTTCAACGTGCCCATCGGACAGGGAGTCGACGCCATCGCCGCCTACGACCAGCGGCTGCGAGCTACTCTGCCCACAGTGGAATATTTGCTGCAACAGAACTGCCAGGTCATCCTCTGCTCCCACCTGGGCCGGCCCGCCGGCGCAGTGGACGAGTCCCTGAGACTGGCGCCGGTGGGAGACCGCCTGGCCTTTTTGTTGAACCATCCGGTCCAAAACCTCAGCGACTGCGTCGGTCCGGAGGTGGAATCGGCTATCGGCTCCATGGAGCCAAAGGACATAGTTCTACTGGAAAACCTCCGGTTCCACTTGGGGGAAGAGCAGAATGAGCCGGAATTCGCCAAAGTCCTGTCTAAATTAGCTGATTGCTTCGTCATGGATGCCTTCGCCGTGGCCCATCGAGCCCATGCGTCCATTGTGGGAGTGGGAATGCACCTGCCGGCGGCGATGGGGCTGCTGGTTCAGCAAGAGGTTGAGTCCATGGGGAAGGCGCTGGAATCGCCGGAGCCGCCCATGGCGGCCCTGTTGGGCGGGGCCAAGGTCAGCGACAAAATCCTGATATTGGAAAATATGCTGGATAAACTGGACCAGCTGTTTATCGGCGGCGGGATGTCGGTAACCTTCCTGCGCTGCCAGGGCTACCAAACCGGCGTGTCGGCTGTTGAAGAAGACCGTCTGGACTTCGCCAGGGAACTCCTAGAGCGGGCCCGGTCCCAAAAAATCCGGGTATCCCTTCCCAAGGACCTGGTCGTCGCCAGTGAATTCGCCGCCGACCCCAGGGAGGTCCGGACGGTGCCGGCGGATGGGGTGCCGGAAGGCTGGTATGTCATGGATATCGGCGCCGAATCCGCCAGCGCTTTTTCCAAGGGGCTGGCCAAGTGCAAAACTATCATTTGGAATGGACCGATGGGGGTTTTCGAGATGCCTCGCTTTAGCCTGGGTACTCGCCAAGTGGCGAAGGCAATCGGCGGGCTCAAAGCCGCGACCACCGCGACTACCATCGTAGGCGGGGGATCGACGGCGGAGGCTGTTGAAGAGTTGGGATTGGTGGACCAGATGACCCACGTTTCCACCGGCGGCGGGGCATCCCTCGAGTTTCTGGAAGGCAAGGAGCTGCCCGGGATAGCCGCGCTGCCCGACGTTTAAAGGGTGGGTGAAAATCCTTATTTTGTCATTGCGAGCGAAGCGAAGCAATCTGAGACCCCAGAGATCGCTTTGTCGCTGACATTCCTTCCAATGACATTTCACCCAGCCGCTTAGCGCTAACTTGTAGCCCCCGGAGCTTGGAGTTGACATAAATGATAGACTCGGAACAACTGCGCGACTGCTACGTTTCCACCCCGTCCAAAATTGTGCTGCTGGTGGTGGATGGTTTGGGAGGACTGGCCCACCCGGATACGGGTTGCTCCGAGCTGGAAACCGCGAATTTGCCCAATCTGGACGCCATGGCCCAGGAGAGCGCCTGCGGGTTGACCACACCGGTGCTGCCCGGCGTGGCTCCCGGCAGCGGACCCGGTCATCTGGCCCTATTTGGCTACGACCCGCTGAAATACATGATCGGACGGGGCGCGTTGGAGGCCCTGGGCATCGAGGCGGAGCTGCTCCCTGGTGACGTTGCGGCCCGGGGCAACTTCTGCACGGTGGACGACAATGGGTCGTTGGTGGACCGGCGGGCCGGACGCATTCCCACCGAGCTGAGCGCCCCCTTGTGCCGCCGGCTGGATGGTATCGAGTTGGACGGCGTGCGGGTGGACGTGTTTCCGGTGCAAGACTACCGGTTCGTTTTGCGGCTTCGGGGCGAGGGATTGTCCGAGCGGGTGAGCGAAACCGACCCCCAGATAACCGGAGTGCCGGCCTTGGAGGTAAAGCCTCTAGAGCCTGCGGCCAAGAAAACCGCCCAACTGGTTAACCAGTTCGTCGACCAGGCCCGGCGGCTACTGTCGGAAGAGGAGCGCGGCAACATGGTGCTGCTGCGCGGTTGGGCCCAACTGCCCAGCCTGCCGCCCATGGGCGATGTTTATCGGCTCAACCCGGCGGCCATCGCTGCCTATCCCATGTATCGGGGTCTGGCTATGGTGGCCGACATGAAAATCATACCCACCGGCATGAGCTTCTCCAATGAGGTGGAGACTCTACGGGCTCACTACGATGCCCACGATTTCTTTTTCATCCATTACAAGCCCGCTGACACTGCCGGAGAGGATGGCGACTTCGATGCCAAGGTGCGGGCGCTGGAGGCACTGGACCCGCTGATTCCCCAAATCCGTGAGCTAAATCCGGACGTTTTCATGGTGGCCGGGGATCACGCGACTCCCGCAATTATGGCGGCGCATAGCTGGCACCCGGTGCCCTTCATGCTGAACTCCGCCTTGACCCGGGGCGAGGGAGTAGCGTCCTTCGATGAAAAAGCCTGCGGGTCGGGTTCCATTGGGCGGATTCCCGCCACCAACGTCATGCTGCTGGCCCTGTCCCACTCGGGCAAACTAACCAAATTCGGACCCTAGGCACTTGATAGGGTGGCATCTGCAGAGTTTGGGTGTATAACTATGGGTATCCCACCTCAGGTTTGTTTTAGGTGAAGTAGTTTTGGGCGGTTGGATTAGTCTACCACCTCACGATAAGGGTCAGAAGTTTCCGTGGTCGCAGAGGATAGTTCTGGCATTCTTTGCGGTTGCTTTTGGCTCTGTCGGATTTAGTATTGCCGCTGGTGGCATGCTCCTGGGGCTTGTGTATGGAATCGCAGGTTTGTTAGATCTGAGCAATTCGGCTGTTGTAACCATTAACCTAGGCATCTATTTTGTAGCTGTCCTGTTTGGCGTGTCGATGGCGTCATGGTTAGGCGGTTATCTTATCGTTAAGGGTAGGTATCCTGACAACCAGAAATAAGCAGGGCATTCGCTGCCACCAACGTCATGCTGCTAGCCCTGTCCCACTCGGGCAAGCTAACCAAATTTGGACCCTAAGCCCAAGCTAAGGAGGAATCTACATGAAGGGCTTTAGCGGCTTTGCAGGGTTCACTTTGGTTTGGTATAGGAATGTTTAAGCGCCATGCCTGAAACCCTGGTTGTGGGAAACTGGAAGATGAACACCAACCTGGGGCAAGCCCTGGAGTTGGCGGCCGGCATCGGTAACCAGCTCAAAAACATCACCGGTGTTCGGGTGGTTCTGTGTCCTCCCTTCCCCTTCTTATCCAGTGTGGGCGGGGCACTTGGGGGTTCCTCGGTTAAGCTGGGCGCCCAAAACATGCATTGGGAGGACTCGGGAGCCTTCACCGGCGAGGTGGCCCCGCAGATGCTGCAAGGCCTCTGCGAATACGTAATCCTGGGCCACTCGGAACGCCGTCAGCTATTTGGCGAAACTGACGATATGGTAAACCGCAAAATCCAATCGGCCCTATCCCACGGTCTGGGACCAATCCTTTGCGTGGGCGAGACCCTGGACCAACGGGAATCCGGCCAGGCCAAAGCCGTGGTGGCGGAGCAGGTCCGGCGGGGTCTGGCCGAGGTAGTTGACATAACTAGCTCGGTCGTCGCTTACGAACCGGTCTGGGCCATCGGCTCCGGGCTGGCGGCCACGCCGGAAATCGCCGCCGAGGTCATGTCGGAAGGGATACTTGACGTGTTGCGGGAGCATTACGGCAACGGGGGCGCAGAAGTCCCGCTGCTTTACGGCGGCAGCGTAAATCCGTCCAACATCGGCGAGTTCGCCGCTCAAAGCTGCATCCACGGCGCCCTGGTTGGGGGAGCCAGCCTCCAGGCAAGCCAGTTTGTCCAGATTGTCAACCTGGCTCTAGCCGCCAAGTCACCTCAATGAAATCGCACCAATAAAGCAGGCCCTGCCTTGTGTACCCTCCTGAACCGCCGCTCCTAGCCATTGTTGGCCCCACCGCCGCCGGCAAAACCGGCCTGGCGGTTGCTCTGGGCCGGAGATTTGGCGGCGAGATAATCAACGCCGACAGCCGTCAGGTGTACCGCCACATGGACGTTGGGACAGCCAAACCCCCGTCCTTGGAGCAGAGCCGTACCTCCCATCATTTGCTGGATATCGCCGATCCCGACGTTCCCTTCAGCCTGGGGGAATTCCTTACCCAGGCGCGGGAGGCGATAAGGGAGATCCGTCAGCGGGGACAGCAGCCCATCTTGGCCGGTGGCACCGGTCAGTATGTCTGGGCATTGCTGGAAGGCTGGGAGGTGCCGGTGGTGCCTCCCGATCCCGAGTTTCGCACCCGCAAACTGCGGCAGGCCGAAGCCCAGGGCGGCGCTGTCCTCCACGCCGAGCTGCGGGCAGTCGACCCTCAAAGGGCTGAAGAATTGGACCCCCGCAACCTTCGCCGGGTGATTCGCGCCCTGGAGATCCATAGATACACCGGCAGTCCGGCTTCAGCTCTGGCCAAGGGCCGCCGCCAGCCGGTAACGGCCCTTATCCTGGGGCTGACGATGGAGCGGGCCAGCCTTTATCAGAGAATCGATGACCGGGTGGACCAGATGATGGAGCAAGGCTTTCTAGAGGAAGTGGAGCAGCTATCTAAAATGGGCTACCGGCTGGGCCAGGGCCCGCTAGCCAGCCCCGGGTATCGCGAGCTGGGGCAGTATCTGGAGGGAGACCTTTCCCTGGAGGAGGCGGTACAGAGGACCAAATACCTAACCCACCGCCTGGCTCGCCGCCAATACACTTGGTTTAAACCCGAGGACCCCCGCATCCGCTGGCTTGACGGCCAAGACCTAAGGGTAGATGAACCGGCGGCCCGGCTGGTGGAGGAATACCTGCGGTCCAATCCCCCTGTGATACAATAATTCCCAGCCAATTCACCGGCCGATTCATCGGTCCGTCCGCTGTGGCCACCCCGGAATTTTCCCAGGACGGGGCATTGGACCCCGGGAGGCCAGCCATGAAATTTACTAAGATGCAGGGCGCGGGAAACGACTACATTTATCTGGATGCCCGGAGTATGGATGAGGACTGGCCCAGCCTTTCCCGGGCCATGAGCGACCGTCACTTTGGAGTCGGGAGCGACGGTATCATCCTGATCATGGATTCGGACATCGCCGACCTGAAGATGCGCATTTTCAACTCCGACGGCTCGGAAGGGGAGGCCTGCGGCAACGGCATCCGTTGCTTCGCCAAATACGCCATTGAGCGCCAGATCGTCTCTCCCGAAGCCGACGGCTTGAAGGTAGACACCCTGGGCGGCCTGCGTACCGTGGTGCCGACTTACGAAGGCCAGCGCGTTTCCGGAGCCAGAGTGGCCATGGGCCCGCCGAAGCTGAATGCGGAGGATATTCCGGTGCGCTTGGATCCCTCGGTGGGCGGAAGCAGAGGACCAATCCTTAAATACCCGATTCAGCCCGGCGACTTCCGGCTGTACCTAACCTTCGTTTCCATGGGCAATCCCCACGCCGTTACCTTCATCGACCAGCCGGTGGAGGAGTTTCCCCTGCGCAACATCGGACCGCTGATCGAAAGGCACCCCATGTTTCCAGAACGGGTCAATTTTGAGATCGTCAACTTGGTCGACGAGGCTCACTTAAATGCCCGGGTTTGGGAAAGGGGGTCCGGAGAGACCCTGGCCTGCGGCACCGGAGCCTGCGCCGTGGCCGTGGCAGCCAGGCTACTGGGGATGATTAGCGGGCCGGTTGACATAACCTTGCCCGGCGGCACGCTGAATATAGACTGGGACGGAGAGGGGGAGGTTTACCTGGAGGGTCCCGCTGAGGAAGTCTTCAGCGGCGAGTGGACCCGCCCAAGTTAGGGTTGCCAGTCCTAAACAAATAAGGCCAGATGCATGAAATTCTCCAGCCGGCTGGACAAGCTATCGCCCTACCCCTTCGTCGAGATCTCCAGGATCATCGCGGAAAAGCGGGCCGCCGGAGCGGACGTGGTGACCTTCGGCATTGGTGACCCGGACATTCCCACGCCGGCCCCCATCATCGACCGGCTGCTGCGTGCGTCCCAGGATCCGCCCAACCACCGCTATCCGGAGACCGATGGGTTGCCCGAGCTGCGGCGCGCTATAGCTAGCTGGTACGAGAAACGATTCAGCGTCCAGTTGAACCCGGATACCGAAGTGCTGCCCCTCATCGGCGCCAAAGAGGGCATCGGGCATGTGGCCCTTTGCTTCTTGGACCCCGGCGACCTGGCCCTGGTTCCGGATCCGGCCTATCCGGTCTATGGCGTGGGGACCATGTTCGCCGGCGCCGAGAGCCACATCATGCCTCTGTACGAGAAAAACGGGTGGCTGCCCGATTTGGGCGCCATCCCCGACGGCGTAGCCCGCTCCGCCAATGTAATGTGGCTCAACTACCCTAATAACCCCACCAGCGCCGTCGCCACCTCGGCAGACCTGGCTGGGGTCACCGCTTACTGCCGCGAGCACGACATCGCTTTGCTACATGACGCCGCCTACAGCGAGGTGGGTTATGAGGGATACCGAGCCGCCAGCTCAATGCAGGTCGAAGGCGCCAAGGACGTGGGGATTGAGTTCCATTCCCTTTCCAAGACCTATAACATGACCGGCTGGCGCATCGGCATGGCCGTGGGCAACGCCGCCATGATCAAGGCCCTGTTCCAAATCAAGGCGAACCTGGACTCGGGTATCCCCCAGGCGGTGCAGGAAATGGCGATGGAGGCCCTCACTGGCCCCCAGGACTGCGTTGATGATAACGTGGCCATTTATCAGCGGCGGCGGGACCGGGTGGTCACCGCTCTATCTTCCTTGGGCCTGCAAGTCGCGGTTCCCCAGGCTAGCCTCTACGTTTGGGCGCCGGTCCCCGAGGGTTACACCTCTGCGGAATTAGCGGCCCGGCTGCTGGAAGACATCGATATTGTGGTGACCCCAGGTTCCAGCTACGGCAAATACGGCGAAGGTTACATAAGACTTTCCCTCACCACACCGGATGAGCAGGTGGAGAAGGGGTGCCAGAGATTGGAAACCTGGCGCATCCCGCCACCCAAGGGAGGATGACCCCATACCCAAAAAAACTATTACCACTGGACTGGAGCCGGAACGCGCCATCCTGGTCGCCGTAGAACTGCGGCGAGGTGACCACCTGTGGAGTCTGGAGGATTCCCTACTGGAGCTGGCCTATTTAACCGACTCCGCCGGCGCCCAGGTGGTCGGAGAAGTAACCCAAAGGGCGCAGCGTTTTACTACCACCTACCTTGGCAAGGGTAAGCTTCAAGAGCTTCAGGAGATGACCCAAGAGGAAGGGGCCGACCTGGTCATCTTTGACGATGAGCTAACCCCCACCCAGCAGAGAAACCTGGAAGAAGCGCTCCAGACCAAGGTAATCGACCGTACCGCCCTGATTCTCGACGTCTTTGGCCGCCACGCCCGTACTCATGAAGGCCAATTGCAGGTTGAACTGGCCCAGCACCAGTACTTGCTGCCGCGGCTGGTTGGCCAATGGTCCCATCTGGAACGGCTGGGCGGCGGCATTGGCACTCGAGGCCCCGGCGAAACCCAGCTGGAGACGGACCGCCGCATCATCCGCCGGCACATTCAGAAAATTCAGGCTGAGCTAGATCGGGTGAAGCAGCGCCGGGCGGTGTACATGGGACGCCGCAAGAAGGCCAGCATCCCTATGGCCAGCCTGGTGGGATATACCAACGCCGGCAAAAGCACCCTGTTCAACGCCCTCAGCGATGCCCGAGTCGAAGCGGAGGATCAGCTATTCTCGACCCTGGACCCGGTGACCCGTCGCATCAGGCTTCCATCGGGGGCAGAATTGCTCTTGACCGACACGGTGGGCTTTATCCAAAAGCTCTCTCCGGCGGTGGTGGCGGCTTTTCGGGCGACCCTGGAAGAGCTGTCCCAATCGGACGTTCTGCTGCACCTAATCGACGTGACTCACCCCAAGGCTTCGGAACAAACAGAAGTGGTGGAGGATACCCTTGAGGACCTGGGCCTGCTGGGTAAGCCCAGATTACTGGTGTTGAATAAGATGGACCTGCTGCCGGAGAAAACCGATGGCGAGGGTTTAGCCGTGCTTCCCGGGACGGATCGCCCTGGTTCCGACCGGCTCCCCAACGCGCTGATCTCCGCGGCCAAGCATTGGAATTTCGACGACCTGCTGGAGAAAATCGAATCCCAGCTTATCGACATGGATGGTCCGCTGACGGTGAGTCAACCCGCCACCGGCCGGTCCCGTCTCCTGAATTGATGAGTCCATTCCGCCCCAGACCCAAAAATTCTACAGGTTGGTTCGCACAACATACGTTATGTAATGTTCCAATTCGCTGCGTCCTCCAACCATGGTTTACATAAATCCCCCGTAACAATTCCGGGCATCCGCGCGCTGCCAGCGGCTGAATCTGCTCTACATCATGCCCCACCACTCACCAACAATTTTTTACAAGGCAACGATACTCCTTTCGGTGGCATTTTTTATGAGTCAATTCGGTAACTTGACAACCCCGTCGCATTCCGGCTAACCTAAAAACTCCTTAACGTTCGTTAGCCCCTACCAGCACATCATCGCGGTTTGGCAGCCTTCCAGCAGCGATATCAGCGATAGCGGGACCCAGGTGGGGCGAGGGATTAATGGAAGTGTCGGCTCGGGAAAGGCCTATGGCTGACCTGCAGCACCTGTGCGAAACGGTCCTGTCCCAACGGCCTCTGATTCTGGCCACTAATCGGGGCCCGGTAGAGCACCAGGTTACTCCCGACGGACGCACCGAAGCCCGCCGGGGCAGCGGTGGTGTCGTAACCGCCTTCAACTCCCTCACCCAAATGGTC
>JAKZUA010000155.1:0-4241 GCA_047516825.1 Dehalococcoidia bacterium
GTCCCTGACAGACCGGTTCTTCGGAACGCTGGGGCGGATATTCAAGCCCGGAGCCGGCCGGGGGACCGGTACGGCGATCTCCGGGAATTCGGGCCGCGCAGGATGTGATTTAAGACTCTTGCAATTCCCGACCAAACCTCACGGCCCGCCCCGAAAGGCAGGCTACCGGCGGCGCAGACAAAGAACTAAACTAATCCCAAGGTGAAACCTACATTCAGCCGAATCCCAAAGTCTGCTTCGGCAAGCGGCAGCGCGTTAGTTTGCGCAACCCGAAAGAGCAAAACCCTTCGTCACACCCGCGTAAGCCGGTGTCCAGGAAAGTACATTCTGCACCGTTCCCTGGATTCCGGCGTTCGCCGGAATGACGGTGTTGGCAGCGTTGCCCAATCCGGTGTCGATGTAGATTTCACTTTGGCTTTGGTTTAGGCTCCTTCCCGATGAAATCCTTCTGGCTATCTTGCCCACTGCAGTAATAAACTCAGTTCTGTGGCTCATCTTCGTACAGGTAACTCGAAAACATTATCGCACCGGGAGACAACGCAACATATCTAACGGTTGATAATCCATCTGGAAGAGTGGATAGCCGCTAGCGGCGATGAGGAGCTTTCCTGACAACAGGGAGTTTAAGAATTACTTCAACCTGAATGCCCGGTATTCCACTGATTTAATTCTGTTTTCCCACCCAAAAGCCAGGTTGTCAACGAAAAATCGGGGGTTATCAACGTTTAATCGGAGGGGAAAGCCAAAGAGGAAAGGCTGAGGGTTAGTCTTCAGCTGAAAAGAGCTTCCTTGATCGTCAGGACATCCAGCCGCAGTTGGTGGTCTTCGTTGATTTCGGCGTTAATCTTACCGGCGCCGTGGATCACTGTGGAATGGTCCCGCCCGCCCAGCAGGCGGCCTATCTGGGTGGGAGACATCTCCAGCTCATACATTAGTAGGTACATGGCGACTTGGCGCGCCAGGGCGATGGTTTTGGTCCGGCTTCTTCCCAGCAGTTCCGTGGTAGATACCTTGTAGTATTGGGAGGCTTCACCGATGATACGTCCTGGGTCGATGGCGTGACGAGCCGCGTCGGTGGCCAGGTCCTGGAGAACCCGGGATGCCAGGTCCAGCGTTACCGGTACATTCATCAGGTCCGAATAGGCTACCACCCGGTTGAGACTGCCCTCCAACTCCCGCACGTTCTTCTGCACCCGCTTGGCGATGAACTCAATGATGCCGTCACTTATGGATAGCTGATGTTCCTCGGCTTTGGTTTTCAATATAGCCATGCGGGTTTCCAACTCGGGCGGCTGGATGTCGGCGATCAACCCCCACTCGAAGCGGGAACGGAGCCTATCTTCCAGCAAGGCCAGGGTCTTGGGAGGACGGTCGGAGGTGATGACGATTTGCTGACCGGAATTGTGCAGGTCGTTAAAGGTGTGGAAAAACCCCTCCTGGGTCTGCTCCTTGCCGCTCATGAACTGGATGTCGTCGGTCAGTAACACCTGCACACTGCGAAAGCGGCTGCGAAACTCTTCGGTGGTCCGGTTGCGGATGGCCGAGATGAACTCGTTGGTGAACTGCTCCGAGGAAACGTAGAGCGCATCCAGGCCCAGGTCGGCGCTGGCCTGTCCGATGGCGTGCAGGAGGTGGGTCTTACCCAGGCCAACTCCCGAGTAAATGAAAAGGGGGTTGTACATTTTACCAGGAGCCTCGACCACTGCCTGGGCCGCGCTGAAGGCCAGCCGGTTGGAAGGACCCACCACAAAGGAGTTGAATCCGTAGCGGGGATTGAAGGTGCTGGTGGTGGACAGCCTGGCTGGAGCGGGGGCTGGTTCTCCCTCCCCCGGCTCCGGCTGGGGCGGTAGGGTGGCTGTCCTCGCCGGCGGGTTACTCGCGACCGCATTACCCGCCTTTACCTGGAACTGAATGTCCGCTGGGCCGCCGGTGACCTTCTCCACTGTCTTCTGAATGGACTGGTACATCCGCCGTTCCAGCCAGGCAACGGCAAAGGGGGTGGGAACCTCCACCACGAATTGAGAATTTTGGTAGCTGATGCCCTCTGTGGGCTTGAGCCAGGTATCGAAGGTGTTGCGGGGGAGCTGGAGTTGGAGTTCGCCCAGCGTGGCGCGCCACACTTCCCCGGCCGATAATTCTTTCCCAGCCCGTTCAGTACCGAAAGCTTCAGTCCCTGACTCTTCCCTCCCCAAACTTTCGAGCATCGAAACGGCTGGCCTCCCCGGCGGAAAATGATGACGCAATAGACTAGCAGTTTTATGTCAAGGAGGCTAGGTCAACCGCCGGGCCGGATCGGCCCATCACCGTAGCTTTACCGGCATATTCGGGAGACCGGCCGGGAACCCTCCCCTTTTTCAACTGGAAGCAAAATGCACACGGTTTTCCAACGAATTATTCTGGCCAATTATTCCACCAAAATGTGCCGGGCTCAGGCCTGCGCCGGGTCCTAACGGCTGTTGGTGGCGCCAGAGGTTTGTGTCTAATACCGATTCTGGATAAAGACGGTATGTTTTGGGCACGGTAGTTCCGTAGGGGCGCACGGCCGTGCGCCCCTACCACTTTTAAGCAGACTTGGTTTAAGAGGGTGTTCAAGGTCCGATTACTAGGTTCTTGAACCTTCTTACGCAGCCTCTCGTGGGGCCGTAGTCTAGTCGTCGTCCGGGTGAGTGGTAATAAACCTTCCGGCCTTGGCCGGGTCCAGATGAGGTGCGCGGACCTCCACCTGGGCCTGTTCCTCTTGCAGCCGAACCGTAACGCTGCTGTCCTGTTCCGCCCAGCCCCGGTTCATGGCCTGCATGGCGATCTGCTCCGCCAGGGTGGACATGGGCATGGGAACGTTGTACTCCCGGGCCAACTCGGTAGCCAGGGAAATGTCCTTGAAGGCCAGGTTCAGGGCGAAGCTGGCGGGTTCGTACTCACCGCGAAACATGGTCCTGACCAGCCCCTCGTGGAGGACTCGCATTCGCCCCAAAGAACCCCGACGAACGCTCTCCCACAACGCCTCCGGCTCGACCCCGGCTTTCACTCCTAAAGTCAGTCCTTCGGCAATGGCCTGGCGCACGCTGTGGCCGATCATGTTGTGGACCAGCTTGCAGATGGACCCGGCGCCGATGGCTCCCGCGTAAAACACCTTGTCGCCGAAGGAGTCTAGAATCGGCTTGATGCGGTCGAAAATCTCCCGCTCTCCCCCGACCATCACCGCCAAATCCCCGCTGGCAGCTCCGGATTTGCCACCGCTGACCGGTGCGTCCAGGATATGGACCCCCTTTTGGCGAAAGGTCGGCTCCATCTGGCGAATTAACGAAGGCCGGCTGGAGGACAGGTCCACGTAGACGCTGCCGGGCCGAATGCCTTCGAGGATTCCGCCGGAACCCAAGGCCACCGCCTCGACCTCTTTTGGTCCGGGGAGAGAGGTGAAGACCACGTCGCTCAGCTCCGCGACCTCCGCCGGCGAGTTGGCCAGTCGGGCGCCTCCCTCCAGCAGGGGTTTGGCGGCTTCCTCGCGCAGGTCAAAAACCACCATCGGATTCCCGGCGCGTTGGATGTTGGCCGACATGCCACCGCCCATGTTGCCCAGACCTATGAATCCTACCTTCTCCATATCATCTCCTCAGTTGGGTGCTGCCGATTTTTCCACGGCCACTCCGGTAGTGATCAGCCCTAATAGCTATTAGCCCGGGTAGCAGGGAGCATTGTAAAGGGGCTGGCATTTTGGGGTCAACCGCTCGGGTCAACGCTCAGTTGCTTGTCAGCCTATGGGTCCCAGAGTAGAATGAGCCATTCCCCAAGCTGGAGGTTAGCAGATGTACAACAAATCTATACTGAGTCTGGAGCAAACCCAGAAGGCCATGCAGGCCATGATTCAAAAGGCTACCCAGGAGCCCAACCGCCCGGTGGCCATGGCGATAGTCGATGATGCCGGCAGCCTGGTTAGCTACGCCAGGATGGACAAATGCCGCCCCAACCCTCAGACCTTCGCCATCCGGAAGGCCTACACCTCGGCCCTGTCAGGCGTGAACTCCGCCGACTACGCCGAGCGACTCAAGAGTCAGGGTCGTACCGTCAGCGATTTTGGCAATCCGAATCTGGTGTCGGCCCAAGGAGCCGCCGTGGTGCTGGACCCGGCGAGTGGGGACGTGTTGGGAGCCATCGGCGTCAGCGGCCTTAGCTCGCAGGAGGATGAGGACCTGGCCAAGCTGGGCGTGCAGGCCCTCGGGCTATAGCCCCCGCTGCCGGCGCCA
>JAKZUA010000156.1:0-5871 GCA_047516825.1 Dehalococcoidia bacterium
GATTCGGCCGGGGCGCAGGAAAACGGTCTCTTCAATCTGGAAGCCATCTACGCGCTGAACTACCTGGTCGGCAGCGTGGGGGCCCCCGGCGGCCTCCGGTTCAACCCCAAGAGCCCCCTGCCAATGTGGCCCCAACCGCCAGTCGCCGCATCGATATCCGATTGGCGAGACACAGTATCAGCCTTGAACGAAGGGAAAACCCGGCTGCTGATGGTCCATCAGGCCGACCCGGTTTACGGTCTGCCCCAGGCCGTGGGGCTTGAGGACGCCATTAAAGGGGCCGGGGTATTCACGGTCAGCTTTTCCCCCTTCTTGGATGAAACCAGCGCCCTGGCCGACCTGATCCTTCCCGACCGGGTATACCTGGAGGACTGGGGCGCCGATATCCCCAACCCCGGTCCGGGGCATCAAGTAGTTGGCATCCAGCAGCCCGTGGTCAATCCCCTGGGCAACTTGGACCCCCGCAGCTTTGGAGATATTCTCCTGAGCACGGCCCAGGAACTTAGGGAGGACGCCCACCTTCCCTGGAATAGCCTGCAAGAAGCCATTGAAGAAAGCTCCAAAGCCCTTTTCGCGCTGAATCGCGGCTCCATTGACGCCGGCTCTGAAGGGGAGTTCTGGACCAAGCTGTTGCGGCAGGGCGGCTGGTGGGATGAGCAAAACACCGGGCCTGCGGTCAACCCGGTCGGAGGTCTTTACACCCAGATAGCCAAAAGGGCGTCGGAGCAATTGGCTCTGGGCTCCGGGGAATTTTACCTGATTCCCTTTGCCCACAACACTCTGCTGGACGGCCGGAACACTCACCTGCCCTGGGCGCAGTCCGCTCCCGACCCCATTACCACCGTTACCTGGCAGACCTGGGTAGAGGTAAACGCCCGGCGGGCCAGCGATATGGGCTGGCGCGAGGGGGATGTTATCCGAATTGAAGCCAACGGGAGATTCATCCAGGCACTGCTGTACCCCAATCCGGCCCTGCCTCCCGACGTGGTCGCCGTGCCGGTGGGTCAAGGCCGTCGCAACGGGCCCGGCTACGCGGTGAATGGAGAGGAAAGGGAAAGCTCCAATATTCTTGGTATATTAGACGCCGCCAAGGTCAACGAAACCGGGGCCTTGGCCTGGGCCGGCAACCGGGTGCGCTTGGCGGACACCGGAGAGAGCCTCCGAGTCTCCAAGTTTGAGGGGGAGTTCGGCGCCAGGGAGATTGGCAACCAGATTATTAACAACCCCGGTGAGGAAGTCATCAAGACCGTGAATCCGGGAGGCCATTAGAATGCGGCACACCCAGACCCGATACAACAATACGGCCGGCAGGATAAAACATGGTAACTAACCGAATAGACCACACTTGGGGTATGGTGGTGGACCTGGACCGCTGCACCGGCTGCCAGGCCTGCGTAGTCGCCTGCCAGGCCGAGAATAACCTGCCCATTAACGAAAAGTCCGCCTTCCTGGAAAAGCGGGCCTTCGAGTGGATACGCATCGAGCGGTATTGGGAGGGGGAATTCCCCAACGTAAAGGCCCGCTTTATCCCCATCATGTGCCAGCACTGCTCCAACGCTCCCTGTGAGCCGGTCTGCCCGGTGTTCGCCACCTACCGAAATGACGAAGGCCTAAACGTTCAGATTTACAACCGTTGCATCGGGGCCCGCTACTGCATCAACAACTGTCCCTACCAGGTCCGCTTCTACAACTTTTGGCACCCGACCTGGCCGGCCAGCTTTGAGAACTACCTGAACCCGGACGTAACGGTGCGCACCCGCGGCATCACCGAGAAGTGCACCTTCTGCGTTCAGCGCCTGCGCCGAGGGGAGTTGGAGGTGGAGCGGCGAAGCGGAGGCCGGCTCAACGACCAGAACATGGCGGAGAGAAACTATATGCCCGCCTGCGCCCAGGCCTGCCCCACCAACGCCTTGACCTTCGGCGACCAGCTGGACCCCAATACCAAGATCAGGCCTTACTTTGATGACGTACGCGCCCACGACATTCACCACGAGCACGACCGAACCACCAGGAGCTACCTGCTGCTGGAGGAGCTGGCAACTTCGCCCAACGTAATTTACCTGAAGAAGGTGGAACCTTACCCCATAGGCGAAAAGGAACACCATGGCTGAGCATTCCAGCGGGAGCAGCCCGGCCGGCATGTGGGTCTTTCCCCAGGCGGACCAAGTCACCGCCCAGGTAATGGAAAGGACGACCCGGCGTTGCACGCCTTATACCGTCGCGTTGTCAGTAGCGGCGTTATTGGCAGCCGTGGGAGTGGTTGGATTCCTGTTTCGGGTTTCCGCCGACGGCCTGGACAACTACAACGCCTGGGGCTATTACATGGCGGGCTTTTCCTTCGTCTTCATGGTAACCAGTGGGGCCCCGCTGGCGACGGCGGCCTTCCGGTTCACCAAAAGCCACTGGCGCCGCCCTCTGTCCCGGGTCGCTGAGCTCTTCGCCGTGGTGGGAGTTCTTAACGTCCTGCTCTTCATCCCCATGGTCATCGTGCTGCCTGCCATAGAAAATCCCGCCTTCGTGCCCGGCATGGAGGGCGAGATGGCGGCCCGCCGGGCCATCTGGCTGGGATCGTCCTGGGTGCCCGCAGGCGCACCGGCATTGTATGATATTTTGGGTCTGGTGGGCCTGGCAGTGACCAGCATGGCGATCCTGTGGCTTTCTTTGATGCCGGACCTGGCTCAGTCCCGAGACAGCGTCAGCGGCTTTCGGCGCAGCGTTTACGGCTTATTGGCCGGCCGCTGGTACGGGACCAAGCGGCAGTGGATTCAGCACAAGGCCGGCATGATGTTGCTGGGCGGTTTCTACTTCATGCTGGTTGTTTTCGTACATTTCCTGATCGTCTCCGACTTCGCCATGAGCTTGATTCCCGGCTGGAAAGACTCCATCTTGCCACCCCTTTACACCATAATAGCCTTCCAGAATGCCTTGGGCCTGCTGCTGGTGATTCTTTTTATCCTGCGGAAGTGGGGAGGATACCAGGAATACATTGGAATTTCCCTGTTCTGGTCGGCCAGTAAAATTCTGCTGGGCCTCAGCCTGCTGTGGACCTACCACCTCTTCGCATTTTTCATCACCTTCTGGTACGGACGTCTGGAGGTGGAGGAAAGCATTCTCAGATATCTGATGTTCGAGAGCTACGCCCCAGTTTTCTGGGCCAACGTGGTCTTCAGCTTCTTTGTTCCCTTCTTCATTCTGCTATGGAATCCGGTGCGGAAAACCGCCTGGGGACCGGCCCTAGCGGGCCTATCGGCCCTGATCGGTGGATTCTTGTTCAGCATTCGCATTTTTGTGGGGTCCTTCAACGCCGTCGACTTTAAAGAATTTCCCGGAGAGTTGTATTCGCTGGGCCTGACCCGGGCCCGGATTCAGGATGGGGTAATCCCGGATCAATGGGACATATTCATGGTGCTGGGAATCATTGGCGCTGCGGCCCTGGTTTACCTGGCGGCCGCCAAGCTGTTCCCGGTTATGTCCATCTGGGAAGTCAAGGAAGGCGCCATGTACCAGCGCATGGGCAAACTGTTCCGAGGGGAGTATATGATTCTGGCCAAGCCGGAGTGATGACTCGAATTCTCCCGTTGACCCCGATTCCCGGCTCGGCCCGGCGGTCATTAGACCCACGACGGTCCTGAGACCAATGATGTACAGGAGCTTCCATGCAGGAAGGTAGGGTCCTAACGCCAACCGAAGTGAACCGGGACCTGCTTCGGTCCATACTAGACACACCCCGGTGGTTCTGGCCGGTGGTGACGATTCTGGGCTTAATAGTTCTGACCGCGGCAATAGTCATCGGTGTGATGATTAATCGAGGCCTGGGCATCACCAATCTGAACCGGCCGGTGGTGTGGGGCTTCTTCATCACCAACTTCGTTTTCTGGATCGGCATCAGCCATGCTGGAGTAATGCTGTCGGCCATTTTGCGGCTGGCCAAGGCCGAGTGGCGCCGTCCCGCCACCCGGGCGGCCGAGGTTTTGACCATATTCTCGCTGATGACCGCCATGAGCATGCCCATAATCCATACCGGCCGTCCTTGGCGGATCCTGTACTGGGCCTTCCCCTACGACTTCGCCAGGGGCATTTGGCCCAATATCAGGACGCCGCTGATCTGGGACCCCAGCGCAATTTTGACCTATCTGACATCCAGCTCCCTGTTCGTGCTGATAGCCTTGATACCCGACTTCGCCGTGCTTCGAGACCGGACCACCGGCATTACGCATCAGATCTACTCCATGCTCTCCCTGGGCTGGCAGGGCAACCCTCGCCAGTGGAAGCTGCAGATAATCTCGGGAGTGCTGCTGTCCGCCCTGATCCTGCCCGTGTTCGTGTCGGTGCACAGCATAGTCTCTTGGGATTTCGGCATGGCCATGGCGGTCAAATCCTGGCACTCCACCATCTTTGCTCCCTACTTTGTGGTGGGAGCGGTTCACTCCGGAGTGTCGGCGGTGGCCTTCGTACTGATTCTGCTGCGATGGGGCTATGGCTGGCAGGCCTATATTCGGCACGAGCACATCGATGCCCTAGGTAGGCTGCTGATAGTGGTGGCCACCGGCTGGTTCTACTTTTTTGCCATGGAGGTCATCTTCGGCATCTACGGCAGAGAGGCCGACGAGATCGCTGTAAGGAGCCTGCAGTTCACCCAGTGGCCGGTCAGCGCCTGGAGCATGGTTTTCGTAATTACAACATACTTCCTTCCGGTATCTATATGGCTGAGCCGCTACTGCCGGCGCAACCTGTGGATCATGTCCATAGCCTGCATATCGGTGAACATTGGAATGTGGTTGGAGCGATTTTTGATCATCGTGCCCGGGTTGGCCAACCGCCAGGTTTTCACCTTTAGCTGGAACATGTACGCCCCCAGCATTCCCGAAATCATCATCGTAACCGCCACCTTCGCTCTGGTAGCAATGCTCATGCTGCTGTTCAGCCGGGCTATCCCTCTGGTGCCGCTTTACGACATCAAGGAAGGCGACATACTGAAAACCGAGATTCAGATCGGTCGCCGGACGGTCCCGGCCGTATATCGGGAGGATTAATATCTTACATATTGTTCTCTGGGATTTAGCTTTCCGTGATTAAGTCTCCGGCTATCCGATGGCCGCGGGGCCAGGTCAGGTAAAAGAGGTTTGATACTATGGCGAAACGTCCATTGCTGGGGCTGTTTAGCGATGCCAATGCCGCTGCCGACGCAGGGGATGCCCTGAAGGGAGCTGGTATCTCCGAGGATGAATACGATTTCCTAACCGATTCTCCTTATCCGGAGGGGGCTTTTGGAGAACGGGAGGAGAAGCACCGCATATACCTGTTTCCCTTCATTGGTGCCCTGCTGGGATTGACCTCCGGGGTTTTGCTTACTTCCATGACCCAGTTCGCCTATCCGCTGGTTACCGGCGGCAAGCCGATACTTTCCCTGCCGCCCATGGCCGTGGTGACCTACGAAGGAACCATGCTGGGCGCTATCCTGTTCACCGTACTGGGCATTGTGTTCGAGTCCCGCCTTCCCAAACCCAAACTGGGCCTGTACGACAATCGGATCACGGAAGGTTTTATCGGAGTGCTGGTAACCACCGAAGAGGACCAGCATGACCAGGTGCAGGAGTTGATGACCCAGGCCGGAGCGGTTGAGGTCAAGCGGGAGACTTAGCCGGTCGCTGCCCTGAAGAGCGCCCGAAAGCGTAAGATGAAGAGCAAATTCGCCAACATAGGAAATCCGTCCCGAAACCGGGTCCCGCAACCTGGCAAAAAGGTGTTGCTGGGCATCTCGCTGCTGGTGGGCCTGGTAACCCTGGCCGGCTGCTCCCAGGGCTCCTACCCGCTGGACATATTCTACGAAATGCACTACCAGCCCTCCTACAAGGCCCATGAGCCGCCCCG
>JAKZUA010000157.1:0-6487 GCA_047516825.1 Dehalococcoidia bacterium
AAGAATCAGCGCCGCAGATGGTGGCACAAAGGGCAATGGTGACGATATCCAAGAGTTTGTGCCGCTTGGTACGATCAATCCTCGGGTCGTCCAACGCCGCGAAGTATTCGGCGATGGGTGCGCCTGTTGCCTGAACCATCATTACCCCTCCCTAGTTTCGTCATGATGATTACTATTTTATACAAATTTAAGAAAGATAATAAGACGCGATTGCCCTGCGTAATTAAGCAGCCGGGTATCCATTTCCCTACGACTCTGCTAGAATCTGTTCCTACCTGATTCAGAAATCTAGCGACTGGCAATGGGGTGGCGCGATGCCTTCTGCCGATGAACTGAAACGCTTGGTCTTTGGGGAGATCGATTCCCGGGCCGACGAAATTATCAACATCTCCCAAACCATTCTGAGCAATCCGGAGCCCGGATTCCGTGAAACCCGGACTTCGCAATTGGTGGCGGACAAATTCGCCGAGTTGGGCATTCCTTTCCGCGCGGGACTGGCTATGACCGGTGTTCGGGCCGATCTGCTGGGCGGCGGTCCCGGACCGACCATGGCGCTGCTGGGGGAGTTGGACTCCCTCATCGTTAACGAGCATCCCTTTGCCGATCCGGCCACCGGCGCGGCACACGCCTGCGGGCATCACTGTCAAATAGGGATGCTGCTGGGAGCGGCGATGGGCCTGATGCAGCCCGATGTATTGTCCTCCCTCAGCGGCCGCATCGCCTTGATGGCGGTACCCGCGGAAGAATACATAGAGATCGAATATCGGGACGGTTTGCGGCAGGCCGGCAAGATCGAGTTTCTGGTCGGCAAACCGGAGCTGATCAAGCTGGGCGAGTTCGATGACGTGGACCTGGCCATGATGATGCATACCACCAGCAACAAGGAGGAGGGCCAGATCTGCATCAGCGGGACCAATAACGGTACTGTGGCCAAGAAGATGCAATTCATCGGCCGGGGCGCCCACGCCGGTGGTTCGCCGCACCTGGGCATCAACGCGCTGAACGCCGCCACCCTGGCGCTAAGCGCCATCCACTACAATCGGGAGACTTTTAAGGACGAAGACACCGTCCGAGTCCACCCCATCATCACCAAGGGCGGCGAGGCGGTGAGCGCGGTGCCCGCCGACGTTCGGATGGAGACCTTCGTTAGGGGTCGGACCCTGGAAGCCATCATGGACGCCAATCAGAAGGTTGACCGGGCACTGAAGGCCGGGGCGTTGGCGGTGGGAGCCAAGGTAAAAATCCAGACCATACCGGGCTACCTGCCCTTGAAACAGGACAAGAATCTTTCGGATACCTTTGCGCCCAATGCGGCCGCTCTGGTTGGCGAAGACAACGTCGGGCATGTCAACCACCGGACGGGCTCCACGGACATGGGAGACGTCAGTCATCTGATGCCGGCGATTCATCCCTACGTGGGCGGCGCCACTGGCCTGGGACACGGCGCTACCTACGTAGTAGAGGACTATAATCTGGCCGTCATCACTGCCGCCAAAGCGATGGCCGCCACCGTGGTGGACGCCTTGGCTGAGGGCGCGGCCAAAGGGGGCAAGATTGTGGCCCAGCACCGGCCGGAAATGACCCGGCAGGAATATCTAGGATTGCTGAGGAGTCTAACCAAGGAAGAGACCTTCGAGTCCGCCTAGTTATGTTAACTAGAGAGGAGCTCAAGCAAAGAGCCTGCGCGGCCATAGACGCTGGGAAAAACGATATAATCGGCGTGGCCAGGGAAATCTTGGCCAATCCGGAACCGGGCTTTAGCGAAATTAAAACTGCCCATCTGGTGAAATCCAAAATGGACCAGATGGGGATCGAGCACCGCGACGGTCTGGCCCTCACCGGCGTGAAGGGTCGCATTTCCGGGGGGGCCGGGCAGGGACCACGGGTCGCCGTTATCGGGGAGTTGGACTCCCTAATAGTGGACGAGCATCCCCACGCCGACCCGGAGACGCGGGCCGCTCACGCTTGCGGGCATCATTGCCAGATAGGAATGATGCTGGGAGCGACGCTGGGGCTTAGCCATAAAGAGGTGCTCGCCGAGCTTTCCGGTGAAATCTTACCCTTCGCCGTACCCGCCGAAGAGTTCATCGAGGTGGGGCGACGCCTGCAGCTCCGCGAAGATAAGAAGCTGGAGTTCATGGGTGGCAAGCAGGAGCTGATCGGTCTTGGCGAGTTCGACGACGTGGACCTGGCAGTGATGTGCCACACCGCCAGCGATATAGGTGAGGGCAAGTTTGCCATGGGGGGCACCAGCAACGGACACCTGGTGAAGTATGTGCAGTTCACCGGTCGGGGCGCCCACGCCGGCGCGGCGCCGCATCTGGGCATCAACGCCCTCAACGCCGCCTCCTTCGCCTTGCAGGCGATCAACGCCAATCGAGAAACATTCAAGGATGATGACACGGTCCGCATTCACGGCATCATGACCCAGGGTGGGGAAGCCGTCAGCGCGGTACCCTCCGACGTTCGGCTGGAATGGCGGGTCCGCTCCGGCACTCCGGAGGCGGTGGTCAGGAATGCCGCCGTGGTGGATCGGTGCTTCAAGGCCGGAGCCATGGCGGTGGGAGCTTCGGTCAAGATCACCAACATCCCGGGCTACCTGCCCATGCGCCACGACAACCGATTGCTGGAGCTTTTTCAGCAGAACGCCACTGATTTGCTGGGAGAGGGTAATGTGATGGTGATGCCCCCCCGCCGTAATCGAGGCGGCTCGACCGACATGGGCGACTTGAGCCAGCTGATGCCGGTCTGCCATCCCTACACCGCGGGAGCGGTGGGCGCGGGCCACAGCAAGGATTACCTGATCACCGACTACGAATCGGCGGTGGTAAACCCGGCCAAGATCATGGCTATGGTGGTCATAGACCTGCTGGCCGATGGCGGCGTCAAAGGAAAGGAAATTGTGCAGGCCCACCGGCCGGCCATGAAGAAGGCCGCCTATCTCCGCTTCCAACGAGAGCGCGCCGAAGTAATCGAGTTCCCATGATTAGGCTCTTCTAGTCAACCTCGTGGGGTAATAGTCGGGCGGGCGCCCTCAGTAGCTCTCTTACACTTTACCCAACCAGCAGCTGCATAGCCGCGCCGCTGGCCAGGGGGATGGTCAGATTATCATCCACGGGCAGCGGGGCCAGCTCCACCAAGGCCGCCACCAACCCTCCCACCAGCATGCCCCAATGATAGTCGACTACCCCGGTGAGGCTAAGCGCCAAAACAACCAACAGCGACACTCCGGCAAAGGCCGCCGTACCGCCCGGGGACTTGCCCAACAATCGTGGTCCGGGCGTTCTGGACCCCACCAACGCCGCTGCCGGATCCCCCCAGGCCAGGAAAAACAGGGCCAGAACCGCCACCTGCCGATCAAAGGCCAAAAAAGCGATAAGTGCGGCGGCGAGCATATAGCTGGCGCCGGTAATTTTATGGTCCTCGTCATGCTTCAGCAGAGGCGCCAACCAACGCAGAAACAGACGGTTTAGCCCGGCCATTCGGAAGCGCATTAGGTCCAGTCCCAGGCTGATCAACGCCAGAACTCCCACGCTGGCCGCCAATTCCGGCTGGGGCGCAAATATGCCCGCCAGGGGGATGCCAGAGCCGGCCATCAGGTGGAAAAGCCTGCGCCCAGGGGGCGGCGCAGAGGAGGATCCAGAAGTGCTATGTGGGCCGGTGGACCTCAGAATTCAATGCTTAGGGTATCCCCGGCCCGCCATCTAAACTCGCGGAATTTCGTGTCTTTGGGCGCCTCGAATATCATTAAGCCATCAATACCGTGGCCCCTCTGCAATTCAAAAGCCTTGCTGGTACCGTCCACAGAACTGTTCCAGAGAAAAACGAAACACTCCTCATCCCCCGGATGGCGAGGTGGGCGTGCGCAGCGCTCATCCGCCGGATTAGCGGGGGCATCCACAACCTCCGTCCGATCGCTTAATTTGATGGGGGGGTATTTACCGCGAAAAAAATCCCGTAACTCCGCGGCTTGGCTATCGATGTTGACTATGGCGCTGGTAGCGGTATGGTTTTCGACCTTGACCCTTAGCAGCACCAACTCCAGATTCTCCTCCGAGGGGCGAATCCGGTAGTGTTGGGTCCCGCTCAGGTACAAAAGCTCCGGAGTTCTCTCCAACTTAACCACATTTAAGTGCAGGGTCCGGCCCTTGTAGTATTGTCCAAAGGCCGGGGAGACGTCACTACACGCCACAAAGCTGATTGAAAGCGCCAAGAGCAGCGGGAGAAAAACGGCCGGGCGTGAGGAGGTAAGCAGGGGTCGGGAGGTTAATAATCGAGATAGAGCCCCTTGCCTGATTCCCATTGGAATCTGGTCGAAGATCATCGGTATCTGATGGAGTCGGTGGGCCCAACGGTGCTGAGGGTAGGTAGCTGACGCAGTTGCTGTATCAGGTCGGTCAGAACCTGGAGGAATCGTTCCACTTCCTCGCTGGTATTGTCCTTGCCCAGAGACAACCTTAAACTGCCCCTCGCCAGCTCCGCGGTTTGACCCAAAGCCAGCAGAACGTGGGACGGCTCCAGGGAACCGGAGCTGCATGCGCTGCCGCTGGACGCGGCGATACCCGCCAAATCCAGCCCCAGCAGGATGGACTCTCCCTCAACTCCTTCAAATGAGAAGTTGACGTTATTGGGCAGCCGCTCGGTGGGATGACCGTTAAGGTGGCTACCTTCAATCCCCTCCGCGATAACGCTGATGATCCGGTCGCGGAGCGCCGCGCAGTGGGCGCCGGTCTCCTTCCGGGAGGAGTTCGCCAGCTCCAGAGCCACGGCTAATCCCACTATTCCAGCAATGTTTTCGGTGCCGGAGCGGCGCTCCCGTTCCTGACCGCCCCCCAGGATCAGCGGCAAGTAGGGGATGCCGCGCCCCACGTAGAGCACGCCGGCGCCCTTGGGCCCGTGGAATTTGTGGCCGGAGAGGCTGAGCATGTCCACTCCCAGCCGGCGCACATTCAGGTCCAAGAAACCGGCAGCCTGTACCCCGTCGGTGTGCATAACTATGGTTCGCTCCAGCTCTTGGGCTCGGCGCCGGACTGCCGCGGAAATCTCGGCTATAGGATTAACCGTGCCGATTTCGTTGTTGGCGTACATGATGGTTACCAGGGTCGTCCGGTCGTTAATGGCCTCATAGACCGTCTCCGGCTGGACCATGCCGTAGGAGTCGACCGGAAGGTAGGTTACTTCATAACCCTGATTCTCCAGGTATTGGCAGGGATGCAGCACGGCATGGTGTTCTACGCTGGAGGTGATGATGTGGTTTCCTGTTTCCGCCAGAGCGGTGGCCGCGCCGTGTATTGCGGCGTTGTCTGCCTCGGTGCCACTGCCGGTGAAAACCACCCCACCGGACCGGCATCCCAGAACTGTGGCGACCTTATCCCGAGCATCGTCCAGAGCGTGTCGAGCTTCTTGGCCCACGGTATGCACACTGGACGGATTACCGTAAAACTCGGTGAAATAGGGAAGCATCGCCTCAAGGACTCGTGGATCCATGGCCGTGGTGCCGGCGTGGTCCAGGTAGATGGAGCCGAGGGATTGGCGAGGAAGCCCAACCTTTGTCATGACCCTATTCTAGCACAGCCCGGATAACCAGGACCGGATAACTAGGATTAAAGGGAGGCCTATACGCTGGGGCCGCGACGACGCGCCACGAAACGCAGCACTTCTTCCTTGTTCAAAAACCCCAGAAGCCGCCCATCACTCACCACGGCAAGTCGGGTAATTCCGTCGGTCTCCATGCGCTCTAGGGCATCATATATTCCCTCCGCGGGTCCCACGCTGGGCAGAGAGGCCAAGGGGACCATCACCTGGCCCAGCGTGGCAAAGGGAGAGGAGCCGGCGGGAATCAGCGCCAAATTCTGCCGCGTCACCACCCCTTGAATCCGGTTATCGGACAGCACTCCGATTACCGCCTCCGGACCGGCCAGCCCGTGGGACACGAGAGGAGAGCCCAGTGCGGTTGCGCGGGGCAAAGAAAACCAATCGGTGGAAAACGCATCCGCCACGCGGAAGGACCTCATCGACTCTCGGTTTTTCTCCTGACGATAACTTGCGGTAGCCGCGGAAAAGAGGAAAAGGCCGATTAACGCGAACCAGATGCCCTGAAAGGATAGACCAAAATAGAGCCACATCAGACCGGGCCCGCTAAGGATCATTAGCCCGCCCAGGAATTGCCCGGCTCGGGCCGCCACCTGAGTACCCCGCCAATAGCTTCCCGAGATTCCCCAAACCACGGCACGGAGAACCCTGCCGCCATCCAGCGGAAAGCCGGGGAGCAGGTTGAAGAGACCCAGGCCTAAATTGATCCAGGCCAAATGCAGCGAAATAACTTCTAAAGAAGTTCGGCCAGGATTGAACAGGACCTCCTGCCAGTGAAGGTAGCCAGGGCTCAGAAAAAACTTCAAGCCACCAAAAACTACCGCCAGCAGGATGCTGGTCAAGGGGCCAACCACCGCGATGAGGAATTCGGTCATGGGACGTCTAGCTTCATGGG
>JAKZUA010000158.1:0-5130 GCA_047516825.1 Dehalococcoidia bacterium
GGCCGAAGGAGGCCGCAAAGAAGGCGTGGAATTCCTGAAGGCTGTCGTAGACCCGCTCGAAGCTCGCCGCATCCATCACCCAAACCACCCAACATCATCTGTCCAGCCATCCTACCAGACAACTCGTCGTTGTAGTACTAAGAACCTGCGTCAAAAATATCGATGGGCACGGTGGCGGTGGATTCGTCATTCTGGCTTTCGCCGGAGCCCAGATGCGGCCCCCTGGTTCACGCTTAAATGACGGTGGATTCTGGCCTGCGCCAGAATGAATTTCCGGGAATCATGCTATTCCCGGATATCTTTGAACACAGGTCTTAACAGCCGGGGTGAGAACCAGGGTTCTCACCCCGGCTTAGGATAGTTAGAGGGGGGTTACCCTCCCAACCTCCCTTTCGTAAGGGGACGAGTTTTTCTCGCACTCCCACCACCTTCCCCGGCGTAGCTGTTAGCCTCGGTCCGCCACCCCTGGGCATATGGGCCATCTTGGACAACCTGCCTGTTCAGAGCTGCGCGAGAACCACTGCGTTTCCGGGTGCGCTCAAGCACCTAGACTTGTGGTATGAGATGTTGGGATCTACTTTTTACCGCCGCAATCGTAACAATCCCTTGCTTTAACAATGACTTTGTTGCTTTCCCCTGATACCGCTGATATAATCTCGGCACTCAAACGGGGCGCCTGGTATTTCTGAGCAAATCACCTCCTCTCCTGAGGTGCGACATGTTCCCAGAAGTACAATTGACCGCCACTACTCGCGAAGATGTGGCACGGGTCGACGAATGGCTCAACGACGCAGAAGTTAACTCCTCCTGGTACGGCGTCGACCAGAATGGCATCCCCCTTCATATCAGCTACTCTCCCCATGAGATGCGCCAGGTATCTGATGATAAATGGCAGCAGGTGTTCCAAGACGATGACCGCAAGATCCTCTCTGTCTACACCAAAGAAGGCGACCATATTGGCGAGGGTCAACTGGTCATCGAGTGGCCCCGGCTAGAAGCCCAACTGTTCTTGCTGGTGGGCCGCAAAGACTTGTGGCACCATCACTACGGCACCGCTGCGCTGATTCAACTCCTAGATCAGGCCTTCGATACCTGCCAGTTGCACCGGGTTTGGGTCGATGTGCCGGAATACAACGAGCACGCCCTACAGATGTTTCGCCAGCTAGGGTTTGTGCTGGAGGGGCATCTCCGCGGAACCCACCGAAAGAATGATGAGTGGTACGACTCCATGGCCATGGGGCTGTTGAGCGACGAGTACTCTCGGCGCCGGGCGCGGGTGTTGGGCAACCCGGCTACCTGAATTCCAAACCCGGCCACTTCGGCGGCCGGCTAACCGTCGGGAATGATTTCTTCTTCAGTCCGGCGCTGGAAGACGCATCTACCGAGTAACACCAAGAACCGGCTATCACCCCGGGAGGAGATTATGCCCGTAATCACGATAAATGGTCCGGTTGGCAGCGGTCCCATAGAGGTCGGCCAGATGGTAGGGCAATTGCTCAACATCAACTATGTGGACCGGATGGTGTTCGCTGAGGCGGCCAAGCTGGTAGGGTCACCCGTCGGGGCGCTAATCGAGAAGGAGCAGCGAGTCGTGCGATTCCGGGACAAGCTGGGACGTTTTTTACAGACCATGCTCGAGCGCTCCGCCGTCGCCGGGGTTAGCGGAGAACCCTACTTTGGGCGAGGCATTGAGATGCTGCCCGCGGAAACCTATATCGAGCTGGCCGGTGACCCCTCCTCCTCGACGCAACGCGTTAACGACAAGGCCTTCATCGAAGCTACCACCGCGGTGGTTACCGACCTGGCCAAAGCCGGCGACGTGGTAATCATCGGCCGAGGCGCCAACATGATGCTGGCTGACGTTCCCGGCGTGGTGCACATTGGCATGTGGGCGCCGCTGGATGTAAGGGTCCAGACTGCCATGGAACGGGAGCACTTTAGTCAACCAGAGGCTGAAAAGTACGTGGAGGAATTGGAACAGGCCAGACTCACCTTTTTCCGAAAGTTTTTTAAGGTTAATCCCTCTGACCCTTCCCTGTATCATGTGATGCTAAACATGGGGATGATGCAGCCTAGAATCGCGGCCGAGGTGATTACTCACACGGTGGACCAGCTGGGCCATTAGGCCGCGGGCCCTCACCGCTCCGAATTTAAGAGGCTGGGGTCAGGGCACCCCGATCCAATTCTTGGGTAAACCGAGTATCTGCTTTTGCTTCCTTTCTCCGACGCCGACACCCATCATCGCAGCTTCCCCGTCGTCAACGTATCCTTCATCGGGATCAGTGGCCTGATGTTCCTCTACGAGTTGGCCATCAGTGGTTTCTCGGTTATCGGCGGCGGGGACAGCGAGGCCCTTAGCATCTTCTTTTTTACCTGGGGATTTATTCCGGTTGAGCTAACCCGAGGAGCAGCTCTGACCGGTGTGATCGAGACACCAACCCCCACCTGGACCACCATCTTCTCCTCTCTCTTCATGCATGGCGGATTGATGCACTTCGCCAGCAACATGATGTTCCTCTGGGTCTTTGGTGACAACATCGAGGACCGCATGGGCCACGCTAAATACCTGGTGTTCTATTTAGCGGCCGGGGTGGTCGCGACCCTCAGCCACTGGCTGATTGATCCTGGGTCGAGCGCCCCCCTGATCGGGGCCAGTGGGGCCATAGCGGGAGTGTTGGGGGCCTATCTGTTCACCTACCCTTACAACCGGGTCAAGGTATTGGTCATCTTCTTCCTGATAACGGTAATACAGCTGCGCGCCATGTGGCTGCTGGCGATCTGGTTTGGGTGGCAGCTAATCCAGGGGGCTCTTTCCATCGGCATATCCGATCAGGTCAGCGTCGCCTTCTTCGCTCACATCGGCGGCTTCGTCTTTGGGGCGGGAGTTATAGTCCTCTACCGGCTGGCCACCAGGCAACCGGTGTGGCCCCCGCGTTATTCCCTCGCTCCGCCCAGTTCTCAATTTTGGCGGGGTCGCCCCTTGGACTAGCATTCTACATCCCAGGCCTAGCTATCTTCCCACTAGATAACTATTTGGAAACGCCTCATGTCATTCCGAAGAAGCGAAGCGAGCAGGAATCTAAATTCTGAGACCGCACTATAGTCACACTATAGCCAATGGCGTCAAGAACCTGGTCCTGGGTAGTTTAGACCCCTCGCCTCGCTCGGGGTGACATCCAGGTTTGGGCTTCGGCTTCCTCTCCCCTTGTGGGAGAGGATTGAGGTGAGGGGTATCACCCTCATCCCAACCTTCTCCCATCAAGGGAGAAGGGGCTATTATCAGGCCATACCAGGATGCGTATTTCTCTATTCTAGCGAGGACAATGCGCCAGGCTTTTTAAACACGCTCTAAGTAATTGTCTGCCCTCGCTTAGCCAGAACCGAGACTCCTGTTTTATTCGCTGCCGGTCTGGGAGGGATAACCCCGGCTAACCCACTCGGGAGCTCCCGCCTGGTCCACAACACGAACGTCACCACGCCCGTCTCGCTGCAGAATACTGCCGGCGATGGTCGCCCGCATGCCGGAGGCGCAGAGGGCAACGATGGGTAGCTCACGAGGCAGGCCGTCCAGGTGTTCCGCCAGCTCGCCCAGTTCAATGTTAAGCGACCCGCTGATGTGACCGGCCTGAAATTCATTGCTCTGCCGTACGTCGATGATCATCGACTGCGGGGAATGGCCGGATAGCTCGTGAAGGTCCTCCAAGTCTATCTGGTTGGTGCTCTCCAGCGACAGGCCGGCTTGCTGCCATGCCACCGGCCAGGTAGCCATTGAACCGGTCGTAACCGATGCGGATGAGCTGCCTTACTATTGAATCGCGAGACGCTGGGGAGTCCTGAGACGCCGGATCCGGTGACAGAAAGACCAGCGACTTCTGCCAGGGCACTACCCAGCCGACCCAGGTGGAGAAGTTGTCCCCCAGGGGCACCGAGAAGGAGCCGGCGATGTGGCCTTCGTTGAAGGGCTTTTGGGATCGGGTGTCCACCAGCATCGAGCCTTCCTCTAGCTGGTGCCGTAGGGACAGAGGCGTGAGGGAAGCCAGTCGAGGTATTTCTCCCAGCACATCGGGGCCCCGACGATTGATGTCCGCCATGTACTTGTAGTAGGCCGGATAGGAACCCAGGCCGGTCAAGGCGAACTGGACAAAATCCTCCTCCTGCTCGTGGGCCGCAAAGGGGTTGTGTTCCCGTTCCTCCGCTATGGTGCTGGAGATGTTATCCCCCGGAGGTGGGCCGGCCGAGCAAAAAGAGCCACCGCCGTGAGTGGGGTATACCCGCACGTCATTGGGCAGTTTCAGCAGCTTGGCGTGAATCGTGTTGTGCAGCCAGCGGGCCAGAAAGGGCGCTATCCGCTGCCCCAGCAGGTCTACACGGGCCGCGCCGCCCAGCATCAAGGCGCCGCCGGTGAAAATGGCGGTCGGGCGGTCTTCTTCCCGGTCTTTTTCCATTACCAGAAAGGATATGTGCTCCGGTGTGTGACCGGGGGTATGGAGCACCCGCAGCTTGAATTCCCCCAGGTCCAGCTCGTCATCCTCCTGAAGCCGCAGGGAGGGATATAGCAGGCCCCCCGAGGCGCTGGCGCCCACCTGCCGGTCGTGGCGGCCAGCTCTCGCGGGCCCCGGAAACAAAATCGTTGTGCACGTGGGTCTCCAGCGCGTAGTTGATCCGCACACCATGATTGGCGGCGATAGAGGTGTAATGGTCGATGTCGCGCACCGGGTCGATGACGGCGCACCATCCGGATAATTCCGAACCGACCACGTAGGTGGTGTTGCTCAGACTGGCGATCCTCACCGGCTCGATGAACATTTTCATGCCTCCCTCAAATGGCATATCCACTAGTGATTGCCAGTCTAGGAGCTGTTCCGGGGCCTGTCAAACCGGCAAACCAGGCCGCGGAACCACCGCGGAATTCGCCTTCAGCGGGTCGCGTCTCCACCGGAACAGGGGGTCTGGGAAAGGCAACTGCGGGTTATGGATCAGCTAATTGACTTACTGACCCTAGAAATAGCCTTTAAACATTTCTTAAAAATGTACCATAATTGGTCCCATGGAAAGGAATCATTCGAGTCAAGTTGCCAATTGGCGGGAGTACCGCCGGTTCCAAGCCTGGGAGCTGTACCAAAAGGGTTG
>JAKZUA010000159.1:0-4434 GCA_047516825.1 Dehalococcoidia bacterium
GCTACGGGCGAGCCAAGCTGGACCTGCTGCGACACCGTATACTTCATCGCCGGGTAGCGATCTAGCAGACTTCGCCAGCGGACCTGGCACCTATCCTCCAGAAGCCATACACCTGGAGTTCCAGGCAGCGACCCATAGCTGGGCAGCCCATTGACACAGGTGCCTTGACTTACCCCGAGATACCAGGCGGCATGGCTGCACCGGCTGGTTCGAAGGTTCATCCGAACTGAACCAGTTCCACTTATCGGTTCATCACCAAAAGTGCGGAAGAGCCCGAAAAGGGGCACTTTGAGGTGCTCAACAACGCCCCGATTGTACCTTGCAAACCCGTCGAGAACGGCTAAAAAGGAGAGCGACCCTGGTCGACCAGCAGGTGGAAACCTTCAAAAACTATCTAGGAGGCCAGCAAGTAGTTGCGGCCCACCCCCATCTGACGTTTGGGTACACGAGCTCATTCTAGCCGGGCCAGCAGGTGGCGCTGGAAAAACGACGAGACCCGCCGGATGTACTCTTCCGGCATCTTCCGGTACACGTTGACATGCTCGGCGCCGGGGACGATCCAAATACGGTCTTCATGATTGTCAGAAACAATGTGCAGCTCCCGGCTCTCTTCGTGGGGGATCACTGGATCGTCCTCTCCATGAATGAAGAATATTGGCTGGGTTATTCCTTCTACGACATGGACTGGCCGCACATTTCTAAAATCGGCGTCGAAGAGAGCGCGCCCGGCCAAAACCACGAAGCCGGCGAACCAGGAGGGCAATAGGAACGGCCCGATGTACAGTTGGCGCAGTTCCTTCATGTAATCCAGGAATCCACTGTCGCTGACCACCGCCGGAATACGAGGCTCCTGGGCCGCCACCAGTATCGCTACCCCGGCCCCCCAGGGAAAATCCCAATAGCCCGATACGCTCCACCGGTATGCCGCGATCCACCAGGTAGTCGATGGCGCCGAACACATCCCACTGTTCCCGGTCCCCCTCCGAGCTGCGGCTTCCCCCGGACTCCCCCCGAGCCCGGAAATCAAACAGCAACACGCTGAAGCCACCCTCAACCAGGTCCTGGCCCAAACGCAAAGCCCGGATCTGGGGATCATTTCTATGGTGGTGAGTGCCCTGGATCAAGATAACGCACCGGTCGTCCTGGCCTGCGGGCAGGTACCAGCCGCTCAAGGGAACCTCGTCGCCTCTGCTGAGGAAGTCCACATCCTCGCAATTCAGGCCCAACCTGCTTGGATGGCCGTCCAGGGACACCCGCTACATCAGGGTCATCTTGTGGGCGATCCAAGAGCCATATGCAATCATGGCCAGCAGTACCAGAAAGACCAGTCCTGACAGCCCAAGGAGAACGGGTAGCAACATTTTTTGTTTACCGGCCCCGGTTTGGAAAGTTAGGTTATACGCGGACCGCTCGCTGCTCAAGTCTCCGCTGCTGTAGCCAGTCTGCATCTGCTTCAGATTCAGCCAGCTCTTCGTCGAAGAACCCTTGCCCCCTTTTGATGATTTGCAAGCCTTCGTAGAAGAGCAGCCAGACGACGTGCCGGACAACCTCGTCGGGCACTCCATTGGGGTAAAAGGACTGGGGGTTCATGTCCGGGTCGGCGTTTATGTAGTCCACGGCATAGAATTTGCCGTCCTGATGCAGACAAATCTCGGATGTGAACTTCTTCATTTTGGAGACCCGGGCGATGCCTCTCATGATGCGTCTGAGCGGAGCCAGCTTATAACGTCTTATCTGTGCGGGTGTAACCAACTGGTATTCGTGGCTGAAGGGGTTCCACCAGCAGGGTATTACCTCCCGGCAAATGTGGAACATGCGGAACCAGCCCAAATGGTCTCCCAGTTCTTTCGGTTCGAGCCACTGTTGAATCAGGAAGGAGTCGGAGTTCGGGGCTTGCTCCGCAGATTGCCGCAGGTCGAATTCGGAATGCCCGTTTACTATTACGCCCACCCCTGAGTCTCCCCAAGCGGGTTTGACCACGAAGGGTACTCCCACTTGGGCTTTGATGTCGTCAGTAACCCGGAACCGGTCGATTTCGCCTCGGCTTACGATGACTGTTTCTGGAACAGGTATATGGTTTTCCAACAGCAACTGGTGGAACTTGCCCTTGTGCGCCGCGGTGGCAGTAATGTCCGGGTCATCTATCACGTAACCGCGTTGCCGCTTCACTTCTCTAGCCAGTAGGAGGTGGGGATCCTCCGGTTCCGTTTGGCTGGCGCTCAAGTCCAGGAGCATCCGCACCCCGATCTCCCTCTGCCCAAGCTTCCGAAGGAAATCACCAACCCACACTTGGTCGGCCATGAAAAAGGTGAGGTTCAACTGTCCGCACAATTCCCGCATCCGGTGGGCAAAGAAATGATAATTGGGGAAGGGGCTGGAAAGAACTATGTCATAGGTTACCGACATCTGTGACCCTCCTCGAGTCTCCCTATTAGATCCCCACTACACAACTTCTACCCTTTACTACTTCCTTGTTCTCCTTTCCGGATGGACCCACCGCTTGCCTCAAGAGCAGGCTTTCTGGCTCAGGGTTGCCCTCTAGAGACTTGCCTTCGGGTAAATAGCGGCTTTAGGGCCGGGGACGTGATCCTCATAACAAATTCCAGCCCAATCATAAATCCCAGATAATAGACGATGGTCTTCCAGCTCAGTAGTGCCCCCAGCAAGGCATCGAAAGACGTCGAAAAAGAAAAGTATGAGAGATCGATAAGGAACACACCCAGCAGAGCAAAGGGTAGGATTTTGGACAGGTCCCGCGAAAGATCCTCGTTGTAGTAAGCCGTGATGCGGATAGCGCTCAGGACGGCCATGGCTATCAGAAGGATCTCGTTTATTGTTTGCCCTCTAGCTAGGAAGGCCAACAGGGTCGTTAATATCGCAAACCAGGCGAAAGCTACCATGGGAAACAAGATAAGGTATTTACCTACGTAAGCCACGAAGTGGCAGGTCATTCTGAAGGCGCGAAGTTTTGACTGCTGGTATCGACTGAGGTCGAAATCGAACCGATCCTTCCGGCCCACGAACTTGTAGAAATTGAAGATAAATATAGAGTAAAGGGACATGCCTAAGACGAAAAATAACAATGGTTTCAGCACTGTTATGGCGTGGGTTATATTAAATTCGTTTGGACTCATTGGTGTTCTCCATGGTGTTCTCCATCACACCAGCTAACAAGTAATAGGGGATGCCCTTCACCTTTGAGGTAAATCTACCTATGGTAGCTGCTTACCTGGCAGCACCTGACCGTGAGGCCCCTTGGGGGACATATTCCCAACATAAACCGAGGGAGAGTTAACCTCAAACACCGGAACAGGGTTATTGGGTAGGTATCGGTCCGCTTTTGGTGTGAAGGATGGGTAGCGGCCGGGAAAGCGACAGGGGCGGCTGGCGGACCGCCCCTGTCTAAGGGGGAGGGAATGCGAGTTAGAGATCAATTGATGGCTGCCAGGGCCGCGGTGCGGTGCTCATTTCACCGGGTTTTGCGGTCTGAATGGTCTGGATAATGAAGGGCCATCAACCGGCGCTGGTTCACCGGCAGGTCTTCCGGAAGGCGCCCCATCATCGCCAACAGCTCGTTTATCTCAGAACTGTCCAAACCCAAAACCTCGGCCACTCGCGCCAACGCTTCTACCGAGGGGTTCTGGGCGCCTGCTTCAATCTTGCTCACGTAGGTGTAATCAAGATTCGCCTTCAGGGCCAGGCTCCGTTGGGTCAGGTTTTGTTCCTGCCGCTTGGTACGGAGAATTCTCCCCAACTCGTGCCTAGCATCCTGGGCATTGGTACCCACAATAGAGCCACCTAGATTGCCAGTCTCATGAAAGTCCAGTATCTGAGACTCTGGAAACAGCTTACGTTGCTTCGCCTATTCAGTTCAAGTATAAAAAAGTCACCTTTGGTCAACTTTTTAAATTCACACCAACATTATAGCTGTCTTCCCGCCAAAACCCGATTCTAGGCCCGTCTGACCACCACCCGGGCCCGCCGAATCCTCATATCTCCAGGGCTAACCCGGGGTCAATATACGTCCCCCGGGCCAACCAGGTCTGAACTGCAGCCCCAACGGTGGCGGCGCACCCAGCGGAGTTGTACCGGTGTTTTTGTTTCCTTAATACCGCTATAGCGTTGGCTACGCGGCTGGCATTGAAAAACCCTAGTCCCTCCGTCGCCGATTTCATATCGCCAGGCCGAAGTTGACAACCGATTAGGAACTACCCAACGGGCTGGGGGGAGGCACCCTCCAATAACCCCATCTCCGTTGTTAACCTTAGCAATGAGTCTTTAACCGGGATTCCACAGATCAAACCACCTTTCCTGGATATAGCTCCCGCGGGGATACCGCCAAATATAATCCCGCATTCCAAGAGCGTCAAATGCGGCCTGATTCACTCAAATTCCACGCTTTCATAGGGCAACCACTGTACTGCCAAGCGTAAA
>JAKZUA010000160.1:0-3969 GCA_047516825.1 Dehalococcoidia bacterium
CGCTTGGCAGTACAGTGGTTGCCCTATGAAAGCGTGGAATTTGAGTGAATCAGGCCGCATTTGACGCTCTTGGAATGCGGGATTATATTTGGCGGTATCCCCGCGGGAGCTATATCCAGGAAAGGTGGTTTGATCTGGGGAATCCCGGTTTATACTATTTTGAGAAAATGAAAAGGCCCTGACAATTAGCCCCGCCAGTTTGACCGGCGATGGTAATTATGTCAAAATGTGAAAATCTTCACATAATATTCTCCGTCAGCTGGCCGCAATGCCGCCGGAAATTTTTCGGGCAGCTAATTTGTAAATCCCACTCCCGCACTTGTTATCGGCCCAGGAATTCCGACCAGGGTCGACGCTGCTAATCCAGTGATACCGGCAATCTTGCTTACCCGTAAGGCCAGGGCTTTTTAGGGGCCTGGGTCAGAAAACGGTAGTAATCGTCAGCTAACTGTTGGCAGTGGGGACCCATCAGCCGATTGCCAGCATCCAAATAGATGAACCCCGGAGATCCGGGCAGGGACCGATGGCGAGGGGTTACGCCTGGTAGGCCGGAAATTGTACCCGATGGGTTTTCCGGCCTTGACTTAGGAGGGTGCCCATGTATACCAAGGAAGATCTGCAACGTCTGGCGCGATACCAGCTAGGTAACCACCACCTGATAATCGTCTCCAACCGGCAACCTTACCAACACCAGCTGGTCGATGGCCAGATCCGCCAGGTGATCCCGGCCGGTGGCCTGACCGCCGCATTGGACCCCATGATGCAGGCTTGCGGGGGCACGTGGATCGCCCACGGAGGCGGGAGCGGCGATAGGCTGGTGGTGGAAGCCGGCAATCGAGTGATGGTTCCAACGGACGACCCTTCCTACGCCCTCCGCCTGTTGTGGCTAACGGAAGAAGAGCAGCGGGGCTACTACCATGGATTTTCCAACCAGGCTCTCTGGCCCCTCTGCCACAACGCCTACACCGAACCGGTGTTTGACAGTGGGGATTGGGATACCTATCGCGCCGTAAACCAGCTCTTCGCCAAGGAAGTCCTGGATGAGATCGGCGATGACCCGACGTTGGTTTTGACTCAGGACTATCATTTGGCGCTGCTTCCTCGTCTGCTTCGGGAGGCCGGAGCCGATGTGGTTTCCGGTCAGTTCTGGCACATCCCCTGGCCCACGCCGGAGGTCTTTCGTATTTGCCCCTGGCAGGATGAGATTTTAGACGGCCTGCTGGGCAACGACTTGCTGGGGTTCCACATAGACGAGCACACCAGCAACTTTATGGACACGGTCCAGGCCAGGCTCGACCCACAGATAAATCGGGATTACGGTCTGATCAACTACCGGGGAGCTTCCACCCGGGTGCGTCCCTTCCCCATCAGCGTGGATTTTGAGAGCATCTGCCAGGAAGCTCAAAGCCAGGCAGTTGAGGATGAGATGGAACGCCTGGTGGAGGAGATGGGGCTGGACGGAATGCTGGTCGGCATGGGCATCGACCGCATCGACTACACCAAGGGTATCCCCCATCGGATTCGCGCCATCGGCCGTTTTCTGGAGGAACATCCGGAATACCAGGGTAGATTGGTGTTCGTGCAGGCCGGGGTAGTGAGCCGCATCGATATCGACGCTTATCAGCAGCTGTCGGAGCAGGTGGAAGAGGCAGTAGATGAGATTAATAGCCGCTTCTCTCGGGGGTCATGGCGGCCGATTATATATCTCCCCAACGACCTGCCCAGTGTCACCTTGATGGCTCTCCGCCGCCTGTCCCAATTCTGCGTAGTCAGCTCCCTACATGACGGCATGAATCTGGTGGCCAAGGAGTATGTGGCGAGCCGGTTCGACGAGGATGGCGTGCTAATCCTGAGTCCCTTCACCGGCGCGGCTCTCGAGCTGACCGAAGCCCTGATCGTGAATCCCTACGCCGTCGAGGAGTTTGCCGAGGCGATTCACGACGCCCTGACCATGCCCCGCCACGAGCGCCGGGCGCGCATGATTCACATGCGTTCGGTGGTGCGGGAGAACAACCTTTATAAATGGGCCGCCCGGTTGCTGCTGGAGTTAGTCCAGGGAGCCCCCCGGGCTGGCGCCAAGTCGGAAAGACCGCTCCTTTCCTCCGGGCGTTGACCGCTTTTAACCCATGCCCCATCTTCTCAACGTTTGGCCCAGCGTTAGCAAGCAGTTCCGCCGGGCGGATGTTTCCCTCTTGCTCTTTGATTTCGACGGAACCCTCAGCCCAATAGCGGCTCGCCCAAACGTGGCGGTATTGCCCGCCCCAACCAGAGATTTGCTCCTGGCAGCCCAATCGGACAATAGATATGTTCTGGGAATTGTCAGCGGCCGGAGCCTGGTGGACCTGCGGGAACGGGTGGGCCTGGATGGCCTGATTTACGCCGGCAACCACGGTTTGGAAATTCAGGGGAATGGACTGGATTTCTTGCATCCGGAGGCGAGCTGCCTGAGGGAAGAGATAGACCGGATTTATCAGGAATTGGAGTTAGAGCTGGGGTCCTATCCGGGAGTTATCGGTGAAAACAAGGGATTGAGCTTGAGCTTTCACTACCGCCAGACTCCTTTGGAAGTTGCTCCGCAGGTAGAAGCAGGATTCCATAAAGCCGTGGCCGCTGCGGTGGAATCCGGTTTGGTAAAGGTAACCAGGGGGAAGCAGGTGTTGGAAGTGCGGCCCGATCTGGATTGGGGAAAAGGCCACGCCATCTCCCAGATACAGGCGGCGCATGGGGAGGCTCAACTCACTGCTTTTTTTGGCGATGACTTGATCGACGAAGACGGATTTGCGGTAGTGCAACAGTCAGGCGGGGTTACAGTCTTGGTTGGGCCACCGGGCCAGCCCACCAGAGCTGAGTACCGGCTCGATTCGCCCCAGGAGGTTGCTGAAACACTGAGTTTGCTGCTCCAGCCCTAAAGCCTGTGTTAAAAGATATCCGGGCACAATTCCCGGCACGTCATTCCGGCGCAGGCCGGAATCCAGGGTCATCTACCCATACACTGTGGGGCGGCATCTCGGCTCCGGCTTTCGCCGGAGCGACGAATACACCGCCACAGGGCCCGTCGATGCTTTTGACGCAAGCCCTAAAGGCTTAAGCCCCAAGCCGAACCCCGACGATATCTATTCTTCCAGTCTTGGGTTAGGCTGGCCCAGTCTGATAACTCTTTTCTATGTCCAAAAGCTTGTTCAAGCGTCGTTGAAAACGAGGCTCGGGAACAAAACTGGCCTCCAGGAAAGATTTTACGACCTCCTTGGACAGCTCCTCGCCAATGATCCTCCCTCCCAGGCAAAGCACGTTCATGTCGTCGTGTTCCACACCCTGGTGGCTGGAATAGGTGTCGTGACATATGCCGGCCCGCACCCCCGGCACCTTGTTGGCTAACACGCTGGCGCCAACGCCGCTACCGCACACGATGATCCCTCGCTCCGCGCTGGCCGACTGCACCGCCCGGGCCACCGGAAGGGCTAAATCCGGATAATCGTCGTCCGGCACTAACTCTTGGGCTCCCAGGTCGTCCACCTGATACCCAGCAGCCCTCAACCAGGGCACCAGCAGCTGCTTCAACGCAAAGCCGGCGTGGTCTGCTCCCACGGCAATTCGCATATTCCATTACTCCCAATGCCGAGCGGGGCTTTCGGGACCGGAATTTTCGGGAAGGGAAAAAGTCCGTAATAGTTGACCGGATTCAAGTTTTCTCGGCGATTCCCAGCATACCCGCAGCGGCGGATTGAAGCAAGCTGGCGGGGCTTCTGCAGCTCCCCAGACGCGGAAGGGCCAGCCGCCCTCGCGGCGACGGGGAAATCGTTCGGGCGACCAGGCGGGCGACCAGGCGGCCGGAAACTGTTCAGAGTTGAGGGGAAGTGAGCAACCGGCGGCATTCCAGGAGGGGATTGAGACCTCTGGCCCGCCAGGTGCCAAAGAGGGATGCCAAGGTCATCTTGCTGTCGGTGCCCTGCCCTGAGCGGGTGCCGCCGC
>JAKZUA010000161.1:0-12805 GCA_047516825.1 Dehalococcoidia bacterium
CAACCCTTTTGGTACAGCTCCCAGGCTTGGAACCGGCGGTACTCCCGCCAATTGGCAACTTGACTCGAATGATTCCTTTCCATGGGACCAATTATGGTACATTTTTAAGAAATGTTTAAAGGCTTTTTCTAGGGTCAGTAAGATGCGGAAGTTTGCGGTTTACCCCGTCCCGCAAAAAATGCTAATGTTTGGACCGGATATGGATGGGCTTCGCAGAGTAAAGGGTAGAACCAACCGGGCTGTTATCCAGGCGACAACTTATAGGAGGTAGCCAAGACGTCATCACCGGAAAGAAGGGGCGGTGCTATACCTCAGGAAAGTGATACCTCCGAACAGGTATCCCGATCCGATGCTCGGCCAGGAGGCAGGTACGATTCCAAACTTTTACCGCCTTACGTCACCGCGATTTTCTACTGCTCTGGCTGAGCAACTTATGTAATGCCTCGGCCAGCTGGTTTCAGCAAATTACCATTCCTTGGGTCGTCTGGGAAATCTCCGGCTCTCCCTTTTTGGTCGGCGTCACTGCCGAAATGCGCTCCCTACCTTTCTTGTTCATTGGTCCCTGGGCCGGGGTGTTGGCCGACCGGGTCGACCGCCGCAAAATAGTTTTGGTGGTACAAATCGCTTTAGCGGTGGCCGTGCTCGGCTTCGCCCTGGGAGTCCACCAAGGCTATGTCACCGGCCAATTGGGCGTCTTATACGCGCTGCTGTTTACCTTCATTACCGGAGCATTGCATTCCCTGATCCAGCCCGTGCGGCAAGCAATGGTAGCAAACACAGTGCCGCGGCAGGACCTGTGGAACGCCATCGCCCTGAACTCCGTTGCCGGCAATGTGGCGCGGGTAGTGGGACCCGGCCTGGGCGGTGTGCTTATTGCCTGGCTGGGGCCAGCGGTGAATTTCCTGATCGAAGGTATATTCTACGTGCTGATGGCGCTGGCGATATTTCCCATTGCGCTGCCCTACCGGGAGGCAATGACGGCAAGAAGAACCTCGGTGATAGCCAATCTTAAGCAGGGGTTTAGCTACGTGGTGACCGAGCAACGGATTCTCCGGTTGTTGCTGGTAACGTGCATCTCCGATATATTCATTGCCCCTATCATTCATCTCATGCCGGTCATCGCCGATGAGGTGCTGGGACATGGCTCTGAAGTCTACGGTTTCTTGATACTGGCAACTGGCGTCGGAGGGATCATCGCCACTGGCTTCTTTGCTTCGCTGGGAGGGTCCTTCCGCAAAGGTTGGATCGGACTGCTAGCGTTGATCCTGCTGGCGGGTTACGTTGTAGTCCTCGGAGCGTCAACCTGGTTGTGGGTATCGATGTCCGCTATGTTCGGCATGGGGTTCTTCCGGCTGATCTTTAAAATTAACAACAATACCCTGGTGCAGAGCACCATTCCCGACGCCCTGCGAGGCCGGGTGATGTCGATTTACCACCTGGACCACGGGATTACCCCGCTGGCCAGTATGGCTCTAGGCCTGATGGCGGAGTTTTGGGAGGCTAATTTGGTGGTTTTGATGGTTGGTCTGGTCAGCTTGGTCCTGACTCTGTACGCCTTCCTGTCCTTCAAAGATATCCGCCGGATGGAGTAATGCGGATTACCCTAGCGGTCCCGGTTTGCTGGCCGCCTCCGCTGCTAAGGTATTGCCGGCTCGAGCTGGCTTTTCAGCGAGTGTTTAAATAGCCGGTTTCTCCCCCTTGGCAATGGGGAGATTAAGACGGGGTGTTGTGACCCCTCCTGACCTCCCCTTTTTAAGGGGAGAGACATTTTAAAAACCCTCTCAGCGCCGGTATTCATCCCCGCAGTCTCCAATTATTTGGTAAAGGTCCCTGGCTCGTCCCAGGACCGACTCTAGGCGGTCGTAATCCGCTGCCTCCAGGGTGATGTCGAAGACCTTGGCGTTGTCGGCCATGTGGTCTGATGCACCTAGCCGGACGCCCAAAATGGCTCCAGCCACAGCCGGACGGTCCAAGACGTACTTCACCGCCACGTTGGCAATGCTGGCCTGCTTGTCAGCGGCAATGCCTTGGAGCACCTCCAGGAGATCCTGGAAAAGCTCCCAACTTCCCCAGGCGTCGATCATCTGCTTGTACTTGCCCAGGCTGGCCGTGGTCAACTCGCGGCGGCTCGGTTCCGGCTGGCCCAAATACCTGGACGTCAGCAGTCCTCCGCAGACGGTGCCGTAGGCCAGCAGCTGAATATCCTGCTCCCGGCAATACTGGACCATTGCCATCTCGGGACGCCGGTCGATCAGCGAAAATTGCACCTGGTTGGAAACTATTTTGATTCCCCGCTCCACAATAAGCTTTAGATGCTCGGTGTCGAAGTTGGTCAGGGCGAGGTGACGGATTTTACCCTGGTCCCGAAGCGCGGATAGGTTTTCCAGGGCATCCAGATATCTAGCGTCACCGTAGTCCCACCAATGGAATTGCAGCAGGTCCAGGGCCGGCATGTCCATGCGCCGCAGGGAAAGGTCCACATTTTGCTCCACCAGCTGCGGAGTCATTGGGCCGGGACGGGGCACCCACTTGGTGAAAGCCTGGATGGATGACAGGCTATCCACACCCTGGGATGAAGCCATCTGTTGCCGGAACAGGCCGATGAAGTCTTCGGCTGGGCCGTAATGGTCGGCCAAATCCCAGGTGGTGAAACCTGCCCGCTGATGCTCCAGCATGCTGGCTATAGCCGCGGAGGGGTCGATAGCCCCATGGGCTCCGGAAACCTGCCACATGCCGTTCAAGACGCGGCATATGTTCAGGTCAGGAGTGAGTTGCATTCGGCTCTTTGATGGGAGGGGCATGGAAAAACCTTTCCGGTTTCTGGCCAGATTTTCGGGGTTGACCCGCTAAACGGAGCGATTACAGTTGTCCTTCTCTCTCGGTTGCCGAAGCCGCCCAAATCGTTTCAGGTTTGGGTCGTCTCTTTCAATTAGGGCGGGTTTGCCATCTCTTCGATAAACCCAGCGGCATTTTTATGTCCACCACCGCCAAACCTCTGCGCCACTTCACCGACATCGAAATCGCCCCTGGACCTTAAACTCCACCGGCGCTTACCATCTGCCCGGTCCAAGAAACTGGCAGCGAAGGGTGCGTCAGGATAACGTGTATTTAACTGATCGCCAATCTCACTCTGATAGCAGGTAGCGTTGACAACTGGAACCAAGTATCCAGCCACGGTTCGGAGGGTCGCAACTTCTACGTGACTTGAAACCTGAATGTTTATCGCGCGTTGAATTGCGATTCCGTCCTTAGCTAGGTCATCAACGGACAGAGAATTCCACACATCGAAATCCTTGGGATAAGACCTCAAAGCTGCTGAGACTTCCAAACTGTTTTCCAGTTGAAACAACCACAAATCTTTGTCTTGTATATACTGGAGCAACAGCGGTGCTGATTCACCGGGAAACCAATATTCCCACGCTAACATCGCGCCCGACTTTTGCATGTCCATGGTGACGAAATCTAAACCAGCCAGGTCTTGAGCCGCGGTTTTATGATGGTCTAAGACCCGCAGGCTCTCCATTCTCTCACCCAGTTCGATAAGCACGTCGCGAGGATATGAAAAATCTACGATAGTTACTCTAGAGCTATCTGGTAATTTGGGGGGGGAATCGCCATGTTGAACCGGAAGGTATTCAGCTTGATCGCCTAATGCCTTCCAGGCCACCCAAGCGGCTCCGAAACCATCTTCGCAGTTTTGGTGATAGAGAACATACTCCAAGACATATCCCTCAGGCTAGCAATCCTCGGACGGTCCCAGTATAAATATGTGGGGATATCCTGACAATGCCCAACCCTCTACAAGCCTGGGCGCTTCCAGCTTGGCCATGGTCTCCTACCTAACCTTATTCGAAGATTTGAGCTTGCATCCCTTTCCCGCTCGTTTTACATTAGCTCGGAGCAGGACAGAAACACCGTTCAACATCATTCTAGAAGCCAGAAAATAGACCCGGCGCCTACAGGAGCGGAATTTGAATACGGCCAATCAATCCTTGCCCCTGCCGACGGAGCAGTGGGCCATAATCGGTGCTCTGGACGTCCGGTACCTGGACTGGGGCGGGGAGGGCCCTCCCCTCTTGGCCCTACACGGACTGGCCTCATCGGCCCATTGGTACGACCTCGTCGCCCCGTATCTGCGCTCTAAGCACCGAGTAATCGCACCGGACCAGCGGGGCCACGGACAGACTTCCCAGGCGAATAACGGCTATGACTGGCAATCCCTAACGTCGGACGCGGCAGGGTTGTTGGATCATCTGGGCATTTCAAGGGCATCGGTATTTGGCCATTCCTGGGGCGCTACCGTTGCGTTAAACCTGGCAGTACGTTTCCCGGATCGAGTCAGCGCTTTGGGACTGATCGATGGTGGCATCTCCCGGAATAATCCTCCGAGCAATGAGCCTGCTCAGACCTGGGACCAGGTTAAAGCTCGGGTCCGGCCCCGGGACGTTTCCGGTACTCGCCAGGAATTTCTCCGCCGCCTACAGGATCAACTCTCTTTTTGCTGGAACGACCAGATTGAGCGTATTGTTCAAACCATGGTATACGAGGACCAAAACGGACAAATCCAGGACATTCTCCGGCCGGAGAATCATCTGCAGGTGATGCGAGCAATGTGGGAGGAGCCCACTTCGGCAATCTACAACCAGGTCGCCTGCCCAACCCTAATTATCCCCGCGGGCCCAACACCGGAAAGGGCTAACACCGAACGGGCGACGGCAAAAAAGGCCGCCGTGGACGCGGCCTCCCGGAGCATTCGGCAATGCCAGATCCGGTGGATTCCTGAAACTGTTCACGACATCGGTTATCACAAGCCCCAGGAATTGGCAGAGGTCATGCTGGAGTTCTTGAGCGGGTCCTGAGCCAATCCCAAGGGACCGGGGATTTCTCAAGCCTGTTCCGGGGTCTTTGCACACGGGGCCCAGTAATCGGGGAGTGTCGCAATCGGGCTCATTATGGCAACTGGGAGAGTTGCCGGTAAACCTTCTCAGACGTGATGGGCAGGTCCTTAATCCGCACGCCAACAGCATCCGCCACGGCGTTGGCGATGGCCGGGGCCACCGGACCCAGGGGATTTTCGCCGATGCCCTTGGCGTTATAGGGTCCGGGGCCATTATCGGATTCCAGCAATACGGTTTTCAATTCTGGTATGTCGCAACTGTTGGGAATCCGATACTCACCCAAAGTGGGATTAGTCACCCGCCCTTCTTGTATCTCAATGCCTTCGGTCAAGGCGAAGCCGATGGACTGGATCACCGCGCCTTCAATTTGACCCTGGTGGTCTAACGGATTCAATACCCTCCCGATATCATGAGCGGTGGTGAATTTTAGCAGCTTCACCTCGCCCGTTTCGGGATCTACTGAAACCTCGGCAACCTGCGCGGTGAAGGAGGTTACGTCGGAAGGGTTGGGCTCCAGGACCGACACGCGGGCCACAATGGGCCGGCCCAGCCGGCGCAACAGTTCCGGCCAGGATTGGCGCTCTCCCGTGTCCTGGTTGAACAAGTGCAATCCCTCCAGGCCGATCCGCTCCTCTGGCCAGCCCAGCAGGTCGGCCCCGGCACTCAGCAACTCTCTCCTGGCCTGCACCGCCGCCCGAAACGCCGCCAGTCCGGCGACTCGGGTAACCCGGCTGCCCCCCACCCCAGTGTCGAAACCCACGGCATCGGTGTCCCATACCGCTACCTCAATCTGGTCGGGGGCCAGGCTGAGTTCCTCGGCGACGATTTGCCTCAGCAGGCTGTTGGTTCCGGTGCCGGGTTCAAATATGGAAGTGTTTACCATTACCAACCCGTCGGGAGCCAGGGTAACGGCCGAATGGGACTCTCCGCCCGCCGCCGGACGCTCGCCCAGGGCCACCCCCCTACCGACTCCAGGTTTCTTGGGAGCCCGGTAATCGGCGGCATTCAGGGCCGCTTCCAGGGTCTCCTTGGCGCGGATTTCACGATAAAGAGTCCCTATGGAGGTTTCCTCCCCCTCGGTAATCAGGTTTTTCAGACGGAATTCCACCGGGTCCATCCGCAACTCCCGGGCGATACAATCCATGTGGGATTCGCTGCCAAAGAGAGTTTGCGGCTCGCCCGGAGCCCGCATAAACCCGCCGGGAACGGTGTTGGTGTAAACGTGGATGGCCTCGATGTCGGTATGAGGGATTCGGTAGGGACCGCCGGCCTTGGAAGCACCGCCCAGGTTAACGCCCGGCGTTGGCTTGAACCCCCCGTAGGCACCGCTGTCAAAGACCACCCTGGCCTGGTGCGCTACCAGGGTGCCATCCCTTTGGACGCCGGTTTTGAGCTGAACCACGGCGGCGTGACGTGGATTGCCGGCGGTGAGTTCTTCCAGGTAGTCCATCACCATTCTCACCGGACGCCCCGAATGGACCGCCAGGAAATAGGCCACCGGAATGTCCATGGCGGAACCCTTACCCCCGTAATCCCCGCCGATGGCTATCGGATTGACTCTCAAGCGGTCCTTGGGTAGACCCAGGGCAATGGAGAGCTGGTCCCGGACCTGGTAGGGCACTTTGCAGGATGCCCAGATTTGCGCCACACCTTGTTCATCAATCCACACCAAACAGGAGTGGGTTTCCAGGTAACCCTGATGCTGCCTGGGGACGGTGAAGGTGTTTTCTACTATGAAATCGGACTGGGAGAAGCCTAATTCCACGTCGCCTCGACCCCATTTGTCCCGAACGAAGGCGTTGGAAGGCGTCTCCAAGGGTTGGGGTAAACCGCGATAGCTGTTGACCTCTGGATGGAGCAGCGGCGCACCATCCGCCAGGGAGTCCAAGGGGTCGAAAACTGGGGTTAGCTCTTCGTACTCTACGTCGATAAGGAGCAGCGCCTCTTCGGCCGCATCTTTATCTTCCGCGGCCACGGCGGCTATCCGCTCCCCAACGAAGCGGACCCGATCCTCCGCCAGCACCGGCACGTCGTGCATGCGGCGACCGTATCGGATGCCTGAAACGTCGGAGCCGGTCAGCACAGCGTGAACACCGGGGACGCGGCGGGCCTGGGAAGCGTCGATGTTGACTATGCGAGCGTGGGGCCAGGGACTGCGCAGAACTCGGCCCCAAAGAGTCCCTTCTAGAGCCAAATCCGCCGTGTATTTGGTGGCGCCGGTAGTCTTCTCAGCGCCTTCCATTCGAGGCAGAGGCTTTCCTATCTTCGTGTAGGCGGCCATGCTCCATCTCCCATACAACCTTCGCTAATGCTTTTTGGCCAGTTGGAACATTGTAACAGGCTTCTATATTAACCCACCTCTGGCCAAGGGATACTAGGATTTAGCTAAGGATGCTCCCGGCCCAACCAGCGCGAACAAGCCGTGGAAAGAAGGACCGCCTGTCTTGCCTCAAGTTGCGCTCAAATAACGGGTAATGGAGGCAGGAGGTGCTTGCGACGCTGCTGGACCCCCTCAAACTCCTGCTGAGTGACCACAGGTTGGACCACCAGTCCCTCTAGCGGTACCCGTTGCTTGTAGGGTCGTGCTCGGGTGCTGGTGGCACCCAAAAACTAGACAGGTGGCTAAGAGGGAGTCCAGCTCCTAAAATACCGGCAGCGATTGCTGTCGAGGAGGAGTGGGACATGAAGCAGACGAGGAAGAAGCAAAGCCGGGCATGCAAGGCCAAGGTGGCTTTAGCCGCCTTTGAAGGGAAAAAGCCCATTGCCCAACTGGCCCGTCGATTCGAGGTCCATCCTGGCCAGATTCATGCCTGAAAAAGGGCCCTCGTGGAAGGAGCTCCAGAGTTATTTGCCGACAACCACCAGCATCAATGCCTGGCGCGCCAATGCACCCTGCTGGCGTCAGCCGGGCCTCGGTGTCCTACCGTCCAGCACTCATCAGAGAAGAAGACTTGGAGTTGATGGCCCTGATGGACCGCCAGTATCTAAAGACACCCTTCTACGGTTCCAGCAGGATGAAGGCCGGGCTGTTGGGAGAAGGCTACCTGGCAAGCCGAAAGATGGTTCGAAGGCTGATGCGTTCGATGTTCCTAGAGGCCATCTATCGGCGTCCCAACACCAGCAAGCCGGCACCGGGACACCGGGTCTATCCCTACCTGCTGAGGGAGTAGAGGTCAATCGAGTCGATCAGGCCTGGGCATCGTGGAGGTCCCGGACTCTCCGGCTAAGCCCGACGCAGCTTAGGGTCCAGCGTATCCCGCATCCAGTCGCCGAAGAAGTTGAAGGCCAACACCACCACCGTGATCGCCAAGCCCGGGAAGAGTGACAGCCACCAGACGTCCAGGATTACCGACCGCCCTTCCGAAACCATAATTCCCCACGCCGCCTCTCCCGGCGGCAGCCCTAATCCCAAGAAGCTCAACGAAGCTTCCAGCAGAATTACCTGCCCGATTTGCAGGCTGGTGATGACCATTAAGGTGTTGATGGTGTTGGGGAAGATGTGACGCCAGATTATCATCGGCATCGACAGCCCGGCAATTTTGGCGAAGGTCACAAAGTCCAGCTCTTTGATGCTCAACACGTCGCCTCGTATCATCCGGGCGAAACGGGCCCACACGGTCAGCGCCACCGCCAGGATGATGTTGGCCAGACCCGCTCCCAGCAGAGTTACGATGATCAACGCCACCAGAATAGTCGGGAACCCCAAGGCTGCGTCGGCGGCCCGCATAATCAGCACGTCCGGCCATCCTGTCCGGAAGCCCGCTATCAGTCCCAACGTAGTCCCCACCAGCATGCCCGTTCCCAGGGCCACCAGGCTGATGAACATAGCGGTGCGGGCCCCGTAGATCAGCCGGCTCAGCATGTCCTGCCCCAAAATATCCGTCCCCAAGGGGTGACTCCAAGTCCAGTCGTCCCCGAAAAAAACCGGAGCTAACTTGGCCTCAAATATGTCGATCGCGAGAGGGTCGTGGGGCGCCAGCAGGGGCGCGAACAGGGAACAGACCAGCAGTACCACCATCACCGACAAGGGCAACCAGGGCAACTTGGCCCCCTGTAACACACCCGGGAGCACCCGCAGCCAGCTTCTCCTTGTGGTTCCAACACTTAGCGACGACGCCACCAGAGACCTCCTACTTATTCGAACCTAATTCTGGGGTTGACGTAGGCGTAAAGGATGTCCACCAACAGGGCCGTGGCAATGTAAAAGGCACCGGCAGTCAGAACCGTAGCCTGGACGATGGGGAAATCCCGACTGCTGATGCCCTGGAGCATCAACCGGCCGATGCCGGGCCAGGCAAAGACCACCTCAATCACTACCGAGCCGTTCATAAGACCGGCCAGGGTCAGGCCGGAGAAGGTCAGCACCGGGATGACCGCGTTCTTCAGGGCGTGCTTGTAGATTACCAGCCTTTCCGAGAGGCCCTTGATGCGGGCGAACTTGACATATTCGCTGTCCAGGACCTCCAGCATGCTGGACCGGGCCAGGCGCACCACCCCGGCCATGCTATGCCAGGAGAGCACGAAGGCGGGCAGGATGAAGTGGTCAAGGCCGCCCGCTCCGAAGGTTGGCAGCCAGCCCAAAATAGCTCCAAAGAGCAGAATGAGCATGATGGCGATCCAGAAGCTGGGGGCCGCAATGCCGGCCACGGCAAAGAACTTGCCGATTAGATCGAAGATAGAGTCGCGCTTTATCGCCGACAAAACCCCCAGGGGTATACCCACCACAACGGTCAGAAGAAAGGCGGCGCCGGCTAACTGCAAGGTGGCGGGGAACCGCTCGAAAAGTAAATCCCGCGCCGGTCGACCTCGCAGCTGAGAACGGCCAAAGTCGCCCCGGACAATGTTGCCCAGGAATATCCCGTACCTTATATACAAGGGCTTATCCAGGCCCATGTTTTTCTTCAGCTGTTGATAATCCTTTTCCGTGTCGTCGGGCCCTAGCAGGTAAAGCGCGGGGTCTCCCGTCAGGTTTACACTCAGGAACACCGCCAGGCTGAGGATCAACAGGGTGATTACCGCCTGCCCTAATCGTACAACTATGTACCGCTGCATAGATTATTCCCCCGCCAGGTTAAATGGCCCAAAATCAAGGCCCCAGCCAATCTAGCCTCGGTTGGAAGGGGCTGGGGCCTTGATTCACGACATCCTGCGTTGCGCCAGTCACGCAACCAGAAGCCAACTACCAGCGGTTACTTCAGGGTTAATTTGTGAAGTGCGGATGGAAACAACGTCAGGGGATAGGGCTGCCAGGTCAAGACACGCGGCCCTACTGCCCATGGAGTGTTTGCATACCCAATACCCATGTGATAAGTCTCTTCCCGGTGACGTTGGTACAGTTTTGTAAGGGCTTCCACTCGTTTGTCTGGGTCTAGCATCAGAAAAGCTTCCAGCCCTAATTCGTGGAGCTCCGGGTCCCCGTGCCACCGGCTTTTGTTCTCAGCGTCGCCGTATGAATAGCTTTGAGAGGAAGCATCTACCCGCGTGTCGTTTTCCTCCCAGTATACCTGTCCATTTAGTTCGCCTGCATACCTCCTTCTTTTGATGTCTTGGCTTTCGAGCACTCTAACTTCCACCTCCAAGCCCAACTCCTTCTTCCACATATCGCCGACTAGTCGCGCAGTCTCAATCATGAGGGGCAGTGCGGTGCCCTTACGGACGTTGATAATGAGCTCGCCAAAACCTTCACCGCCGGGATAGCCGGCATCCGCCAGTAGCTGGCGGGCTCTGTCCGGGTCGGCGGGCCAAGGGTCCATCTCGGGGGTGTAGCCAATGGTGCTTGGGGAGACAGTCATCCAGCCTTTTACCTCGAAAACTTCCGGGCCACCGTAGAGCTCGTTTTGTATCACCTTCTTGTTGATGGCTAAGTCCAGGGCCTGGCGCACCCGTATATCGTGGCAGGGATACTGAGGTTCCCAGCACCCCATCAGACCGGGCTGAGAAATCACTGCCTCTGAGGCAAACACCAAGCGACCGCCGCCGCTCTCCACCTGCTTCTTGCTCTGCAAGCCGACCGGGACGATATCGGCCTCCCCGGCCCGTAGCGCCGCCACCCTGGTGGCTTCCTCGGGCACCAGGAACATGTCCAGCGACTGGAAGCTCACCCGTTTATCTTCGGGTAAGCCATTCTTGGGCTGGTAGTAGAAATCGTCAAAGCGCTCGAACCTCATCACGGAGGCCGGAGTGAGGCTTGCCAGGCTCATGAACCCGGTGCCGATAGGGTTTTCGTCGTAGGCCGCTTCCTCATCAAGGTCGTGTAGCTCGGCCCTCTTGGGCATGGGGGGGAAATAACCGGGGTCATTATCTGCAACCTGTTGGGGCATATCAAGCCGGATCGTTGTCATAGACACAACTACGTTGTTCGGCCCGCTCAACTCAATACTTTGTAGATCGCGAGCCATCTTTGACGCTGTGCTACTGATGGAGTACTCCGGGGCTTGAAAGCCGAAGCTATGCTGAAAGGTCCACAACACGTCCTCTGCTGTTACCTCCGACCCGTCATGGAACTTCACCCCCTCTCTTATGGTAAAGGTCCAGGTCAGCCCATCAGCGGACAGGCCCCACTCGCTAGCTATACCCGGGATCACCACCCTTTCGTCCGAGCTGGTGATGAGGGTCGCGTGCACAATCGAACCATAGTTGCCAAATCCTGGTGTCCCGCCCACGAAAGTTTGGTCAAACCGCTCGTTACCCATGTCCGTCACCATGATGGTCACCTTGCCGGGGTTGACCTTTGCCTCGGGGGCAGCGGCGGCAGCAGGAACAGCCGTGGGCGCACCGCCTCCCGCACTCTGCGCCGGCGCTGATGTATCTGGAGCTGTCTTTGCCGGCGCCGATGTGTCTGGAGCCGCTTTTGCCGGCGCTGGAGCCGATGTGTCCGGAGCCGACGTGTCCGGCTGCGGCGCCGCCGTTCCGCAGGCCACGGCGAATAGCAAGACCAGCATCAATGCGGTGATAGAGAACGCCCAAGACTTCTTGAACCCTTTGTTTACCATGATTGAACCTCCCTAGAATTTCTAATCAGACTTGTCCCGATTTTTCTGGTATCCGACGTATCAATGGCAAATATGATCATAGAAATGACGGGGCAACCGTCGTAACCCGGCGATGGGATAGGATGGCTCCGGCGCCATTTGGGGTGAGCCCTCCGATACTTGGCGCCATTCCTCGTTTAGGGCGCCGCGGTAGGTCCAAACAGAAAAGGGCATCCTGGCTCTGAATCCGCCCAACAGAGTACCATCCAACCGGCTGTCGCCAGGCAAAGGACAATCAATAGTCTTCAGGCCGAGGGCACCCTCGACGGGGTGGGCTACAATATTTTTGGGAGGTGTTACCATCACGTTCCTTTAGTGGGCCTCAGGTGCTTTGTTTGGGAGAAAGATTCAGATGAGGCCTCTTTTTAGCTAGGTAACGTGGCGACTCCTGTGCTACACCAGGCTCTTCCGCCTGGTTCTCGGCCGCCTCTGTAAAACATGCGGCAAAAAATGTGGATGATTCTAACGATGATATTCGACAACATTGTGGCTAGTTGTAACTAATATCGTTAATTATTTTGCGGAATCAGTACCAAGAGAATCTCTAGTTACCTCCATGGTAAAGCTTTCCCTTTGGAGGACGGGGGTAATGTATATTACCGATCCTAGTAGTGTCAACCTACAGATGGTTAATATTCCTACTGCTGATGTATCTGTTTGGCCAATACACTTCTTTTGGTGGCCCAGTTGAAGGCATTTAGTGTGTAAACTGGAGCTTCCGGGGTACGTGCCGCTCTTTAGCCCGAATCCACCGATAGAGGGCGTGTCGCGACAGGGCGGATAGGGAAGGAAGTGCTCCTCTGAATCTGGGATAATGGTTTTATAACAGAAAACCGACCAGAAACAAGGAGCACCCAATAGATGCTACCACGCAAC
>JAKZUA010000162.1:0-2899 GCA_047516825.1 Dehalococcoidia bacterium
GATGCAGGCTGTTAACCCGAAAAAACCCGGCACTGCCGATTACCGCGGCGGCTTTTGCGCCAGGCGCAAGGAAAATCGTGTGGGTCTGGGGCACCCAGCGTCCCTCATGGCGCTGGGCCCGGTGTCCCGGTAGGTCTTGGATCAGCTGACCACCCCGTGCGACATTGAGCAGTTGCATGCCCCGGCAGATGGCCAGCACCGGCATATCCTGGTCCAGCGCAAAGTTCAGCAAACGCAGATCCAGATCGTCCAGCGGGCGACAAACTTTCAGCCCGGCATTCGGGTCCGGAGATTGCCCGTACAGCGCCGGGTCAAGGTCGGGGCCACCGGGCAACAGTAAGCCTCCCCCTCCCTCCATCAACCGCTCCGCCGACCGGTCCTCCGACCGGTCCTTGAGTGGACTCAGCAGCCTGACCTCCGCCCCCAAATCCTCCAACACCTGAACATACCGACGGGGATTTCGGGAGTCGGCGGAAGTCATAATAATGGTTGTCATGAACATGTATATTATACTTGGTTTGGGCCTCCGGCGACACCTTTGTATTGCTGGCTGGCAGGCTTTTTGTATGTCATTGCGAGGACCGCAGGCCCGAAGCAATCTCTTGAGGAAAAGGGGAGGTCGCTTGGCGTAGTTTATCCTGAGCGCAGACGAAGGGCTCCTTCGGAATGACAGGAGTCGTTCGCCGAGAATGTTTGCTAATATCAGACGGTCTTTGATAAGCTAGATGCAGAGATCATAGATCGGGGTTCCGGGAAACAAAGGATGGATTCGTTTTCGGTTGGAGCCAGCGGTTGATTCCGCTCCACCCAATGTTGTTAAATTTGTAAGTTCCACCCGTCAGGCTCCCCACGTCATAAGAGGTCGCAGCCCATGAAAGAAGCTATTCAGGAAGCGGTCACCCTGCTCAACGACGGCCAGCCTTGTGTCTTGGCCACCGTAGTCCGTACTCGTGGTTCCACACCCCAAAAGTCCGGCGCCATGCTCCTGGTACGAGAGGATGGCACCGGCGTCGGCACTTTGGGGGGCGGATGCGTTGAGGGGGATATCTGGTTCGCCGCCAAGGAGATTCTGCACAATAACACCGGACCCGAGTTCAAGGACTACTACCTGAACGAGGACATTGCCGCCCGGGACGGCCTGGTCTGCGGCGGCACCATGTACTTCTATCTGGAACCCTTCCGGGAAGGCGCGGATTTTCTGGAAATTGGGGCCGAAGTGCTGGAGGCCTACGAAGGCGGCGATGCGGTGGCCCTGGCCACGGTGGTTAACGTGCCCGAAGGAGCGACCAATCTGGGCGCCAAGCTATTGCTTCGGCTGGACGGCTCGGTAGCCGGCTCCCTGCGGAGCTCCCAGCTGGATGAAAAAGCCACTGCTGTGGGAGAGCAGGTCGCCCAGGTAGGCGCCGTCGAGAGTTTTACCACTGACGAAGGGACCGAGGTTTTCGTCGAGGGTTTCACTACTCCGCCTACCCTGGTAATGGTGGGCGGAGGGCACGTGGGCAAGGCCACCGCCGACCTGGCCCATAAGCTGGGGTACCGGGTATTGCTAGTCGATGACCGCCCAGAATTCGCCAACGATGAGCGTTTTCCCTACGCCGAGCAAACCCTGGTTACGGGCTATGGAAGCTGGGCTGACCACCTTACCGTGAACGTGAACAGCTATGTGGTAGTCGCAACCCGCGGACACAGGTACGACGACATGGCTCTGGAGTCGGCGCTGTCGACCAAGGCCAGGTATATCGGGCTGCTGGGAAGCCGCCGCAAGACCCTGATGATTTACCAGCGCCTGCTTCAGCAGGGGATACCCCTGGAGCGCCTTCGGCAGGTGCGCGCCCCCATTGGATTGGACATTGGCGGGCTGACGCCGGAAGAGCTGGCCGTAAGTATCATGTCGGAGATAATAATGGTGCGCCGGGGCGGCAAGGGAGCCTCGATGACCATGGACGATTGGTTTTTGCAGCGGGTTTCCGAAAAGTCCCAGCGCGCGGTCAACCTTTAGTCCGAGCATCTCCGTGGGTGAAGCGGTAGCGATTCTGCTGGCGGCCGGGGAGTCCCGCCGGATGGGTCAGCTTAAGGCCCTCCTGCCCTGGCAGGGGGATACCCTGCTCGGCAGCCAGGTCTCCTGTCTGCTTCAGGCGGGAACCCACCAGGTTATTGTGGTGCTAGGGCACCAAAAGGATAGTCTGCTGCCCCTTCTGGAGGGACGGGATAGGGTGGTGCCGGTTTTAAATCCCGATTACCGGACAGGAAAAACCACGTCGATTAAGGCTGGAATTAAAGCCGTCTTGGGCTCTCACCAGGCGGCAGACGCCCAGACCCTGGTACTCCTGAACGTCGATCAACCCCGAACTGCCGAGACCATCACCACGTTGCTCAGCAAGCATGCGAGTTCCGATTGCCTCATTACCATCCCTGTCTTTCAGGGAAAGAGGGGGCACCCCCTGATCTTGGATTGCTCGTTGCTGCCCGAGCTTCTGGAAATCGCAGAGGCGTCCCAGGGTATCAGAGCGGTGGTCAGGAAACACGAGGATCGTATTCAGCGGGTGGAAATGGACGCCCCGGAGGTCCTGTGGGACTTGAACACTCCCGAGCAGTATCAGGCAGCCGTAATCCAATAGCCCAGCAGCGGCAACACGAAGGCGGGCAGGTTTGTTCCCTCCCCTCGATTAGCGGTTAAAAAAAAAGACGGGACCCGATAACACCTACCGGGTCCCGTTACGTTCCCGTAGCCCCGCTGGCCCGATCATCACAACCGGATGGCCTACCCGCTTGGGGTTGAAAGTACGCTTTCTTAAAAGGCGCGGGACTTACGATTCGGTTTGTCCCCGCCGATGAAGACCCCCAACTGTTTCGACACCCGCACTACCTGTGCGTCACCGGCAGGGACAGTACAAGGGAA
>JAKZUA010000163.1:0-13230 GCA_047516825.1 Dehalococcoidia bacterium
CTTGCCAACACCCCTCTTCCAGGTGTGAAGAGGCTTCCTTCTCTGGCCCCAAGTGCTCCTCCGCAGGCCTATTCCCGCCAAAACAACAAGAGAAACCGATTCTTAAGCCACTCGTTAGGCTTATTTCAGCACCCTGCTAAGCCAAAGCTGAGGTGGGACCCACATAGCTAGATACCCAAACTCTGCGGACTTAACCTTGGTTTTTAGATTAGAAAAAACCGGGCGTTGCCGGTGGATTTTTAAGGTGGATTCTTATGGTTTCTTTACTTCGTAGAATTGTGGGTGACAGCAGCGAAAAGGCTGCCGAAAGGATTCTGCCCATCGTCAGCAAGATTAACGATCTGGAAGAAGCCACCCAGCGGTTGTCCGACTCCCAACTGCGGGACAAAACCGCGGAATTCCGGGCTCGGTTGCAGGATGTGGAAACTCTGGATGACCTGTTGGTGGAGGCATTCGCGGTGGTGCGGGAATCCGCCCGCAGGAATATAGGGCAGCGGCATTACGACGTTCAGCTCATTGGCGGTGTGGTGCTGCACCGGGGGCAGATCGCCGAGATGAAGACCGGCGAGGGGAAAACCCTGGTAGCTACCCTGTCCGTCTACCTCAATGCCCTGGCCGGCCAGGGGGTCCACCTGGTCACCGTTAACGACTACCTGGCGCGCCGGGACCCGGTTTGGATGGGGCCCATCTACCACGCCTTGGATTTGACGGTAGGATGTCTGCAACACGATAACGCCTATTTGTACGACCCTGAAGTCGAGGAGCCGGCCAAGACCCGGGGCGCCTCCTTCAGCAGCATTGTAGGCCTCCGTGCCGTCAGCCGCGCGGAGGCCTACAATGCCGACGTTTTGTACGGCACCAACAACGAATTCGGCTTCGATTACCTACGGGACAACATGGCCATTGAGGTATCCCACAAGGTTCAGCGAGAGCTAAACTACGCCATAGTCGACGAGGTGGACAACATCCTGATCGACGAGGCTCGAACTCCCCTGATCATCAGCGGGCCGGCCGAAGAGCCGGTTCAACACTACTACACCTTTGCCAAATTGGCGCCCCGTCTGCGGCCGGAGGAGGACTATGCCATAGACGAACGGACCCAGGCCATCGCCATGACTCCGGAGGGCATCGCCAAAATGGAGCAGTGGACCAACGTGGCCAACCTGTACGACCCGGAAAATATCCACCTGGTTCACTATGTGGAAAACGCACTGACCGCCCACGTGCAGAAAAAACGGGACGTAGAGTACGTGGTCCAAAATGGCGAGGTGGTGATTGTCGACGAATTTACGGGGCGGCTCCAGCCCGGCCGCCGCTGGTCCGACGGCCTGCACCAGGCTGTTGAGGCTAAAGAGGGGATAAGAATCCAGCGGGAGAGCGTCACCTACGCCACCATTACCCTGCAAAACTACTTCCGAATGTACCGCAAGCTGGCGGGCATGACCGGAACCGCCGCCACCGAGGCGGACGAATTTTACAAAATATACGGGCTGGAAGTCGCAGTGGTGCCCACCAACCTCCCGATGGCGCGATTGGGGCATCCAGACCTGGTCTTTCAAACCGGCGAGGCGCGGTGGCACGCCGTATTAGATGACATTTTGGAAATGCATGACGCGGGACGACCGGTGCTGGTGGGCACCACTTCCATTGAGGCGTCGGAAGAGCTTAGTGAACGGCTGAAGCGCCGGGGAGTGGAGCATCAAGTCCTGAATGCCAAGAACCACGAACACGAAGCGTCGATCATTTCCCAGGCCGGCAGAATCGGCGCGGTAACCGTCTCCACCAACATGGCCGGGCGGGGAACCGACATCATATTAGGGGGTAGCGATACCGAGCGCGCCGACTGGCAGGCGGAGCACGAAAGGGTAGTGCAGCTGGGCGGCCTGCACGTGTTGGGAACGGAGCATCACGACGCCCGCCGCATCGATAACCAGCTCCGTGGGCGTTCCGGACGTCAGGGAGACCCAGGCAGCGCCCAGTTTTATATCTCTCTGGAGGACGAGCTGATGCAGCGGTTCGGCGGGGAACGCATCAAGTCCTTCATGGGTTGGACTGGGCTTGACGAAGATTCCCCAATCGAGAATAAGCTGATTACCAAATCTATTGGTAACGCCCAGGTCAAGGTGGAGGGCTACCATTTTGATATTCGGAAACACTTGCTGGATTACGACGATGTGCTGAACCAGCAGAGGACGATAATTTATAACGACCGGCATCGCATTCTGTCCGGCGGCAATCTGCGGGAGAAGGTCGTGGACATGCTCCGTCAGGAGTTCGCCGATCTGGCGCGGCGGAACCTGCCCGGCCGCCATCCCGACGACTGGGAAGTGACCAGCTTCATATCCGAATTGGCGCTGATCTGCCCGCTGCCACCGGAGCTGGATGAAGAGGAGAAGGTTTACAAGTTCAACCAGCAGCAGATAATGGACACGCTTTCCGAGTACGCGGAGAAGGTCTACGACGCCCGGGAAGAGGAGCTAGGCTCGGAGCAGATGCGCACCCTGGAGCGACTGCTACTGCTGCGGTCCATCGACATTCACTGGGTGAACCACCTGACCACCATGGAAAATTTGAGAACCGGTATCGGACTGCACGCTTATGGCCAACGAGACCCCCTGGTGGTGTATCGCACCGAGGGGCACAAGACCTTCCAGGGACTGTTGCAGCGCATGCAGGCCGACGTGGCCCACTCCTTGTTCCACGTAGTGGTGACTCAGCAGCCCGGCCGTCCCCCCGGGACCGCTGGAAACGGCAGAAGCGGGGGAGACGGAGCGACCAAAGACACTCCGATGAAGCAGTTCAGCGCTGGCAAGAAGGCAGCACCGACCGGAAACAAAATTGGGCGCAACGCCTCTTGCCCCTGTGGCAGCGGCAAGAAGTACAAGCGCTGCTGCGGCGCCTACATTTAGTAGTAAATTAGGTCTTCCGCCCGAATATCCTGGCGAAGAAGGACACCTTGGGCGGGGCACTCTCTGAAGGCTGGACCGCCGAGTGCCCCGCCAGATACTTCTCCGGCTGACCATCGAAGGCCACCTTGCATCCTGGGGCGCAGAAAAAGTAGCTATTTCCCTGATATTGGCTCTGACCGCCCGGCGGACTATCCACATCCACATCCATTTGGCAAACTGGGTCGACTGCTGTCGCCATTTTCGATTCCTCCGGTCATAGATACCGTAGGGACGCACGGCCGTGCGCTCTTCCTAAAGAGAGAAATACTATAAGTCGCTAGTCCTTGGCCTGACGCAGTCTTAATGAATTGCTGACCACGGTCACCGAGCTGAAAGCCATGGCGAGGGCCGCCAGCATCGGATTCAGGAATCCCTCGTTGCCAAAGAAGAACTGGAGGCCCACCGGCACGCCTCCCCAGGTGCTGAAAACCGGATACAAGACGCCCGCCGCCACCGGAATTAACAGCACGTTGTAGAAAAAGGCCCAAAACAGATTCTGCTTGATGGTCCGGAGGGTCTGTCGGCTAAGGGTAAGGGCGGTGATAACGCCGGTCAGGTCGGCCCGCATCAAGGTTATATCCGCCGACTCAATGGCGACGTCGGTGCCGCTTCCCATGGCCATTCCGACATCGGCCTGGGCCAGAGCGGGCGCGTCGTTGATGCCATCTCCGACCATGGCAACTACCCGGCCCTGGGATTGCAGGCTCCGGATCACCTCCACCTTATCCGCCGGCAGCACTTCCGCCTCGACCCGGTCCAACCCCGCTTGGCTCGCAATTGCGCGGGCGGTACCAGCATTATCGCCAGTCAGCATCACCACATCCAGCCCCATACGCCGCAACCCGATTACTGCCTCTCGCGAGGTTGGTTTCAGGGTGTCCGCGACCGCGATCATGCCCACGGCTGAGCTATCCACCGAAAGGAACATGGGCGTTTTGCCCTGGGCGGCCAGCAGTGCCGACTGGTCCCGTAAGGACGACACATCGGCTCCAACGCTCTCCATCAGGGCTTGATTACCCAACCAAAGCCGGCGGCCATCAACCTGTGCCTGAACCCCCTTTCCAGGGATGGCCTGGAAGTCGGCCGACGCCCTCAATTGCAATCCCCGGTCTCTGGCCTGCTGGACCAACGCCTGCGCCAGGGGGTGCTCGGAGCCCTGCTCGACTGAAGCCGCCAGGGCCAGCACCTCATCTTCCCGGTCGATCCCCGGCTCGTAATTAATCTCTGGGCCAGGCAGGGCGACTACGTCGGTGACCGACGGGCGGCCCTCGGTCAGAGTTCCCGTTTTGTCCAGCACCACCACGTCGACGCGCTGAGCGATTTCCAGAGCCTGCGCGCTCCGAATCAAAACGCCCTGGTCGGCTCCTTTGCCGGTGCCGACTATGATCGCGGTGGGAGTCGCCAATCCCAGCGCGCAAGGACAGGCGATGATCAGAATTGAGACCAGCACCAGGGTTGCGAAGGTCAGCGCAGGCGGCGGTCCCAGCACCAGCCAGAATAAAAACGCCACCAGGGCCACGCCGGTGACTGCGGGGACGAAGTAGGCCGCCACCCGGTCGGCCAATCGCTGGATCGGAGCCTTGGAGCCCTGAGCCTCTTCCACCAGGCGGATGATCTGAGAGAGCACGGTGTCCCGGCCCACCTTGGTGGCTTGAAACCGGAAAGCCCCGGTTTTGTTCATAGTGGCGCCATAGACCAGTTGGCCCGGCTCCTTGTCCACCGGCATGCTCTCTCCCGTCAGCATCGATTCATCCACCGTAGAACGACCCTCTGTCACTTCTCCATCCACCGGCATTTTTTCTCCGGGCCGGACCAGGATGATGTCGCCCGGCACCACCAGGTCAACCGGCAAATCCATCTCCCCGCCGTCCCTAAAAACTCGGGCTGTGCTGGGTCTCAACCCGATAAGCCGCCGGATCGCCTCGGAGGTGCGCCCCCGGGCCCGGGCCTCCAGGTAACGGCCCAGGAGGATTAGCGCGATGATTACGGCGGCGGTATCGAAAAAAACCGCCGAGGATATGCCGCGGCTGGAGAGCGCCTGGGGCGCCAAAGCGCCGAGCATCACCACCACCACGCTATACCCATAGGCCACGCTGGTGCCCAAAGCGATGAGGGTATGCATGTTGGCGGCGCCGTGCCGCAGCGCTCCCAATCCGGAGGTGTAGAAGCTCCAACCGGCCCAGAATTGGACCGGCGTGGCCAGGGCCCACAGGAGGAAGGGATAGAAGGACAACTCCATCAGGGGAGGAACCCAGGGGAGCAGGTCGAAGCTCCCTAGCAAGAGCAAGATACCAACAGATGCGGCGAATAGGAGGCGCCGGCGCAATTCCCCTAGCTCCCCGGTCTTGGACAGCCGTTCCAGCTCGGCCTCGGAATCCAATCCATGGGATTCATCTTCCACAATCCGGTAACCGGCCGACTGGACCGCCCGGCGAAAATCGGCCAAATCCGCCATTCCGGGAGCGTACTCCACGGTAGCCTTTTCGGTAGCCAGGTTGACCACGGCGCTCAGCACAGCGGGCAGTTGGTTGAGCGAATTCTCGACATGACCCACGCAAGCGGCGCAGGTCATTCCGCCCACGCTCAAAGTGGTTTTTATCGTAGGCGCTCGATATCCGGATTTCTCGACCGCCTCCCTAAGCTGCTTCAGGTTGATCTCCGCCGCTCCGTATTCTACCGACGCCCTTTCGGTGGCCAGGTTGACCGAGGCCTTGCTGACGCCGGGCACCGAAGACAGGGCGTTTTCCACGTGCCCGACGCAGGCTGCGCAGGTCATCCCCTCTATCGGCAGAGTGATTTGTTTTTCAGGTTTGTTTGTTTTGATGGCCATGCGTTAACTCAAGAATTTGCTTGGAGCCTGTCTTCCAAGATGACCGGGCATCGCATAATTCCCGGCACGTCGTCCCGGCGCAGGGCGGAATCCAGCGTCGTCTACCCATCAACCAGGGGGCGGCATCTGGGCTCCGGCTTTCACCGGAGCGACGAATACACCGCCACAGGGCGGATCGATGCTTTTGACACAGGCTCCTAAAAAGGTTGGTCTCCCAGCAGACCGGCCAGGCGCAGGCCCCAGAGGCCGGCCGCCAGCAATGTGGAGGCTATCAGCACCATTGACGACCGCCTTCGCCAAACGTTTGACCCCCGGCCCTGGCCAGCCAACTCCAAGTACCAACCCCGGCCCAGCAGGAGCAGGGTTAAAGCCAGGAAGGGCCAGGTGAGCACCCGCAACGCGGGAGCCAGAGCCAGGCCGGTCTCCCCCAAGCTGAGGAAGCCCAGCAGGCCCGGAACGATTCATCACCAGGGAAGAGGAAGGATACCCGCCAACAAGGTTCGAAGCGGCCTTTCTACTTGAATCAGCTTGCGCATGATGCTCTCTCTACTGAAAATGAGACCGGTGAAAATGTGGGTAGCGTACGATTTGCCAGTCTGCCTATTTGTGGGCTTGAATATACAGCTCCTTGAGCTCCGCGACAATCTCGTCTTCGCGGCCTTCCTTGATCCCTTGAACCGCACAGGATTGGAGATGCCCACCCAACAGGACACTTTCCATCTTTTCAATGGCGCGCCGCACCGCGTAGGTCTGCTTGAGAATATCCACGCAGTATTGGTCCTCTTCGACCATCTTGCGTACCCCGGCCAAATGGCCTTCGATATAGCTCAATCGCTTCAGGGCTTGTCCTTTGGCTTCGGAAAGCATCCAACCCTCCAATATTGTCGAACCCATACCCCCTGGGGTGGGGTTTAACTAAGACCTTAGTCCTTGCCTATCATGCTGTCAACTAGGGCTGAACTCAGCCCGGGTAAAACCGGGGCATAGCTTAGGTGAAGTCACCACCAAGCAGGCCTGGCTCCCTTGACAGAATAATGGTTTGGAATCAGGATAGCGGTATGCTTCCACCGGGCGCCTTCCCCGACCACAATGCTAAGTATCAACCGGCCGCCCGCCATCATGGCCGCCGTCAAAGAACAGTTGGCAGAAGGAATTATCAAGAGGTACAACATTACCATGCTCCTATGTCATGAGACTTCCCGCGGTGTTTAAGCCGCTATGGCCCGTGAGAAGCAGCTAAAAAGCTGGCGGTGAAGCAAGAAGTTTGCTCTTATCGAGTCATCCAATCTCCAGTGAAAAGACTTCTCCCTAGAATGGTACGGATGACAAGGACTTTAGACCCCCCGCGGAGTTTATTCTGAGCAACGCCGAAGGGCTCGGGGTGACATTTTGGAATAGTTGCTCGATGACGGCAGCTACTCGATGACGGCAGCTATAAGGAAGGTGAGCTATGCTGGACCTGATTATCAAGGGCGGAGAAGTAGTCACCCCCTGGGGAGTGGGCGATTGGGATGTGGCGGTACAGGGGGAGAAGATCGTCGCGGTGACCTCCCCCGGCACCCTGACCGATGACGTGGGCCGGGTCATAGACGCCACCGGCAAGGTGGTGATACCCGGAGGTATCGAGCCCCACGCTCACATCGCAGCGCCGATAATGGGGCCGGGCAACCTTAAAACGGCGCCACCCGAGCAAGTGAGCCGCGCCGCCCTTTTCGGCGGCACCACGACGCTGATGGATTTCGCCATCCAATACCCGGGCATAGACATTGGCCAGGCCATTCAGGAGCGCACCTCGGTCTGGCAGGGCAACTCCTACGCCGATTATGCCCACCACCTGATGCTGTTGGGGGAGTTACCCGCCCACATTTTGGAATCCCTGCACGAGCACATAGAGGACGGTTTCGCTTCCGTCAAGATATTCACCACCAACATTCGTCCCCCGGAGATGACCGGCGATCCCCGCATGGTGGGCATGGGGCATTTGCACGACCTAATGGAGCAGATTCAACGGCACAACGCGATGCTGCTGGTCCACTCCGAGGACGACGACATGGTTCAGCACATGTACAACAAGCTGGCGGTCGAGGAGAGAAACGAGTGGTGGAACATGCATCTGGTGCACAGTAACGAGTCGGAGGATGTGTCCTTCCGGCGCGTACTGAGGGTATCCGAATGGACCGGCTCGCCGGTGTACTTCGTCCATGTCAGCGCCAAGGAGGGTATCCAGGCCATTGGGGAATCCCGGGCCAAGGGCATGCCTATATACGGCGAGACCCTGCACAACTACTGCTGCTTCAACGCCGACAATTACAAGGAAGAAAACGGCATGAAGTACCATACCTATCCCTCGCTGAAGTCGGAGGAGGACCGGCAATCCCTCTGGAACGGCATCGTCAACGGCGCGCTGAACACCATGGCTACCGATGAGTACTGCACCTCATGGGAGCTGAAAATCCAGGGTAAAACGGTGCGGGATGTAACCGGCGGCCACAACGGCGCCGAAACCCGGGTCGGCATCACTTACAGCGAGGGTGTCTCCAAGCGAGGGATGTCGCTCCAACGCTTCGTGGATGTTACCTCGACTAACGCCGCCAAGATAATGGGTCTCTATCCTCGCAAAGGAGTCATTGCCCCGGGTAGCGACGCGGACCTGGTTCTGATTGACCCGAACTTCAAGCGAGCGCTGCGCATGGACGACTTCCACATAACCGATTACAGCATCTGGGAAGGGTTTCCCGTGGAGGGATGGCCGGTCATGACCATCCTGCGGGGCGCCGTCGCCGTGGAGAACGGCCAGCTGAACACCAGCTTGGGCAGCGGCAAGTTCCTGCCTCGGAAGGTGAATCCGGAAGTCACCAACCGGCCCGCGTGCTAGTCGATGGCGCTCCCCGGCTCCGGCATTAAGCATGAGTGAACCAAGCTCCATTCCAGCGGGCCCGTTGCGGGACGTACGGGTGGTGGAGTGGGGCAACTCCGTCTCCGCGCCCTTCTGCGGCAAGCTCCTGGGCGAATTGGGAGCGGACGTGATCAAGATTGAGCCGCCGGGCCGGGGCGAGGATAGCAGATTATCGGGACCCTTTCCCAACCGCGAACCCCATCCGGAACGCAGTGGGTTGTTCCTGTTCGCCAACCTCAACAAGCGCGGTATAACCCTGGACTTGGAGACGGATGCCGGGCGGGGGTTGCTGGATCGTCTCCTGGAGTCCGCGGACGTCTTCCTGGAGAACCAGTCGTTAGAATCGCTGGAGAGGACCCAACTGGACTACCCGTCCCTCAAATCCAGGCATCCCCATTTGGTAGCCACTTCCATCAGCCCCTACGGGCGTACCGGGCCCTACAAATATTACAAGGGGAACGGCCTTACCGTGGACGCGCTGGGCGGACTCAGCTTCGGTACCGGCTTCCCGGCCCGGGAGCCTCTCAGAACTCCCCTGCATCAGACCGCTTTTTTGGCCGGCGTGGGCGCTGCCTTCGCCACCATCGTCGCCCTACTGGGACGCGACCTGACCGGCAGGGGCCAACAGGTGGACGTGGCCGAAGCGCAGATCGTGGGGACTCTGCTCACCGGATACCATCTGCCGACCTACATCTATCGGGGCATCGCCGGCTTTCGTTCCGGCAACCGCATGCGGCTGGGGCTGTTCCCCAACTGCGTGCTGCCCTGCCGGGATGGCTACATCTGCATCGACGCCCCTCAGCTGGAGCAATACCAACGATTTTTGAACCTGCTGGGGGACCAGGAGTGGATGCAGGAGCCTCGCTATCGGGACCGCCGCGCCATGAGCGACCAGTATCCGGAAGAGGCGGAGTCGCTAATCGGCCCCTGGTTTATGGAGCACACCAAGGAAGAAATCCTCCGGATGTGTCTGGAGAATCGGGTTCCCTGCGTTCCGGTGTTGACCTTTGGCGAGGTGTTGTCCGATCCCCAGCTAAACTCGCGGGGTTATTTTCAAGAGATGGACCATCCTGAAGCGGGGGCTTTCCGCTATCCCGGGCCTCCCTACCGGCTCTCGGCATCGCCGGTGCGCATGGTGAGGGCCGCGCCCACCCTGGGACAACATACCCGGGAAATTCTGTGTGATGAGCTGAACCTGGCCGCCTCGGAGTATTCCAGCCTTAAACGGGCCGGCGTGGTTTAAGGTGGGGTCTAACGAGTCGGGCCTGCCTCTGAGCAATTTTCGGGTAGTGGATTTCGGCACAGCCTGGGCCGGTCCCATGGCGGCCCAGCTATTGGGCGACCTGGGAGCCCAGGTCATCAAAGTGGAGAGCCGCGCTCGGCTGGACGGTTTGCGCCTGGGGCGTCCCATTATTGACCATGTGACGGGCGACGATTCTGCCGAGGGCGACCGGGGCCTGTGGCCGGAGCTGCAGCCGGTTTTCCACGGTATCAACCGCAACAAGCTCAGCATCACCCTGAATCTCAAGACCGATGCCGGGTTGGACCTGGCCAAACAGGTCATCGCCGCCAGCGACCTGGTAATGAACAACTATTCGCCCGGCGTGCTGGAACGCCTGGGGCTGGATTACCCAAACCTGCGAAAGCTCAGGCCGGACGTCATCCTGGTCTCCATGCCCTCGGTTGGGGAAACCGGCCCCCTGCGCGACATTCTGGCCTACGCCCCTAATATCCAGGCTCTCTCGGGGTTCATGAGCCTGGTGGGTTATGGGGAGGATGAGCCGCTGGTGGGGGAGCTGCAAGCGCCCTGGAGCGACGCCGTGGCCGCCATCCATGCTGGGCTGGCCACCGTGGCCGCGTTAAGACACCGCAGCCGGACCGGCGAAGGGCAGTTCATCGAAGTAGCTCAGCTGGAGGCCACTACCTCCATGTTGGGCCAGGCGATACTGGGTTATCAGATGACCGGGGAGACGCCTCTCCCCCAGGGAAATCGGGATGAAGAGTTCGCCCCCCACGGCAACTACCGCTGTGCTGGAGAAGACCAATGGGTGGCCATCGCGGTGGACGCCGACGAGGAATGGCTATCTTTTTGCCAAGCCCTGGGCAATCCCGAATGGGCCCGCAGCGCCAAGTTTGCCCATCGAGCAAACCGGCTGCGTCATCAAAAAGAGCTGGACGAAGAGGTCTCGGGCTGGACCAGTACGCGCTCAGCCCCGGAGATTACCGAGCTGCTGCAGGCCCACGGAGTGGCCGCCATGCCGGTCATGAACATCGCGGACCAGTTTTCCGACCCCCATTTGAGCGAGAGACAATTCTACGTAGACGTTGACCATCCCCACGTCGGATCCGAGTGGATCTACGGTATGCCCTGGCGATTGAGCGACACTCCGGGACAGATTAGAACCTCCGCGCCCCTGCTGGGCCAGCACAACGATTACGTATTGGGACAAGTCCTAGGCCTTGCCGCTGAAAGCCTGGCGACTCTGGAATCTCAGGGTATTGTATACTAGCCAAGGTTTTCTCCGGCAATACCCAAACGCCACGGTCCATAGCGTTACTATAGGGCGCAATTCTATATTGAGCACTTTTAGTGGCTGAAACGCCTCCAGAAGCCCCAGTTAAGCCCTCCGGCCGCATATTCTATGGCTGGTGGATTGTAGCCATCAGCATAATCGCCGACGGATTGAAGCACGGTAGTTTCAACCGGGGCTTCACCATTTACGTGGTTCCCATACGGGCTGAACTGGGCATCGGCGTAGCCGCCATATCCACCGCGGACATGCTGGGCCGGCTGGTCGGTGGATTTCAAGGGCCGATAGTTGGCTACCTCACCGACCGCTGGGGACCTCGAACCATGCTCTTCCTGGGCGCCCTCATTTCCGGACTGGGCTTCCTGCTGCTGGCCTTTGTTCACAGCTACACTATTTTCCTCCTGGTCTTCGTCGGGCTCATGTCCGTGGGTTTCCGTTCGGGGTACAACAACGCCTCGGTTACCGCGGTAAACCGCTGGTTCCGGCGCAAGCGCGGCCTGGCCATGTCCATCGTCTCGGTTGGCAACGGACTGGGCGGCTCCTTCGCCTTCCTGATTGCGCCACTGGTCATTACCTTTGGCTGGCGTCCGGTGGTTTTTGCTTCGGGCGCCATCATAATCGCCCTTATCTGCCCCCTCTCTTTGCTGTTGAGGGATTCTCCGGAGCGCATGGGGCTACTGCCCGATGGAGACAGACCGGAACCTCAATCACCAGCCTTAGAAACCGTCCCAGGCGGCGCCAACCCCGCCGCAACGCCCAGGCCGGTTGCCTCACCTGACAGAAGCGGAGCCGGAACCGGTTCTCGTCGACCTCCCCGGGAGTTGGACTTTACTGTCAAGGAAGCCATGCGGACGCCCACCTACTGGATGATTGTGCTGGCGGTTGGCCTGCGTAACACCGTCCATTCCGGCCTGAGCTTTCTCTTAGTACCGGTAATGGTCTGGTTTTTGTCAGGGAACGACCGCAGCGATGACGCCAACCTGGTCATCGCCGCGGCCTTCGTCACGGTCCTCTCCTTGAGTTCCCTCATATTCAATCCCAGTATGGGATGGCTGGGTGATAAGGTTTCCAAGCAGAAGCTGAGCGCCTTTTGCATGCTCTCCGGAGCCCTGGCAATATTAACTTTGGTCAACCACAGCGGCCATCTGTGGCAGCTAGTCGTCTTCGCGGTGCTAATGTCCTTCACGGAAAGCGCAAATCCCCTGGCCTGGGCCATCATGGGCGACTACTTCGGACGCCGCAGCTTCGCTACGTTGCGAGGCTGGCAGCATTTGCCCGACCAGCTAATGTCCATGAGTACGCCGGTTTGGATGGGAGTAATATTCGACCGCACCGGAAGCTACTATTGGGCCCTGCTACCCCTGGCTGCTTTATACTTGCTGGCAACTATCTTCTACTGGACCATACCAAGGCCCGGTATCCCCGCCAGACTCCGGGTAAGGGAAGGAGCGCTAGCTGCGGACTAGTTACAGATCCTTGACGAAAGTTCTAATCTTGTAAGATCCAAATCCCCCAGTCCCCCTTTTAAAAAGGGAGATATAGGGGGATTTACCCAAACGGCGGCGCATCCGACCGGTTTTAGGTCTTGATTCAAAGCTCAGTAATAGCCGCCGGGAGGACTAAATGCCGGGTATTTTATCGGATAAGGTTTCTCTCATAACGGGAGCCGGCTCCGGAATCGGCCGCGCCTCCGCCTTCGCCAGAGAGGGCGCCCAAGTGGTGGTCTCGGATGTTAACGCTGAGGGCGGAGAGGAAACGGTCAGCCGAATCAGCGAAATCGGCGGCCAGGCCATCTTCGTTGCTGCCGATGTGTCCCGAGCCGCAGAGGTGGCAGCCCTGGTTCAGAGCACCGTGCAACAATACGGACGCTTGGACTGCGCCTTAAATAACGCCGGTGTCTCCGGAGGGCAGGGCCTGATCCACGAATATTCGGAAGATGACTGGGACCGGGTAATCGACATCAATCTAAAGGGTGTCTGGCTATGCCTGAAATACGAAATCATCCAGATGCTGGAGCAGGGCGGC
>JAKZUA010000164.1:0-3698 GCA_047516825.1 Dehalococcoidia bacterium
CATCACCTGATGGGAAAATCCGAAGGTCTCCGCCACCGCGGTGGATATCACCAGGCTGAGTATTACCCGGTTGTCTCGCAAGGCTCGGAAGTAATTAAGGATGTTATCCAGCATGGGCTCGCGCTCCATCGGAGCCGCCTGGCCGACGTGCCTGAGGTAGTAGAGGGCGAATGCTCCCAGGACGTAACTGACTCCCATGACCAGGAAGGTAATCCCCGACTCTTGGCCCTCGAAGGCAACCCAGGGTCCTGGCCCCCCCATGAGGACTCCCGCCAGCAAAGCGCCGCCTATTTGCCCAACCCGCTGCCCGAGGGAGACCAGGGCGATTCCGTTGACCGCGCCAGCAGCCCCTACTATGTCGTAGACGTACACCTGCCGGGCGGTCATGTAAAATGCCTGCAAAGTGCCCAGCAAAAAGGTGGAAAGCAATAGCTGCCAAACGGTCAGCCGGCCGGTTAAAAATAACCCGGCCACGACAAAGGCGATTGCCGCCATGCCCCACACGGTGAGAATCATTATCTTGCGCCGGTCAATGCGGTCGGTGATGGAGCCCGCGACCAGACCAACGGCCAGGTTTGGAGCCGACCTGGCAGCATAGATCACGCCAACCATTAGGTGAGAGTCGGTGTACTGCAATACCAGCAAGCCCAGCACTACCTGCTGTATCCCTTGGGCTAGCTGGTTGGATAGGGTGGAGAGGCAGAGCACCCGGATATCCCGATAAGCCAGGGCGGCGAAAATGCTGATCCAACCGGTTTGGCGCGGTGGGGTAGGCTGGGCAACCGGATCCGGACTAGTAGACATGGACCTGCCAGAATTGCCGCTAGAATTAGGACGTTGCTAAAATTTGGATGCTGGGAAGGGGCTGCCAGAGTCTAACACATGAATCCTTAAGACGGACGGGTAAGCGGCGCCCTTGATTCCCGACCTACTTTCCCCACCGATATTCCAGCGAGAACGCTATCCGGCAACTCCTATTTAGCTACCCAACCAGATATTGGGAGTTGGACAGGACTTGAAACAAAGGGGGATTTCTGGCAAGATTACCCTATGAAGATCGGCGCATTTGAGTTAATCGAACCCCTCCCCCAGCTAAGGGCCCCCCACGTGTTCGCCATGGTCCGTCCCTGGGTGGATGTGGGTAGCGTGGGAACCTTGACTCTAACCAGGCTGGAGCATCACCTGGGTTCCAAAGAGCTGGGTAAACTGGTCCGGCCCGGGGAATTTTTCGACTTCACCCGCTACCGGCCGACCATGCGTCTAGTCAAAGGAGAGCGAGAGGTCACGGTTCCCAATAGTCTGATCCACTACGCAGTTACTGAAAACGGGCCGGACTATCTTTTCCTCCACCTGATGGAACCCCATGCCAACAGCGAGGAGTACACCGATTCCATCCTCGAAGTTCTGCGGTACTTCGACATCAAGCGCTATTGCCGCTTGGGAGCCATGTATGACGCGGTTCCGCACACGCGCCCGCTGCTGGTGACGGGCAGCCTGGGAGATGTCCCCCAAATAAAGGAGGTGGCCAACTTCAAGCTGCGCCAGAGCACCTACCAGGGGCCAACCACCATCATGAACCTGGTTTCCGAGGGAATCGGTAAGCTGGGCGTGGAGGCCATTAACTTCATGGTCCACCTGCCCCAGTATCTGCAGCTGGAGGAGGACTACACCGGCACCTCTCGCATGATTGAAGTGCTGTCTTCCGTCTACGAAAGCATCCCCTCCGATCTGGCGCCGGTTCGACGGGGGCAGCGGCAGTATCGGGAACTCAGCGCCGCCGTGGAGCGAAACTCGGAGCTGAAGACTCTGATCCAGCAGATGGAAGCCTATTACGACGCTCAGTCCGACTCGGAAGAAGGTAAAGGCGCCGACGCTGCGCCCAAGGTGGACCTTTCCCCTGAGATTGAGCAGTTCCTGAGTGAACTGGGACAGTCCCTGGACAACGAGCAATAATCCCGGCGGCAGCTATCTATCACTGCCTGAGACATCTCGGCCTCTGATTCCAGGCCCCAGCTTGATTTCCGGAATCCCGCCCCGGCAAAACAAAGAAGCAGCCCTTTCCGATTTGGGAAGGGCTGCTTCTTCAATTCAGAGGGGAAACCTGTTGCTCCTCCCTAAGGGCGCTGGAAGGGCGCTGGGATTGAGCGCCTCCCTTGTGGAGCGGGTGTTGAGCTGGAATCAGGGGCTGGGCCGCCGGTCCAAGGTCACCTGGATCGTCTCCCGGCTGCCATCCTCCCGAATCACCTCCAGCGCCGATTCATCCTTGGGCCGGGCATTGTCCACCAGGTAGGCAATCAAATCGTCGATGGTCCGCACCGGGGTTCCGTCAATGGCGATAATGATATCGCCGCCAAGCCGGAGCTCCAGCCCCTCCACCTGCTCGCTGCGGTCGCTTCCCAGGAGACCCGCCGCCTCGGCCGGTCCATCCCGGGTAACGTCGATAACCAGGGTGCCCCGAGTATCCCGGGGCAGGTCCATCAGCTCCGCCACGTCGGGCCGGAGGGAGGTGCCGCTAATACCCAGCCAGGCATATTGGTACTGGCCCTTTTCTATCAATTCCGGTATCACCCGCTTGGCGGTATTTATCGGGACGGCAAATCCGATGCCCGAGTTGGCTCCGCTTCGGCTGATGATTTGAGTATTTACGCCGATCACGTGGCCGTTCCGGTCCAACAAGGGGCCCCCGGAGTTTCCAGGATTAATTGGCGCGTCGGTTTGGATGACCTCGGGGATGGAAAACTGGCTGTTACCGCTCCGGATCGTCCGGCCAACAGCGCTGACAATGCCGCTGGTAATGGTGAATTCCTGTCCAAAGGGACTGCCGATGGCCACCGACAGCTGGCCGGGTTTCACTGTCCCGCTGTCGCCGAGGGGCGCGCCGGTCATGGTCAGTCCCTCCATATCTTCCAGCTTCAGCACGGCCAGGTCGGAGTCCGGGTCAGTACCCAGAACCTCGGCTCGCCGCTCGGTGCCATCGTAAAATATCACCGTCAGGCGGTCCGCCCCGTCGACCACATGATGATTGGTCACGATGTGGCCCCGGTCGTCCCAGACGAACCCAGAGCCTCCGCTGCGTTCAAAGGGGAGCCGATCCTCGGGGAACCCCGGAATGGAGGGGAAACTGGGAGGTTCCTCGGGCAGGCCCAATTGCCTGCTGGCTCGAATTTCCACCACCGAGGGCAGAAGCCGGTCATAAATCCCGCTAAGCACCTGCTCATAGGCCGCTACAATGACCATGGCATCGGCATCGCTGAGCGCCACCGGCATCTCCTGGAACACCGGCACTCTAGCTACGTCCCCATTGGATTGGTCCGTGACCGCGGTGCCGGCGCACGCTACCAGAAACAGCCCAAACATCAACAGAATCAGGACGGTGGAGCGAGTCCGAACCCGGCGGCCGAACCAGCTCGGCGGCGGTAAATCAATTAGTAAACCATCAAATATTCTGGTCATTTTTTATCATCTCTCCTGGCGGAAGTCTGGTTCCCTAGGGTCCGATTAGTACCTGGATAACTATTAGATGCACCCCAGCAGAGTTCGGCTAGGGGGATGCCTTGATTTGAAACTGTTCAGAGTTGAGGGGAAGTGAGCAACCGGCGGCATTCCAGGAGGGGATTGAGACCTCTGGCCCGCCAGGTGCCAAAGAGGGATGCCAAGGTCATCTTGCTGTCGGTGCCCTGCCCTGAGCGGGTGCCGCC
>JAKZUA010000165.1:0-14503 GCA_047516825.1 Dehalococcoidia bacterium
AAGAACTCGGCGCTCAGCAACACGAAGAATCCGGCCACGGCCACGAAGACCCCGGCCAGCAGCAAAACCGCCCGGAACAGATCCCGAACCAGTACCACACCCAACGCTGCGCCGATGGCGGCTACCGACAGGACCCAGAAAGCTATGTCTTGGAAAAGCATCTAGGCGAGGTCCCCTAAGGGTCTGTCAGCCGCTCCTGGTTCGGACTCTGGGCCTCCCGCTGCCGAGTCTTGGCCTGGGTCTTGGCCTGGTGAGTTAGCCTCGGCCTGCGCCGGCGTCAAGCGCATGCCGGCCTTCTCCCCCTGGTGCCAGCGCCAGGACTCCCTCCCGACCTCCCGCCACCCCAAGGGACGGCCCCGATTCGGCACATAGCCGGAAGATTCCAATTGGGGCCGGTACCAGGTGCTGGGATGCTTGTCCGACTGACGAAGCTGGTCGATGGTGATCACCATATTTTCCCGGCTGTACTGCCCCTCCTCAAATCCGCTTCCCATGAACAGGGCATCGTAAGGGCAGGCTTCCACGCAAAGCCCGCAAAACATGCAACGTTGCAGCTCGATGTCGAAGACCTCCAGCTTGTATTTGTCCCCCTCTTTGGGAGCGGTTTCGCTGGGGCTGGTTACGATTTTAATGATGCCCACGGGGCAGTATTTGGCGCAGGAGGCGCAGCCGGTGCAGCGCTCCTCATACCAGACAAACTCCTCACCCCGAAACCTGGGGTGCTGTTTTACTCGTTGCTCCGGATACTGGATAGTAAAGGGTTTCCTGGTCAAATTCTTCAAAGTGACCAGCAAACCTTTGGCCATCGCCAAGCCGTACATACAACCTCACGCTGATTGGATACGCTTAACTGGACTCGATGGTGGGAACTCCCGGCACCATCCGGGCGCCCGCTGGGCTGGAACCCCGCCTGGCCTTTTCCCGCATCAGCCTGCCGAACAGCGAGGCACAGACCAGGGCCAGCGGCAGGTTGATACCAACCATGATCCACTGCTCAACCGTGGTGGACCCGCTCTCGGGTAGAAAGAACACTTCTAATGTCGTGGCGGCCAGATTTATCAGGCTCAATGGCAGCATGACCTTCCAGCAAAAACCCATTATCTGGTCGATACGAAGCCTGGGGAAAGTAGCGCGGATCCAGCTGAACAACGCCACCACCAGTATGGTCTTCAGCAGGAACCACAGCCACCCCAGATACTCGGCCAGCGGACCGCCCCATCCTCCCAAGAACAGGGTGGTTATCAGCGCCGCCACCACCAGCACTCCGCCGAATTCGGCGGCCTGGATCAACGCGAACTTGATGCCACTGTATTCGGTGTGGTATCCGGCGATTATTTCCGACTCGGCTTCTGCCAAGTCGAAGGGAGTCCGATTCAGCTCGGCGGACATGCCGGCCAGGAAGAGAAAGAAGGCCAGGGGCTGCACCAGAATGAAGGGAACCTGCTGGGCCTGGACTATGGACCCTAGAGACATGGAGCCGGCGATCATTACGACACCCAGAAGCGACAGCACTACCGGAACCTCGTAGCTGATCAAAACGGCCACTCCTCGGGCCGCTCCAAAGAGGGCGTACCGGTTATCCGAGGCCCAGCCGGCCATGAATAAGGCCACTGAGGTCAGGGAGCTGACCGCCAAAAGGTAGAGCACTCCCACGTTGAGATCCGCCAACGCGGTGTCTTTGGCGAAGGGAATCACCGCGGTCAGCAGGACCAAGGACGACACCATCAGGATTGGGACCAGAGTGAAGGCGATCCGGTCGGCCCCGACCGGAATCAGGTCTTCCTTGGTCAGCAGCTTGAGCAGGTCGGCTATAGGCTGCAAGGTTCCGAAGGGCCCCCAACGATTGGGGCCAATTCGATTTTGGAAACGGCCCAGCAGACGACGCTCCATCCAGCTAACCGCCGCCGCCCCCAGCAGCACGCCGTTGACCAGGATCAGCATGATGGCCACCCCGGCTATCACGTAGGACAACCAGCAGGGCAGAAGGAGAGACACGCCGTCATAAATGACGCGGAACAGAGGGTTTTCCCGAAGGATGCTCTCCCCGCAGTGAGACGGGAACATGCTAGCGGTCCACTTCTCCCATGTTAATGTCCACGCTGCCCAGGGAAATGATCATGTCGGCCAGCTTCCAGCCGACCAGCAGATGCTCGGTTACGGTAAGGTTGATCAGGGATGGGGAGCGGATTTTACACCGGTAGGGAGAAATGCCGCCATCGCTGACCAGGTAGAAGGCCAACTCCCCCTTGGAGGCTTCCACCCGGCCGTAGGCTTCAGCCCCCGCCTCGGCGCGCAGCACCAGGGGCAAGTCCGGCAGCCGAACCGGTCCGGGCTCTATCTGGGCAACGCACTGGTCGATTATCCGCATGCTCTGCCGAACTTCCTGCATCCGGACCCAAAAACGGTCGTAGTTGTCCCAGTTGCTACCGATGGGGACATCGAACTCCACCTGTTCGTAGGCATCGTAGGGCTCCATCTTGCGCCAGTCCCAGTTGACGCCGCTGGCCCGGAGCACGGGACCGCTGACCGAGCAGTTGATGGCGACGTTGGGCGGCAGGGGGCTGACACCGCGGGTCCGGGCCAGCAGAATCTCATTCTCCAGCAAGAGCTGCTCCAGCTCAGAGAACTCGGCGCGAAAGTCCTGCATGAACCTTTCCAATGCCGGCCAGAAGTCCAGCGGAGTATCGGCGAAGACACCGCCGGGCCTCATGTAGCTGACGGTGATCCGTGCCCCGCAGAGCATCTCGAACAGGTCTAGGATTCGCTCCCGGCTCCGAAAGGTATACATCAAAGGAGTGCCGAAAGCGCCCATCTCCTGAACAAAGAACCCAACAGCTATCAGATGACTGGCGATGCGTTGCAGCTCGGCCGCCAGGGTCCGCAGATATTTGCCCCGGGGCGGCGGCTTTATGCCCACCAATTTCTCGACCGCCAGGCAGTAGGCCTGATTGTTGATCATGGGGGAGGTGTAGTCCAGCCGGTCGGTCAGGGTGATAACCTGGACGTAATTGCGCTCTTCGGCCAGCTTTTCCGATCCCCGGTGCAGGTACCCCAGCACCGGTTCGACTTCGAGAATCTCTTCCCCGTCGAAGGTAATGCGCAGCCGGAACACCCCGTGGGTACTGGGGTGCTGCGGCCCTACATTGACCGTCATCGGTTCGGTATGGATAGTCATGCTCGTTGCCTTAAAGGGTGTGTCAAAGGTTTCTCGACTTCCAGGCTCAAGGTGTATGAGCGTCCTGGGCTCGGCATCCCCTCCCCTTGTGGGAGAGGAGGGAGGTGAGGGGTATCACCCTCATCCCAACCTTCTCCCATCAAGGGAGAAGGGGCTATTTTCAGGTCATACCAGGATGCACATTTCTCTATTCCAGCGCGGACAATGCGTCGGGCCTTTTAAACACCCTTTTAGAGAAAATCTTTGCGCAAAGGGTGACCCTCAAATCCTTCCCAGAGCATGATGCGCTTCATATTTGGGTGCCCTTCAAATCGCACCCCCATCAGGTCCCAGATCTCCCGCTCCTGGAAATCGGCTCCCCGCCACACGCCGTATACGGAAGGCAGCGAAACCTCACCTCTTCCATAAAGCCTCGTCTTGATCACGGCGCAATGCTGCTGCTGCAAGGAGGTGAGGTGGTAGACGACCTCGAAATACTCTATGAAATCAACGGCGCTGATCGAATTGAGGAAGTCGAAGTCCAGGGTGGGCTCGACGGTCAGAAAATGGGCTATTTGAGCCATGTGGTCCGGCTTTACCCATACCGCCGCATCGTCCCACTTCTCAACCACGTTGGGCAGAGCGGCCTGCAAACGTTCCGCCAAATCCTTCCCGGCCAAATTAGAAATCGGCATCAGGCAGAGGTTTTTCCCTTATCACGCAGATTGTGATACTTCTTGATTTTTTCATGGAGTTCCATGATGCCATAAAGGAGCGCGTCGGGGCGGGGCGGGCAGCCGGGGACGTAGACATCCACTGGGATAATGTGGTCCACTCCCGGCACGACGCTGTAAGACCCGTAATAAGGCCCGCCGCTGGTGGCGCAGACACCCATGGCGATTACCCACTTGGGGTCGGCCATTTGCTCGTAGATGCGCTTGATGGGCGGGGCCATCTTCCAGGTGACAGTGCCGGCTACAATCATCAAATCGGCCTGACGCGGCGAGGCCCGGAAGGCTTCCATGCCGAATCTGGCTATGTCGAAGCGGCCCATGGCCGTAGCCATCATCTCGAAAGCGCAGCAAGCCAGGCCGAAAGAGACGGGCCACAAAGCCGACTTACGCCCCCAGTTGACCAGCGCATCGATGGAAGTAACAACCAGGTTGCCCTGCAGGTCCTCCGGGACCTCGATTACCGGGGGTCGCATTGGCTCGGCGGAAACGGCGATCAGATCCGCGACCGTCTGACCCTCTTCCCGGTCAATACCCCAGGTCCGGTCCTGCAGGGGCTCACTCCCGCCCGCAATCTCCACCATCGGGTTTTAGCTGCTCCACTCCAAATCGCCCTTGCGCCAGGCGTAGGCCCATCCCACCAGGAGAATGGCTACAAACACCGCCATTTCCACGAGCGCAAATAGCTGCAACGTGTGGAATTTGGCCGCCCAGGGATAGAGGAACACCACTTCCACGTCGAAGATTACGAACAGGATGCCAAACAGGTAGTAACGGAAATGGAAACGGTTCCAGGTGCCGCCGATGGTTTGGACACCACACTCGTATGTATCCGCCTTCACCGGACTAGGATTATTGGGCCGGATGCCTAGTCGGGAGGCCAGGTGGGACATGACCAGCATGCTGGTGGGGACTACTAGGGCGACGGCGCCGAAAATGGCGATCAACCCATATTGCCTGAGGTAATCCTCTAGCATAATCCTTGGTCCTGGACCCGAATCTGACTGTCCGGGATTATAACATAGCCCATCGGTCGCCGGTAGTGAAATTTGGCACAATGTCTCCGGTGCGCCAGCGTCACTGGCTAAGACTAACCTCAGCGGCTAAACTATCCCTTCAAAAGGCATGAGCCAGGCGACTTGGTTGGAGCCTCGATTGAGGTATATCGGAGCTAACGAAATCGCTCCTCTCCCCACCAACCCTGCCGCAGGAGGACCATGGCGTCAACCCGACCCAAGCTGCTGATAGCTACCCGTAACCCGGGAAAGATGCGCGAATACCAGCATCTGTTCCGGGAGCTTCCCTTCCAGCTGCTCTCCCTGGAGGATCTGGGAATTGACGCCGAAGTGGAGGAAACCGGCCAAACCTTTCTTGAGAACGCCTGGTTGAAGGCCAACACCTACGCTTCCCTCAGCGGGCTGCTGACCCTGTCCGACGACTCGGGTCTGGAGGTCGACGTACTGGGAGGGGAGCCGGGCATCCACTCGGCCCGTTACGGAGGCGACGGAGCGTCTTCCGATCAGGAAAGGGTCTCGCTGCTGCTTAACAACCTGGCTGGTGTGCCCTGGCCGCGGCGGACCGCCCGATTCCGCTGCATCATCGCCATCGCCCGCTCGCCGGCCACACTGATGGACACAGGCATTCCCTATAGCTTCACCATCCAACAGGATCAGCCGGGCCAGCTGGCTTCAGTGGTGGGCTCGGTGGCTGGGATGATACAATATGAACCGCAGGGTGATGAGGGATTTGGCTACGATCCCCTTTTCTATTTACCTTCCTTCGAGCGGACAATGGCTCAGATTGCCCTGGAAGAGAAGAACCGCATCAGCCATCGTTCCGACGCCGCGCGGAAGGCGGCACAAGTTCTCCGAATGATCGGCTCCCTTCCATCGGACTGAGCTCAGTCCGTTTGCTTGGGGAACATACATACTTGGGACCAGCCCGGAAATCGCGATTAGATGATAAAAGACAGATTTAACCGTCCCTTGCAGGACCTGCGGATATCCGTCACCGACCGGTGCAACTTCCGGTGTCCTTACTGCATGCCCGCCGAAGTATTTGGCGAGCGCTACCAGTTTCTGCCCAAGGCGGATATCCTCAGCTTTGAGGAGATCGCCCGGCTAGCCCGCGTTTTTATAGCGCTGGGCGTCAACAAGCTGCGCATTACCGGTGGCGAGCCCTTGTTGCGCACGGACCTGCACCTGCTAATTGCTCAGCTTTCCGGTATCGACCCCGCGGTTGACATTACCCTGACCACCAACGGCTTTCTGTTAGCTCAGCAGGCCCAGCGGTTAAAGGATGCCGGGCTACAGCGGATCACGGTGAGCTTGGACACCCTGGACCCGGATATTTTCCAGCAAATGAACGGACGCGGCTTCGGCACCGAGAAGGTTCTGCAGGGTATTGAAGCCGCCGCCTCGGCGGGGCTGGCTCCCATCAAGATCAACTCGGTAGTCCAGAAGGGCGTCAACGACCATACCCTGGTCGACTTGGCCCGCCGTTTCCAAGGGAGCGGCCACATAGTGCGGTTCATTGAATACATGGACGTGGGAAACCGCAATGGTTGGAAATTGGACCAGGTTGTGCCGGCGGAGGAAATAGTAGAGCGTATCGACGCCGAGATGCCTTTGGAACCCTTGGAACCCAATTACCAGGGCGAAGTGGCCAGAAGATACCGGTATCGGGACGAGCCAGGAGAAATTGGCGTCATCGCATCGGTCACCCAGCCCTTCTGCGGCGACTGTTCCCGCGCACGTTTGTCCACCGATGGCTCCCTCTATACCTGTCTTTTCGCCAGCACCGGGCTCAGCCTGCGGGATCCGATGCGGGAGGGAGCCAACGACCAGGAACTGAGGGATTTGATTGCCCAAACTTGGGGGCAGCGGGTGGATCGATATTCGGAGGAGCGCACCGAGCTGACGGCGCTGCAGAACTCGGCCCCCAAGGTGGAGATGTACCAAATAGGCGGCTGACAGCCCTGTAGTCCTGACGCTTACCGAGTATTTGAAATGCCCGTCCCCTTGATTAGACGAGGTTAGCAAGGGTCGATATACCGCCGCTTGATCCTAAAGGATGAATTCATAGCCGGGCCAAATTATTATGCCGAATTATCATGTTTAATATTTATACCGATGGAGCCTGTAGAGCCCGGGTTGGTGGCTGGGCGGCGTTGATCCTGGCGCCGGAGGAGCATCGGACTATGTCGGGGAAGGCCGAGGACACCACCAGCAACCGAATGGAGTTGAGCGCCGCGATTAATTCGATGGAGTCACTGCCCAAGGGCTCCGAAGTCACCCTGTACAGCGATAGCGAGTATCTGGTCAAGACCATGACCCTGGGCTGGCGTCGCAATGCGAATCTAGATCTCTGGCAGATGCTGGATGCCCTGGCTGAGGAACACCAGGTTCGATGGGAATGGGTTAAGGGACATGCCAGCATTCCTGGGAATGAATACGTAAACCAACTGGCGGGATTCGAGGCCGGTGTCACTAAAGCTCGACCTGACCTGGACCACTATTTAGGTCCGGAAGCGGCGGAAGCCGCACCTGCATTAAGCCACCTGGATCAGCAGGGCCGGGTCGAAATGGTGGACGTGGGTTGGAAACCGGTTACCGACCGGGAGGCGGTGGCTTGGGGATACGTGTCAATGCAGCCGGAAACCCTGGGGCTGATTCAGGATAATCTGATCAAAAAGGGTGATGTGCTAACAATCGCCCAGCTGGCCGGCATCATGGGGGGCAAGCGCACCGCGGAATTGATTCCTTTGTGCCACCCGCTGCCCCTGAACAAGTTGGATGTGGAGTTGGAGCTGGACCCCGGCCAAAACCGGGTCAAAATCTCCGCTTTGGCGCGCACCTCAGCCAAGACCGGAGTGGAGATGGAGGCGCTAACCGCTGTCTCTGTCGCTGCTCTGACGGTGTACGACATGTGTAAGGGCGTGGACCGGAGCATCATCATTGGCGACATACGGTTGGTTCGAAAGAGCGGCGGCCAAAGCGGCGACATTCACCTGGAAGCGTAGTCGAAGCCTCCCTCAGCCGGTTAAAGCCAAGGCTGGGGAGGACCCGGCGCCGGGCGTTGTTCTATAAGCCGCGTTGTCGCAGTTCCGCATACAATAACTCAACCGCCTGGACTGCATACACGATATATTCTTCCGGTGGCAGATCCAGATCCTGAAACTGTTCCACCTGGTCGACGTCGGCTACTCCGGCCACTCCCGGGATCGCCGTCAATTCCAGCCGGCGGATGCCGCCATCCGGGCAGACCACCAAGCAGCCCCGGTCCTCTCTTGATTGCAATACAGGCTCCAGCTCGATTGCCTGCACCGACATCATGTTCAAAAAGGCCGGAAAGGGCTCCAGCAGGGAGGCCATTTCCGCCAAAATCTGGGCCAATGCCGCTGCGGCTTCTGCCAAAACAGTTCCGGCGGCCGAGTGTAATTCTTCCGAGTTTTGTTCGTATCGATCCATTCCTCAGCCATAATAATTGCCCCGACCTGGGAAATCAAAACCTCCCTTGAGGGGAACGCAGCGGGCAAAAACTGAAGCTGCCCTTGGAGCTATCGCTGGAGCTGCCGGGGCAGGCGTATAGCCGGGCATTGCGACGGGAAAGCGCCCGGCCATCTCATTGACAGCCCGGACAGGCCAGGATTAGTATGGCTGGACGGGAGCGACTTCCGACGGCTGGCCGGAGCGCTCCCTTGGTGGCAGCGTAGCTCAGCGGCAGAGCGGGCGCTTCATAAGCGCTAGGTCACTGGTTCGAATCCAGTCGTTGCCACCATTAGCCCCGTCCTTTCTAAATCTCAGGTTTACCACGGGACAACGCTCCTCGCCCACGGTCGTGGTGCCAGGTTGTACCCGCGCTGGACCAACAGTGTGACCTGGTATCGCCGCTGGTCCAACGCCCCACTGGGGTGGGACACCTAGGCCATGATCGCGCACTACACAGCCGAGATGGAGTTAGAGACCGAGGCCAACGAGGAGTTCAACAGGATCAAGCCCTTTGGGGGGAAATAGGATATCGGGGCGATACTGAGAGCAGGAGGAGAGATGCCTAAATGGCTCGTGACCTTACTGTGGTCCATAGGGGTTGTTGTCAGTCTGGCTGTCGTGTTCGGCATCGCCGCGCCCTTCATCTGGATACCCATTTTTGGCACAGCACCTGCGGAAAGCATGGTAGCAATGTCTTCCATGCTGACTGTTCTATTGGGAATCCTAACACTCGGCGTAGCGTTTGGCGGTTTGACCGTTTATAACATTTTAGAACGACACGTAGAAAATAGAGCCAATGAAGTTAAGGCTGATTTTGAGTCTAAAGCCTCTGAGCTCACGAGACGGCAACAAGAGATTGCGGAGGAAGCAGCTCGCAGGCACCGTGCCCGGTTGCTAGTCTCGGAGGGATACAATTTGTGGACAATCTATGGGAATCTCAGACAAATGCCCCACCAGACGTTGGCAACATTGGTGGGGTTATTGAGTGAAGCAATAGAACGCTGTGTTTTAGCTTCATCCGTAATTGCGGGAACTACGCCTAGGCCTGAATGATGAATTGCTCGCTTGCGAACTAAAGAACAACTGGGCGTATTACTTGGCCGAGAGGTCTCTCCCTGAAGATCGAGAACTCGCTCGTGAACACATGGAGTTTCTGAAAGCCAGGATCAACAACTATCCCGCCTATACGGTTATGTGGCAAGACACGATAGATCACGTTCTCAGACGATACCCATAACGAATGAGAACGATGATTCGTTCAATGGCTACTAGTTAATTGGATACGGAGACGGCAGGCCTGGCCCCATGATGTTCAATCCCCAAAGGTTTCTTATTGCTTCTTCAACGGCCTGCTAGTGTCAACATTGCGGCTAAAGCGCTAGACGAGGAAGGGCGTCCCCACCCAATTGGATTCAATTGTAAGAAATCGCTCTGAGACGCCCGTAGAGCAGGCCGAGCCATGCCGGAAGTACTCACTCAGGAGGAAATGATCCGGCAGCTGTTAACCGCTAGGTCACTGGTTCGAACCCAGTCGTTGCCACCACAGATACTAATTTGACGCCGGTATGGCCACTTTTTAAAAGGGAAAAGTGAGATTAGCTGCCAACTAGTCCCTTAATTCCTTCCACTGGTTTTGGAGAATAGACTCCGCCTGGCTGCAGACCTCGATCAAGACTTCGGCGGCCGGTCGCATCGCTTTAACCAGGGCGGCGGAAGCGCCCATGTAAACCGACACCCAAGGCCGGCCCGAGGGTTCAGCCAGCCCGTTGAGCGTACACTTCATGGGCCCGGTCAATGGCGCGCACCCGGCCGCTGACCAGCGTTTCTTGCCTTTCGGCGGCCCACCGATTGGAGGCGGCGGTGCTGACGACGGTGCCCTGGAACTGGGGCATTACATATCGAGCCAGGAGCTCGAAGCTGTGGAGCATCTTTTCTCTGGGCGCCCAATCGATGGTCTGGACCAGGAAACCGCCGAAGCCGCCGCTCTGCTCCGCCAATCGGCGGATGCCTGCGATGCAATCGTCCGGCGTCCCGATAATCCAGGACCCGTTCCCAGCCATGTGATCCACAACCTTTTCCAGCGGACCATCAAAAGCGGCCTTCCGGCCATTGGTTCCTTCCGAATACTCCCGAAGGTAGCGACCGGCGCCCATGCGGGCTTCATCCAGGGCCTGCTGGCGGTCTTCGGCTAAATAAACCGGTATAGCCAGCCGCCAGTCGTCCCGGTTCATCGTCTGGTTGTGCTCCGCCGCCGACTCCTCGGCGATTTCCCAGAGGCCTTTGAGGTTAGATGGACCAGCGGAGGGGTCTCGCGGCACGGTGATGGTCAACACCGCTGCCCCGTGCTTACCGGCCAGGGCGACTCCCGCCGGTGACTGGACCGAGGCCACGGTAATCGGCATGTGGGGCTTCTGGTAGGGCCGGAGCTGCAGCATGGCTTCGTTCAGCTGAAACCAGTCGCTGTGGTAGGTAATCGGCGCATCTTCGGTGAAAAGTCTGAGGATAATCCCCAGGGACTCATCCATTTTTTCTCGCTGAGTGGTGGGATCAATGCCCATCATATAGGCGTCTCCGGGCAAGGCCCCCGGACCGACGCCCAGCATAACCCGTCCGTGGGTCATGTGGTCCAGCTGCACCATGCGGTTGGCGACCATGAAGGGATGGTGGTAGGGAAGGCTGACGACGCCGGTACCCAGTTTAATGTGGCGGGTGCGGTCGGCGGCCACGGCCATGAACAGCTCCGGAGAGGAGATGGTTTCCCAACCGGCGCTGTGGTGCTCCCCAATCCAGGCCTCATCGTAGCCCAGGTGGTCCAGCCATTGGACCAACTCCAGGTCCCGATCAATGGCCAGAGTCGGGTTTTCTCCTACCCTATGGAAGGGACCCAGGAAGATGCCGAACTTCATCCGTTCCGGTAAACCCATTCCTTCACCTCTATCGAATAAGTAAGTAAGCCCTTTTTGGGATGGCTCGCAGTTGATCCGCTACGACTGGGTCGCTACCAGTCCAGATAGGATTAATGTGCCGCCAATTATAAACTCGCCGTTAGGGCTGAGCAACCGACACGGTGGCGGCGGGCCTCCAGCGGCAGGCAAATGACCTTTGAAGAAATTACTAAACTTGGGAGACCTAAATCCCCCTTGCAAAAAGGGGGGTTGAGGGGATTTCTCTTCTTCGAGGGTCAGGGAGGGGGATATCCCCAAACGGTGGCTCCTCTGACCCGGCAGCTTCACCACCAGTGGGTTTCATCCAGCTCTTCAGAGCCGGCTTGCGCCGCGTGCCAGGGGCGGGCCGGTAGGTACTTCCAACCGCCGTCGGAGAACATCACCACAATATTGCCCCGCGACATTTCCCCAGCCACGCGGAGCGCCGCGTGCAGGGTGGCCCCAGCGGAAATGCCCCCCAAAACCCCTTCCCGTTCTACGAGGTCATGGGTGGCCCGGATGGCGGTGGCGCTGTCAACCAGAAAACGGCGGTCCAGCTGCCCCAAGTCAAGCAGCGGCGGCACGTAACCCTCGGACAAGCTGCGCAAGCCTTGCAGGGCCTCTCCCAACCGCGGCTCCACCCCGACGATGCTTACCGCCGGATTGGCTTCCTTCAGCCGTCGGCTCACTCCCATGATGGTGCCGCCGGTGCCGATTCCGGCCACGAAGACGTCCACCTCGGACTGGGCTTGAACTATCTCTAAACCGGTGTGGATATAATGGGTATCCAGATTTATGCGATTGTCGAACTGCCCCAGGTAATGGCAGCCCTCGGACTGGGCCAGCTCCTGGGCCAGCTCTATCGCCCCTTTCATTCCCGCCTGGGGCTGGCACCAAGTGATTTGCGCCCCGTAAAGCTCCAACAGGTCGCCGATGCTGGGAGGCACTTCGCCAGGGATTACCACCCGCACCGAATAGCCCTTTTGCTTGCAGATGAGCGCCAGGGCAATGGCCGTGTTGCCGCTGCTGGCCTCTACGATAGTGTCTCCGGGCTTCAGCTTACCGCCGGCCTCGGCCTCCTCCACCATGGCCAGCACGATGCGATCCTTGATGCTTCCGCTGGGGTTTTGGCCTTCCAGCTTGGCAAAAATCCGAATGCCGGGCTTGGGAGAGAACCGAGGCAGTTCGATTAGCGGGGTATTGCCGATCAGACTGAGCAAAGTCTGAGAGGAGGCTGGCGTCTTGTCTTTCATTGGACCATCATTCCGGGGACCACCATTCCGGGGACCACCAATACGGGATCTACCGTTATCCCTGAGTTCGCTCGAACTCGCCCATAAAGGATACCAGAGCTGCGACGCCTTCCCTGGGGAAAGCGTTGTAAATCGAGGCGCGGATGCCGCCCAACGAGCGGTATCCCTTTAAGTTAGTCAATCCGGCGGCATCGGCCTGGTCGACGAACCGCTGCTCCAACGCTTCATCGGGCAACCGGAAGGTTACATTCATGGTCGAACGGTCCCCGGGCATGGCGTACCCTCGGTAGAACTCCGAGGAGTCCAGCTGGTCATAAAGCAGCTGAGCCTTTTCCTGGTTCCGCCGAGCCATCTCCGGCAAACCACCCTGCTGGAGGATCCACTTGATCACCAGCCCAAGGATGTAAATGCCGAAGACCGGGGGAGTATTGTAGGCTGAGCCGGCTTTCTGCTGGGCTTTATAACTCAGCATGGTCGGCAAGGCATCGGGACTGCGGGAGAGCAGGTCATCCCGAATAATGACCAGGGTGACCCCGGCTATTCCCAGATTCTTCTGAGCTCCGGCGTAAATCAGTCCATACTTGGGCACGTCCAGCGGCTTGCTGAAGGCGTTGGAAGAGACGTCGGCCACCAGGGGCACCTTCCCCACATCAGGCTCGGTCTTCCACTCGGTGCCGAATATGGTGTTGTTGGCGGTGAAGTGGACGTAAGCGGCGTTGGGGTCTAACTCTAGCTCCTCCTGGTAAGGAACCCGAGCAAACCCTTGAGCTTCGGTAGTGCCGGCAAGTTTGATGCGGCCCACCTTCTGGGCTTCTTGCAACGCCAACCCGGCGAAATGTCCAGAGACGATGTGGTCGGCCTGGCCGTCGGGGGACAGCAGGTTCATGGGCACCATGGAGAATTGCAGCGAGGCTCCGCCCTGAAGAAACAGTAGGTGGTAGTTACTGGGGATGGCAGCCAGGGTCCGGATGTCGGCCTCGGCCTGCTCCATCAGATCAATGATGGTTTTGGAGCGGTGGCTCATTTCCAGGACCGACATCCCCAGGCCGGGCATGGCGAACAGGTCGCGCTGAGCTTCCTCAAGCACCGGCTCCGGAAGGACCGCCGGCCCGGCGGCGAAGTTAAAAACTCTCTCGGTCATCTTTCTCCTGCGGGCCGCCGCCGTTCGCTGCTAACTGCGACGAGCGGCACTTGGCGTGGTCGGTTGGACCAAGCAAAGTCTATTAGCGGTCTGCCACCCTGTCAAACGGGCCAGGGAAATTTGCTGGACCTTCCGATTGTCATTGCGAGGGCCCCAGGCCCGAAGCAATCTCACGATGGTGAGGTGGGATTGCTTCGCCACGCTCGCAATGACGCCGGGGCTTCTCTCCACCTTTCTGACCCATTTTCGGGATAGCATCCCGGAAAGATCAGCGGTCGAACAAGACCCTAACGGCAGAGGCCAGGATGACAGCCAGCGTCACCCCAATGTAGATTGAAACCATGGGCTCTTTCCAAACCTTGGAGGAGTTTCCCTTCCTGCGGTGGGGACCGATCTGCTCATTCATCGGGTGCCGATTGCGGCCAGCTTTTCCATATAGTCAAGGACGATTCCGAAGACTGCTAGGCCGAATCCCAGGATCAAAAGCCATCTCATCGAGAATATTGCTGCGTGGACATACCAGCCGCCCCAGACTTTGCCTAAGCCCACATTTCCCATATGGCTAAAAAGCTTTCTCAGTAATTCGTCGATGCTCCCTCAACTTTTGTCTAATTATAGGCTATTTTGCGTTTTTTCGGCTATAAAACCTCCATGATATGTCACTTTGCAGTAATATGCCGTAGGCATCATGGAGGCACCTGATGGGTGATGGCGAAAATGCCTCTCTCCGGCTCCAATTCAACCCCAAAGTCCGCCTGGAATTTCACGGCTCAACCATCACCTCCGACGCTGGTCTTCTTGCCTTTCGAG
>JAKZUA010000166.1:0-10584 GCA_047516825.1 Dehalococcoidia bacterium
CGGCGGCACCCGCTCAGGGCAGGGCACCGACAGCAAGATGACCTTGGCATCCCTCTTTGGCACCTGGCGGGCCAGAGGTCTCAATCCCCTCCTGGAATGCCGCCGGTTGCTCACTTCCCCTCAACTCTGAACAGTTTCGCAGCGGGTGCTGTGGACCAGCTGCCAGGGTAACCTGAGGGGCCCCAGAGTCGGTGCTACGCTGGTCTTAGCCCGACGCCGGCATTGGCAGCCAGCAATATCAGGCCTGTGTCAACATTGAAGCTGAGGCAATAGCATGGAACAGCTTACACTGCAGCCGATCCGTTCCGTAGGCGGTCAAATTCAGTTGCCGGGCTCGAAAAGCCTGTCCAACCGGGTCCTGCTCCTGTCGGCGCTGGCCCAGGGGGACACGGAAGTCAGCAACCTGCTGGACAGCGACGATACCCGGCACATGATAGCCGCCCTGCGGAGTCTGGGAACCAGCCTCCAGCTTTCGGAGGATGGCACCCACTGCTCAGTTCAGGGATTGAGCGGGCCCTTCCCGGCTTGGCAGGCCGACCTGTACCTGGGCGCCTCCGGAACCGACATTCGGCTACTGTGCTCGGCGGTATGCCTGGGCCAAGGGATATTCACTTTAAGCGGCGAGCCGCGCATGGCGGAACGGCCGATCAAAGACCTGGTGGATGCCCTCACCGGGCTGGGCGCGAGCATAGAGTACCTTCAAGAAGAGGGATTTCCTCCATTGCGGATTCATGCTTCCGGCTTGGCCGGGTCCCGCGTATCCATTCGCGGCAGCATCTCCAGTCAATACCTGACCAGCCTCCTCTCGGCCGCGCCCCTGGTTGGCCAGGAGCTGCGCATCGACGTAGACGGGGAGCTGGTTTCCAAGCCCTACATAGACCTGACGCTGGATGTGATGCGGCGCTTTGGCGTGCCGGTGAGCAATGAGGATTATCGCAGCTTCCTGGTGCCGGAGGTTGCCGGCTACCGGTCTCCGGGCAGTGCGTTAGTAGAGGGTGACGCTTCATCGGCTAGCTATTTCCTCTCGGCGGCGGCGATAAAAGGGGGAACGGTCCGAGTCAACGGTGTTGGGGCCGATAGCGTGCAGGGCGATATTAAGCACGCGGACATCCTGGAGCAGATGGGCGCTGGGGTGCGGCGGGGGCCCGACTGGATCGAGGTTTCGGCGGGACAGCTTCGCGGCATAGACGCTGATCTGAACCACATGCCCGACGCCGCTATGACCGTGGCGGCAACCGCGCTGTTCGCCGAGGGCAAGACGGTTATTCGGAATATCTACAACTGGCGGGTTAAGGAAACCGATCGGCTGGCCGCCATGGCCTCGGAGCTGCGGAAAGTTGGGGCGCTCGTGGTGGAGGGAAGGGATTACCTGGAGATTACTCCCCCCGCCAGGATACAGCCCGCGGCGATTGATACCTATAACGATCACCGCATGGCCATGTGTTTCTCCCTGGCTGCTCTGGGTGACGCCGAGATAACCATCAATAATCCGGGCTGCGTGTCCAAGACCTTCCCGGACTACTTCCAGAAGTTCGAGACAATCACCCGTTCCTAGCTGGGTGTGTCCGAACCCTGATTCTCCTCCTTGCCACCACCAGCCTGCTTTGAACCAGCCCCCAAGACACCAAATCCCGGCTCTCCTGCCCGGCAATAGGACTGCTCCAGCCTGCTTTTACCGGGTATAATCCTGTCATGGATATTGGAATTATCGGATTGCCCCAGAGCGGCAAAACCACGGTTTTCAACGCATTGACTCGGGGTCAGGCCGAATCCTCCGGCGCCAGCGGCTCAGCTACCGAGACCCATTTGGGTGTGGTGAAGGTGCCGGATGCCCGGCTGGACCGTCTGGCGAAGATGTTCAACCCCAAAAAGGTGGTGCCGGCTGAGGTAAAGTATTTCGATTTACCCGGGTTGGGGTCCGTGGCTCAGGCCCGGGGTATTACCGGTCAGCAACGAAACCTCCTCCAGACCGCCGACGCCTTTCTACTGGTAGTGCGGGCCTTTAGCAACCCGGCTGTGGTTCACCCCCTGGGCGATTCCAATCCCCAGCGGGACCTGGAGGCCATGCTCGGAGAGCTGACAATTTCCGACCTGGAGATTCTGGAGCGAGCCGGGGAGCGCCTGGGAGATGGCATCAAAAAGGCCAAGCAGGCCGAAAGGCCTGCCATGACCCGCCATCTGGAGGCCATAGTAAAGGCTAAGGAGGCTCTGGAAGGAGGTATCCCGCTGCGGCGGCAGGCGCTGTCCGATTCCGAGACACACTTCCTGGCCGACTATCAGTTGCTGACCTACAAGCCGGTTATCGTGGCTTTCAATACCGATGAAACGGGCCCGGATTTGAATTTGGACCGACTCAACTTGCCCCCTGGGCTGGGGGAAGGTCTCGGCGAGGTGAACCTGTCGGCCAAGCTGGAGGCTGAGCTGGCCCTGATGTCCGACGAAGAGGAAGCCGAGTTTCGGAGGGAACTGGGTCTCAGCGAATCCGCCATGTCTCGGGTCATAGTGGTCAGCTACGAGACAGTTGGCTTAGTCTCCTTCTTGACGGTGGGCAGCGATGAGGTGCGGGCTTGGAGCGTGCCCGCCGGTATTCCAGCGCAGGAGGCCGCCAGAACCATCCATACCGACTTCCAGCGGGGTTTCATACGCGCCGAGGTAATTGGCTATCCGGACCTGGACCGATGTGGCAGCTTGGTTCAGGGCCGCAAGGACGGCCTGCTGCGGGCTGAGGGAAAAACTTATCCAGTCAAGGATGGCGATGTAATTAACTTCCTGGTAAGCGTCTGAGAAGGTGTCTAAATTGCCGGCTTTTCCCCCTTGGCAAGGGGGAGGGGCATCTCAGCCACGTTCTAAGCCTGGGTCCCGTCGGGTCCCTCATCCCAAACTGCGTCTAACATGTTGAACATTCGTACTTTCCGTCCCGCCGATGCCGGCGCGGTCCGTCTCCTCTTCGCCCAGAGCATGATGGAATTCGCTGGAAATTCTATTCAAGCAATGGAACCATACGTCGAAAGCTCGCTGGCCGACGACCTGGCGGATATATCCTTCCATTACCTCCGGTCACCCGGCGGCCACTTTTGGGTCGCCGAGGTCGAGGGGCAGATCAAAGGGATGGTGGGGATCCAGCGGAAGGACGAAAGGGAGGCGGAGTTGCGCCGCATGAGTGTGGCCGGGGACGCCCGCCGCCAGGGTATTGGCTGGGCATTATTGAAGACCACCGACTCTTTCTGCCGGGAGCAGGGCTACCAGCAAATCCGGCTGACCACCGTGACCCTGCTGCAACCGGCCATCGCCATGTATATCAGATTTGGATACCGGTTGATCGGAGAAGAACAGTACGGCGAGATCGCGGGGCAGCATTTTCTAAAATGGCTGGATGGTTGAGGCCCTGAGTCTATCCAAGGGCCACCAGTGGGCCACCAGGGTTTTGAATCTTTTAATTATCCCTAGATGCGATTACTAAACTTGGGATTTCCCCTAACGGTTGATTCGGCGACTCTGCTTGGCGTCAACTTAGAAGGGGGCTGGCGAAGCTGATCTCGTGTCCATCCGGGTCTTGGACGTGGAAGTAGCGCTCCCCCCAAGCCGCATCTTCCGGCCCTTGGGCAATCGACCAGCCTGAATCGACCAGCCGCCGATACAGGGCGTCCACCTGGTCCACGTACAGGATCACCCGTCCCCACCAGTTAACCCGGGCCTCGGGCTCCAGAATCAGGTTGAGAAAGCCGCCGCCAACTCGGAAGCTGCTGAAGGAAGCCGTTTCCCCGCCGTACAGCAGCTCCAACCCAACCCGGGTTTGGTAGAAGTCGAGGGACCGGGCCATGTTGGCTACCGCCAAAGTTACGGCGCTAATAGAAGTTACAGACATGCCCCCGGCTGGTCACAAAAAGAGTCAGTAGGATTTGAAAAGCTCGCCCCACTCGGTCTTCAACGCCGCGTCGATGCGGCGACGCCCGTGGGTCTTGAGCCAGTAACCGTTGTGGTACAGGTTGGATGCCAGATAGGCCCAGCCGGCTATGGGGCTACGCAGCAGCAGCTTTTCCAGGAAGTTCAGTGGCCCCCAGTAGATCAGCTTTTGGCCCCGGCTGGCCAGAGTGTTCTCCACCCCGGAAAATCCCCAGTTGGCCTGAGAGATATCCTCCCCGACCACTTCGATCTTTGAAATATCGCCGCAGCCCAGCCCCCGCTCGTGGGCCAGCCTAATGAACTTGATGCTCATCGGGTCAAACCCCATCATATGCGCTGCCACGGCGTCGATGGCTACCTGGTCGGCGCTGGCCAGGATGCGGTCCTTGATGTGCCAGCGCATGGCGCGGGGGCCGGGTCCATCCCCGGCGAAGGTGCCATCCATGACGGCGAAAATGCCTGGATGAATCTCTTTCTGAATCGTAAGCAAATCCACCAATGTTTCATGGATTACCGAATGAGTCCAGTGCCGCTTGCGGTGCAGCAAGCCGCCGAAAGCATTTTTCATCGCCCCGGTCATGGTCGTAAAAACGTGGGTCTTCATGGTGGGCAGGTGAACAATGTTTTTGCCGGCAAAAATCTTCGGTACTTGGATGCCCTCCGGAAAAATGTCATCCAGCACCAGCATTTGTCCCTTGGGCTGGTAATCCACCCATTCGTTGGGAGGGGTGTCCAGGTGCACCGTGGGCAGTTGCAGCAGCTCCTGAACGGCCATGTGCTTGTTGCTGACCTCACCTTCGAAAGAATCGACCACCACTGTCCCGTTATGCGCTCCAATCAAGTCGTTATGCCCGGCGTTCCGGAGCGCCCGAATCACGCCGTCGAGTTGCCAGGGTGTGGTGGAGCAGGCCGGGAACCAGTGCTGCCAGGAGATATTAATCTTCAGCAGAGTGGCGGCGTCTGGGCTCAAATGCTGGTTGATGCCCGCCAGGTGCATGGCCCGGTCGATATCCTCCAGTACAGATGCCGGCCTAGTTGCCACGACTGAAACTACGGGCGAAACCAAGGAAGATGCTGGCGTTGAGGGCGCGGCACCGGGGGTTGCTGCTGTTTCCGGACCCGCTTGGGTATGGGGTTCATTGGTCTGCATCCAGCCTTCTCCTGCATTTTGATAGGGACGCCCGGGTCAGCTCCGGATCAGTTATTTAACACCAGCACCAATGCCGATGCGGCGATCCAGCATAAAATCGAAGCCACCAGCGGCAGGTCCCGGACTATCAATTGCTCTGGATATTCGGCTTCCTCGCTGGTGTTCAGTAGGTACAGGTAGCGGAATAGCCCCAGGGTTACCAGGGGCACCGTCAACAGCATGGAGTTGTTGTCCGGTAGGCCCGAGGCTTCCACCGTATACAAAGTATAGCTTACCAGAGCGGCGGTGGCCGCGATGCCCAGCAGTTGTCCGATGAGCGGTCCCCGATAGGCCAGCAGCACCGGCCGCTGGGCCGTCATGTCGTCGCTCGCCAGCCGTAATTCGGCATAGCGCCGGCCCAGCACTATGAAGAGAGCCCCGGCCGCGGTGACGGCGTATAACCATGGTGATGGAATTACATCAATGGCCAGTGCCCCGGCGGCGGCACGGATCACGTAGCCGCTGGCCACCAGCATGACATCCAACAGGACTAACCGCTTGGCCCCCAATGAATAGGTCAGGTTGATGACCAGGTATAAAAGTCCAACGCCAGCCAGGAGCGGGCGGTTCAGCCCCATCAACGCCAGACCCACGGCCACCAGGATCAGCGACAGAACAACCGCGCCGGGAACGGGCAGTTGACCCGATGCTATAGCCCGATGCCGTTTACTCGGGTGCCGCCGGTCTTCCTCCCGATCGGCCAGGTCGTTCAGCAAGTAGACGGCGCTGGAGAGGGCGCAGAAGCCCAGAAAAACCCCTGCCAGGTCGATCAGAGTCAGGGGCACCGCCGCCAAATTGTCCGGCGCCCAGACTAGGTTTACCGCAAACAAGAAGGGGAGAAAAACCAGGCCGTTTTTAACCCACTGCCTTATTCGCAGGGATTGAAGGAGCGCCAATGCAGCCTTCAGCAGCCGCTTCTCCTCTGGTCTGTAAGCCCTGTCTTTAGTGGCCATTAGTTCTGCCCGGCTGGGGGGGCGAAATGCCGGCGGTTCCATTCTTCAGTTTGATGTAGGTCGCCGATTATACACCAGAAGGCCAAAACAGAGCCCTTCCAAAAAACACGCCAATTTCGAATTAGCGTTAATAACAATCTCCAAATGTCACCCCGAGCCCTTCGGGGTTGCTCAGGATAAACTCCGCGAGGGGTCTCAAGTCCCTGGGAACCTGGCCCTGACGGCATTGGCTATGGCGGAACTGTAATACTGATTCATGAGCTCTTACGGACCTAGGATTTAGATTCCTCAGTCGCTTCGCTCCTTCGGAATGACATGGGTCGTTTTGAGATAAATTCTTAATGGAACTGCTGGAGGCATCTGCTCCTCCATAAGCTAATGACGAGATGAAGGGAGCCGGGCTTGGCCTGGCGATTCATGTAGTTTTCGCCTTGGCTTTCACCCAGAAAATCAGGGTGAGGCAATCTAGCCGGGTTCTTTTTGGGCAGAACCGGTCCGACCTTGATCGGACCGGTTGAAGAGGGCCGGAGGATTTTGACACGAATGGGGGAACCATGTAGCATTAGGCCCGCTCGAAAGCAGGCCGGAAAGACTGGAATAGGGTGCCGACCGGCCTACCCCAGGAACCAGCTGAGGAATTCCGTGGTTGATGAAGTAGCGGACCAGAAGACGCCTTTGGCAGCCCAATCAATCCTCGCTGGTCCCAATAACAACCCCAAATTCTCCGAAGCTTTGGACCAGCTGGTCGCTCTGGCCAAGCGGGGACAGAACCCCAATAGCGAGGTATTCAACCCTTCCGACGATTGGCTGACCAGCCACATGCCCGTCTTCCAGGATATGCTCCAGGCTCAGCGGGACCAGGTGCTGAAGGATGCGGCGTTGATCACCGAGCAAGGTCGGGAAGCCAATGCCGCGGGCAGGGCAGCGCCACGAGTTTGGCCGGGGGCTGTGGTCCGGCTGGACAACGGAGGACTGGACTTCTTTAGTCAGCTGGGGGTGGTCCGAAGACCGGATCTGACCCAGTACTTCATCGATGGCTTTGAGAAAAACCGGGACGGTCTAGCCTTCGAAGAAGAGAATCAGGCCCTCTTTGCCCCGGTCTTCCGGCACATAACCAGCTACATGGAAGAATGTTTCTCCGCCGGAAAAACCATCATTCAGACCGACCGGCAGATAGGAGACACGGCCGAGCGTTCCTTCCACGCCCGGCAATTGCTCTTCGGCAGTGATTACCTCCAGGCTAGCTATATGTGGAAGCAGCTGACCTTCGAGCTTCCGGAGTTGGAGGTACAGAAAGAGCCTCAGATCCTGGAGGTCTCCATTCCCAGGTGGTTGGAGGACCTGGGCCTGCCGGAAGAACTGAAGGGGCGTTTGAGGGAAGCCGGTCTCACCCAGCTAATTTTCAAGGCTCCCACCAAGGGCCTATCGCTTCACCTAGGCTTCGATTATGTGGGGGAGCACAAAATGGGCCCCCTTTCCATAGCCATGTTCCTGGCCAAGCAGAATAACGGGTTGGCGATTCAAGCGGCTCTGAGCATGGCACGGGTCAAGACCTTGGACGGAGTGGCGAAAAATACGGCCTTGATCACCATAGGTCCGTCCCTCCATGGGAAAAGTACCCTGACCATCATGATCGAACTGGGCAACAGCGACCTGGCTAAACTCCTTCGCCTGGCACGGGACCCGGTGGAGGGGGTATATCCCATGAACGACGATATTGTGCTGTTGCAGCCCTTGCAGGAGCCCATCGAAACTGTAAGGGATGGTCATCGGATACGCATTTCCTATGGCATCGACGGTACCGAGAACAATCTATACGCCGTGCCCTTCGGTTTGACCCGAGAGGACGATCCGATAACCTACGATGTGCTCCGAGGCAGTCCGGAGAATCCCACTTCTCAAGAGACATTGGAAAACGTTCCGGTCAACCTGGAGGACTTCACCCCCAATTACCTGGAAAATCCGGTGCGCAACATGCGCATGATTCTCTCCCGCTCCCGGCTGCTAGAGCGAAAGGGCGTTCAAGGACTGCTGGAGTCGATAACCGGCGGCAGCCTCAAAGATTCGGTGCACATCCCCATGCGGTGTACGGACCAGGTGTTTTGGCAGGCGGTAATGCGCCAGAACACGGTCATCCCTCCCTTAAGGCGGCTGGCGCTGGAGCAGTATGTTCGGGTATTGATGTATGGCGAGGCGGTGCAGATGGGCGCTGCGGTGGGCGCCATTGGCCGACCTTACGTAGAGTATTTTTCCGACCCATTTATCATTGGCCTGGAGGATGAAAACGCCAACATTATGCACCAGATATTGCGTCAGATACAGGCTGGCGGCCTTCCCCAGTTCTGCTATGTGTTCAATACCGGTGGATTAGGCGCGGACACCAACGACGAGGCCACCGGCGCCAAGTACAAAAAAATCCCCAGGGAACTGACCCTGACTTTACAGGAGGCATTGCTGCGGGAAGCCATCAAGTTCGAATACGACGCCGTGCTCCGCTCCGACATCGCCGTAGCTGTAGTAAACGCCAGCGGCGAAGAGGTGCTGAATTTAAGACAGGACTGGCTACCCGTTAATATCTATGGCGAGGATGAGTACAACCACCGGGTGATGGAGTTGCGCAGGCGCAGGTATTACGGGCGGGATGCTCAGGACAAAGCAGGTATCCTGCGCTACACCAAGGTCACCGATGCCCTGATGGACCTGAGCGACATTCCGGAGCCGTCCAACGAGCGAGAGCTGGCCTGGTTGCTGTCCTTCTATTGGCAGGTGGACCAGGCTTATAACTCGCTGGTAGAGCTGTCCCAGCACCTTAGCGAGGGCCGGCAACCCCTGCCTCATCTATTGAGAGCGCTGGAGCGCGCCTATCAGGCTGGGCTGATGGCGGGGTTGGAGCTGCCCGTGGCAAGCCGCGGCGTGCTGAGGGATCTGGGAATTGGGGCTTAGCCAGGCTCGGCCCGGACTCCCAAAGGGCGGCGGAGACGCCGGGCAGCTTTTCTAGTTGGCGGCTTCAAACGCCAGAGTGGCGTACCTCATGAAAATGCCTCCCCTGGGCTGGGCCAGCGGCCCGTTTAGCACCAGGCAGGCAATCACAATCTTCTCCCCCGGCGTGGCACTGTTGCTCACCTCAACTCGCTGCTGGGCGTTGATGCCCACGATAACTCCGGTGCTCCGGTCGATTTCCCCGTTCACCCATATTTCGGCGTAGTTATCCGCGTTGGTCTCAAAAAAGACCCGGTAGCCGGCCACGTCGGTGCCGTCGATGCTTTGAGGCAGCTGCGCCACGATACGATACCAGGCGAAGGTGAATCCCTCGGAAAGACTCTGCCTGACGTTGGTGCAAACCTCCCAGGACGAGTCGTCGTAATCGGCCAGGCGAGCCGGACTGGCCAGCAGGCGAGCGGCCAGGCCCTCGTTCGGTTCGCCGGGCACTAGGCCGGTAGCCACCCGCCATTGGCCCCCCACCTTTTGCTGGTCCGTTGCCTGGTTCAGGTCTAAAATAAATCTAGGCATTGTCTTCTCCTAAAATCGCCGGCTTAAACAACAATCTCAATTCCGGGCCTATGAAACCTTATGCGTCAGCACTAGAGTTACACCATAGCCAATGTCGTCAGGACCATGTTCCCAGGGACTTTAGGTCCCTCGCTTCGCTCGGGATGACATTTTGAGATAGTTTCTAAAGGTACAGGGGCCCTACTAGCTTGTCAAACGACGAAAAGGGCCGGCCGGGCTTCCAGTAGGCCTGAAGCTAGCCAGGGATCTGAACCTCTGCCGCCTCGCCGGCTTGGCCACCGGAACGCAGAACCGAGAACATCGCCCCCAGGGCGCTCATGCTGCCGGTATACAGGGTCAGCACGACCACCCCAATCCAGATTATCACCAAGAAGCGCTGCCCCAAATCCGACAGGGTGACCACCAATGCCGTCGCCAGGGAAGCAAGAACCAAAAACAGCGCTCCCAAGATGGCGCCGAACAGCAGGCACTTGGCGGCGTAGGACTCCCTGGGAACCTGGGCGAACTTGATGCCAAAATAACCACCGATAAAAGGGCTGGCCGGAAAGGCCACAAAATGCACTAACGGGATAAGTAGGCAGCCAAACATGATCCCGAGAGCAAGGAAAACGCCTTTTATCATGCCTACTCCAGCCTCCTCCCGCGTTGCTTCGGTGCTCAAACCGGTAGGCCCGGCACTGTGCCGCACCCATGCCCTGGCTAATTCCAAGCTAGTATATCCCACTTCCAGAAGCCACTGTCTTCCGGAAATATCCCTTTGCAAAAGTAGGTTGTTGGGGGATTTGGATCGCACAAGTTTCATAATTTCTGCCAGGGTCGATAAAAGAATATATTCTGCCAATCCAGGCGGTTTACGGTTGGAACAGAACTGAATGGGTATCAGGAGGCCAGGGCCTTTTCATTCTCCTGCCTGGTAGGAAAAGCCCATCATGTCGAAAGCTTCGCTGAGATGGGCATTGTGGCGGCGTAGGGCAGCGGCTACGTTGGAATGCCCAGCCCGGCGTACCAAGCTGATGACCAGGTTTCGCA
>JAKZUA010000167.1:0-5027 GCA_047516825.1 Dehalococcoidia bacterium
ACACGAAACAGCTCGTCTTCGTAGACCAGGGCTGCAACATTCCGGTAGTCGACCGAGTCGTCATGTTCGATGAAGTAGTGGATGGCCTTCACGTGAGGGTCGTTCATTGTCAAGGCCCCTCCCCTACCTCGGCCTTCGGCATGCGGTAGCCGCCCCTGGGCCGGGTGGCCGATGCGGGCACTAGATCTAGGTTGCCAGGCAATCTAGGGTCAGGTCGTTTCTCCTGCAACTTCATGGCCCTATGTCACTCCAGTTGCTCGACGAATGGCAACAGGTCTCTTCTGGGATCGGAGATAGCCGCATGACTTGTGCAGATCAAAGTATTCATAGAATAAATGGTAGAGTTCCGCTGTCAGATTACTGGTTGCCGCTCGTCTTGAAGTGCCCTCTGTCTTTCATGGCTTGGACAAGCGTGTTGAACGCCGGTACGAAGATTCCTTCAACAGCTGAGAAGTCTTTTCTTCGCTGGTTCTCTATGTATGAATGAGCGTCTCGGTTCCTGATAGCTTCGGTGAGGTACTTGTAGGCCGCCTTCAACTGTTTGATTTCGGTATCTGCGATTCCACGACATGCGGTCAATTTGTCGAGCTTAACTTTCCAGATGTGCCCCAGGGTTCCATATCCTCCCGTTGAGCCCTTTTGGCTTTGTAGCACTTCGTCGATCCAACTCGCTGTGCTCGTGTCGCGCGAATAGATCGAATAACCGAGTGTCTGCTCCTTTCCCGTCACCAGTCCATTGCAGACGAGGGCCGCTTTCACTAAGTTCTCCGCACCGACCGAAAACCACACCCACGCCATGTACCTACCGAAATCTGGATCGAAGCTCTCTTGCCAGTACTCTTCAAAGTTCTCCTCGTCGTTATTGGACTCGAAAGAATCGCCGTGGTAGCGAACGAGCCTGCTTGATTCCAACAGGCTCCTCCCTGCCCCAAAAAGGTTTTTACACTCATAGTGGTTCATATTGACTCCGTTTGGCGTTTAGATTGTCCTAGCGTCACTTCCCTCCCAACAAGCCTCCGACCGCCGTCTCTACTGTCTTGCCCTCCTGCGACTCGCGCAGCCATTTCCGGAGCTCGCGGCGGGCTATGGTGACGGTTATCTCGCCACGGTCTTGGCGCAACTGGGCCATCTGCTCCGCGCCAGAACCGAGCACACCGGCTGGATAATGTGGCCCTAGAAACTCGGACGGAAACCCCGATTCTCCCCAAGTCGTCGTTTTCTTAACGTCGATTATCGATGTAATAGAGCGTTTGTGCAACGTATTACATACACTAGCATGTCGTGTAAGACTGCAATGCGTCTGGTTGGCGTAGCGCGAAACCAAGCCAATGGCTTTCCGGCCAGACCTCTAGGCCCCAGGCCGATCTCCGGGCAGGGTAGGGGCGCACGGCCGTGCGCCCCTAGGGAATCGCTCATGACTTTCAGCCGACTTTTAGGCAAACTGCGCTTAACTTGCCTGGGACACCGGCCCATATTAAGATTCACCGATTGAGTTTCACCGGCATTCTAGAGCGGGGAGTTGTCGTCCAACATGAAAGCAGCCCAATTGGTAGGCCCCAAAAAGTTCGAATTTCTGGATGCGGAACAGCCGGTAGCGGCGGATGGCCAGTGCCTGATCAAGCTGGAACAGGTGTCGGTGTGCGGCAGTGACATCCGAAACGCCTATGGACCGATTCTTCCCGAGGAGGATTACCCTCTTCAGCCGGGGCGGCCTTGCCACGAGCTGGCCGGAGTGGTTGTGGAAAGCCGGGCCGACGCCTTCCATGAGGGTCAGCGAGTCATACCAATTGCCTATTCGGGGACCGGCGGACTTTGCGAGTACGTCCTCTCCGAGCCCAGTCGCATGGCCTTGCTGCCCGCTGAAGGGCCCCTGGATGAATGGGTCATGTGTCAACCTTCCGGCACCGTTCTATACTCTTGCCGGCAAATGGGCAGCGTATTGCAGAAAAACGTGCTGATCCTGGGTCAGGGAAGCATCGGCCTCTGCTTTACCATGATCACCTCGCGCATGGGAGCCCGCAGCGTAATCGCCGCCGACCTTCTGGATTACCGGCTGGAAAAGTCCAAGCTGTTCGGTTCCACCCATACTGTTAATACCGACAAAGAGGACCTGACCGAGGCGGTGATGGAAATCACCAATGGGCAGGGGGCGGATATTACGGTGGAGGCGGCAGGATATCCGGATACTTTCAACCTGGCTTTCAGTCAAGTGCGCCAGTTCGGCACAGTCATCATTTTTGGCGTGCAGAGCGAAAAGTACATTCCCTTGGAACACAACAACCTTATGGACAAGCAACCCCGGATCCAGCCCACCACCGGAGCCCGCAGCGGCGACCCCATTTCCCAGATACGGGACATGGTTGCCCTGCGCCAACGGGGTTGGGCCGACCCGGCCCAATTGATTACCCACCGCATGGGATTGTCCAACGTTCAGAATGCCTACGACATGTATGAACAGCGTCAGGACAACATTATTAAAGTAGTTATGGACATCAGCCAGTAGGCGACTATGTCAGAAGGGCTCTGGGCGACATTTTGAGACGGCCAGTAGAGCCTCCCTCCAAAGTTTGAAGATTTCAGCGCTTCCCAAAAATCCCATAAATCCGTCAATATCCCATCCCCCAGCGCCTTGCCCTTCCCCCTGGTTTGGAGCTAAACTAGGCTCGGAAGTAGGGGGGTGATGAAGTGGATTCTTACTTACGGATCAAATGGGTTCAGGAAAATCTGGCCCTGGCCATTTCCCTGTGGGCCGCGGCTGAGCGGGGATTCATAACCTCTGGATTCATACCGGGGCGTTCCACGATTTTGAGGGCTTCCGGAAGGACAGTGGAGGTCTCCACTCCCCTCCAGCTGGGCGATAACACAAACCTGATCAGGTGCCTCAACAATCAGATCCGGGGCAATTTTGCTCTATCCGCCATCAACACCCACCTGATCCTGTCCGACGCCTACGCCAGCTCCCCGCTGGAAGAGGCGGAACCGGACCTCCGGGCAGCCCGATGCTCCCTCTACCTGCTTCACCACACCCTCAGCCAAGACATGATAACCCCGGTGTGGCGGTGCCCGGTGGAATACCGGCAGAGATTCGAAGTGAGTTCCGTCGGATTCGTGTTGGACGCCACCCATCTGGATGGCAAAGAGGTCTTCTGGAAGGATTTGGGAGGCCTGTCAACGTACCTGGACCTGCTGGGGTATTGTAAGCAGGGGGTGGCCTCCTTGCCCGAGTCCCCTTCATCGGCTTTTTCCCTGCCTCTCGAATCGCTCCCGGAAACCTCTCCGTTGGAAGCAATTCCCGCCACCGCCAACCCAAGGACAATTACCGTTCCCGCTATCGCCGACCCAAGGACAACCACCGTTCCAGCCATCGCCGACCCAAGGACAGCCACCGTTCCAGCCGTCGCCGACCCTAGGGCGCCGGTTCCAGTATTGGCAGGAGCGACAGTAGCTGCTGAGCCCATTCTGGCAGCACCCATCGGTGGGGAGCGGCCGCTGCCCATCGAAAAGCTGCTTCCCCAATCTACTAGCTCGGTCCCAAGCCCTACCTCAGACTCGGCCTCGGTCTTTGTCTCGGCTTGCGGCGTGGTAGACCCCGAAGCCATGGTCCTCGCCAATGAGCTGTATAACGTTTACCTGACTTGGTGTGAGGAAACAGGACGAGAGCCTCTCTCCCAGAGAAGTTTCGGCATGCGTTTAACCGGCCTGGGATTCGAGAGGAAGCGCCGGGGACGGGGACGCCACTGGTGGATTGGCCTGGGACTGGCCGAGCGGTAGGAGAATTGCCTCAGAGGGCGTTGAGTCTGTCCCTCAAAACGACCCTTGTCATTCTGAAGGAGCGAAGCGACTGAGGAATCTAAATCCTGGGTCTGCAAAACTTTGTGCGTCCGCATTGCAGTTACAGAATAGCCAATGGCCTCAGCACCATGGTGGCAGGGATTTTAGACCCCTCCCTTCGCTCGGGGTGACATTTTTAGGCAAATACCAGGAGTCCCCGTCAGGCGAAAACCCCCAAGGGATTTAGCGCACTGGGAGGGTCATAGACATCCATCTGTTCCCTCCGCTTCAGGTAGCCGACCACCGCGTAGGTCAGGGGCGTAGCCAAGGCTTCATAGATGATTTTGGCCCACCACTGGAAGAGAGCCAGGCGAAAGAGGGCCACCACCGGAAGGTCGCCGCCGGCGCCGAAGGCGATGAAGATGAACACGAAGGAATCCAGCCCCTGCCCGACGATGGTCGAGCCGATGGTCCGCATCCACAAAAACCGGCCCTGGGTTCGGAATTTGAGGAAGGCCAGCGTTGCGGAGTTGGACAACTCTCCAACCAGGTAGGCAACGAAGGAACCCAACAGAATCCAGGGCAGCTGCCCCAAGATGGCGTTGTAGGCAGCCTGATTCTCCCAGAAAACCACCGGTGGAATTATCCCGCCGACCCACAGCAGCAAAGCCACCAGCAGATTGCAGCCAAACCCCAGCCAAATCACCCCCCTGGCGATGCGAAAGCCATAGACTTCGGTCAGCACGTCTCCGATGATATAGCTGACCGGAAAGACGATCATCGCTGCGGGTAAAAACACCAGGTTCCCCCCCAGGAACTGGAAGGGAAGTGTCCCCAGGTGGATCAGCTTGACCGCCATGATGTTGGAGGTGATCAGAACAGTGATGAAGAGGGCAACGACGACAATGAAAGTGCCAGAAAAGCGCATATTTTAACCCTGGTGCGATGGGTATTCCACGGATACCGCCGTGTGAATACCACCACGGATTTTGTAGTCCAGAGTCACCTTCATGCTGCGGGGATGGCACCGGGCCGTCAGGTCCTTCAAAATGCGGTTGACCGCGTGCTCCTGCACTATACCCACGTCCCGGTAGGACAGCAAGTAATACTTTAATGATTTCAGCTCGATACAGCTGCGAGACGGCACATAGGAGATCAAAAGGGTTCCGTAATCGGGCAGTCCGGTCCAGGGACACACCGCGGTAAACTCATCGGTGTCCACCGACACCTCCGATGCCTGCTCGGGATATTCATAT
>JAKZUA010000168.1:0-6397 GCA_047516825.1 Dehalococcoidia bacterium
ATAGCTGGGCAGCCCATTGACACAGGTGCCTTGACTTACCCCGAGATACCAGGCGGCATGGCTGCACCGGCTGGTTCGAAGGTTCATCCGAACTGAACCAGTTCCACTTATCGGTTCATCACCAAAAGTGCGGAAGAGCCATTTTATCACCGGCGGTAACATCGCCAACGTGGCCAGCACCTCTGGGGTATAATGCCTTCATTCGACCCAAGTCCAACAATAATAAACGCATCGGGTTTCTAGGGGAGATAGCTGGGATGATTAAGCAGGAAAGGCTGGTTGGTTCATTCTGCGATTTGGTTCGCATTGACAGCCCTTCGGACGAAGAGGAGGAGGTGGCGCTGCACCTTACCAAACGGTTGAGTCGCCTGGGGTTTTCCGTGGTCCGGGACACTCACGGCAACGTTATCGCATCCGAAGATGGGGAGAATCCGCTCTTGCTGTCGGCGCACATGGATACCGTGGAGCCGGGCCGGGGGATCCAACCCCTCATTAAAGGAGACAGAATAACCTCCGACGGCACCACCATTCTGGGCGGCGATTGCAAAGCCGGGGTAGCCGCCATCCTGGAAGGTCTGGAATCGGTTGGTGAGGATGAGACGTCGCGACGCCCGGTGCAGGTGGTTTTCACTCGCGGCGAGGAGATTGGCCTGGTGGGCGCCACCAACCTTGACTACTCAATGATCAGGGCCAGCGAAGCGGTGGTTTTCGATGGCAACGGTCCGGTCAACACCATTACCGGGGCCAGCCCTACCTACATGCGATTTGACATAACGGTCAAGGGAAGGGCGGCGCATGCCGGTGTGGAACCGGAGAAGGGCTTGTCGGCCATTAGAATCGCCGCGGATATCATAAATGAGCTGCCCAACGGACGCCTTGACGAGGAGACGACATTTAATGTTGGGTTGATCTCCGGTGGCTCCGTGAGAAACGCGGTTCCGGCGGAGGCTACTTTCGGCGGCGAGTGGCGAAGCCGCAATACCGAAACCCTGGATTCCCTCAAGATGCAGCTGCTGACCACCCTGGATCGGGCCAGGGAGCGCTACAAGGAGGCGACCATTGAGGAGGGCCTGGAGGTCATGTTCCAAATGTACAACCTGGACCCGGAGGAGCAGATTGTACGGCTGGTCACCCGGGTGATGCATGATATGGACCTGGTTCCCAACATCCGTCCCTCGGGTGGGGGCACCGACGGCAACGTCATGCGCCTCCATGGAATCGAAAGCGTGGTGGTGGGGATGTCCACCAATGAGATGCACACGGTGGACGAATATGTAGAAATTCCCGACCTGGTAACCACCGCCCGGTTCTGCCAGGAGGTGATCAGCTTCGCCCATTAGCGGCTATCTCAAAATGACCCATGTCATTCCGAAGGAGCGAAGCGATTGAGGAATCTAAATCCTCGGCTCCTATACCCCACAGGTCGGTATTACAACTACACCATAGCCGATGGCTTCAGGATCATTTCCCCTGGGGTTTTGGACCCCTCGCGGAGTTTATCCTGAGCAACGCCGAAGGGCTCGGGGTAACATTTTGTGATAATTACTCGGCGTCTTTCACCACCGGCACCAAGATAGCCCGGCAACCCGCTAGAGGGGCAGCTGGGCAATAGCCTCCAGCTCGGCTTCAAACTCCCGCCGCTGCCAGGCGCGAACCTCCGGTTCATCCACTGAAGGCACCGGAGGTCGGCGATTCTCCCCTCCGCCCGTGGGCAACGTCCCATCCAGCGCACCATGTAGCGTCCATCGCTCCAGGCTGGCGGCCGGCCAGAGCAGCGCCGGGTCCAACCCAAGGCCATCACCCCGTGCGGTCCGCCACAGTTTGAACCTCTGCAGCCTCCCCTTGGCCTCGGGAGTCCAGGACCGCTCCCTTCGCTCTCGCGGCGCGCGCTGATATTCCGGGCCCCGCTGACCCCTGGCGACGGCGGCCCGAATGAGGGAGCCCCATCGCCGCACCACCAGAGGGGAAAGTTCCGCAATACCTTCCCCTTCTAATGAGGAGGCGCTGGAAGTAGAGGAGGATTGGGCGATACGGACCAGCACCTCATTTGGCAGTACTCTGAAGGGAGGGCAGTCCAGTCGGACCGCGGCCTCCTCCCGGGCCAGGAACAGCTCCCTTAATATCGCCAGTTCCCTGGGCGTCAACCGATCGCTGCCCTTAACCCGCAAAAACGTCACCTCCGGCGATTGGGGAGGCGAGTATATCGTCTGTTGCATCCGTTGACACTCCTCCTCCACCCACGCTGACCGGCCGGCTTGAAGCAGCCTTTCTCTTAAATTCGCCGCCACCGCGACCAGGTAAGCCACATCGTTGGCGGCGTACTCCATCGCCAGGCTGCTGAGGGGGCGTCTCCCCCAATCGGAAGTTTGCATCCTCCGGCTTTTGGGTATCCCTATCCCCAGGGAATTCTCCAGTACCGACGCCAGGTTGGGGCTGGTCGAGCCGAGGAATCTCGCGGCAACCTCAGTGTCGAACAAACCCTGAATCGTGAAGCCGTAATCCCTATTTAACGATCGCAGGTCGTAGTCGCTGCCGTGGAGCACCTTAACTATGGCCGGGTCGGCCAGCAGCCGTCCCAGCGAGGAAAGGTCATTTACCGCCAACGGATCCAGCAGGAAGGTCTCTTCCCTGGTTCCTATTTGAATCAGGCATACTCGCTCCCGGTAGACATACAAGCTGTTGGAGTCAGTATCCAGAGCGAATTCAGTTTCCCGACCCAGGCTGGCGGCAATTTCCTCCCAGTTGGCTTGATTGGTCACCAGGATTGCTGGGCTCAAATTTACTCCATCTTTCCTGTCAGCCCGGGCCATCGGGACCCGGCGGCCAGCGTTGGTAGGGAGTATACCAGAGGGTGTTCGCGATTATTCGAGCGGCCCTCCGGACCGGGCAGGCTGTCCGACAGACTCCGGCAGGCTTGCTCCTTTGCGCCGCCCGGCCGCGATGCTATACTCGCTCCGTCAACCCCGTGGTCCACTTACCGGGGCAAGAAAAATAGCAGGTAGAGGGCGATTATGAACGGCGCCGAGCTAAAAGCGACATTAAAAGCCGGAGGAAGGGTCTTCGGCACCATGATCAGCGTTAGCCGGAATCCCCGCTGGATTCCGGTATTGGATGGCGTAGGGCTGGACTACGTGGTTATCGATACGGAGCACGGACCCCGCAGCCGGGGAGAATTGGCCGATTTCCTCACCATGTTCAACACTACCGGCGTGGTGCCCATCGTCCGCATTCCCACCCCCGACTCTCACTACGTGACCATGATCGTGGACGCCGGCGCCCAGGGGGTGCTGGCGCCCTATTGCGAAACGGTGGAGCAGGTAAAGGAGGTGGTGGGCGCGGCCAAGTGGCGTCCCCTGAAGGGAGAGGCGGTGCGGCGGCTGGTCGATACCGGTGAGCATATCAGCGAGGATACCCGAGCCTACCTGGAGGATAGAAACCGCAACAACATCGTGATCATCGGCATCGAAAGCGTGGCTGCGGTCAAAAACCTGGAAAACATTCTGAAAGTAGACGGAATCGACGGCATCTTCGTCGGCCCCAATGACATGAGCATCTCTTTGGGTATCCCCGACCAGTACCACCGTCCCGAATATCAGGAGACGGTTAAAAAGGTAATTGATACATCCGAGGCTCACGGCATTCCGGTCCTGGTCCACCAGCAAACCCCGGACCTATCCACCTACTGGATTGAGCAGGGGGCTCGCTTTGTGCTGCACGGCACCGACCGGCGGGCCTTGGCCGAGGGGTTCCGCTCCGACTTCACCCGCCTGCGGGATTTCGCCGAGGGGCTGGAGTAACCTCACTTATTAGCCTAATCCTTGGCCGCAGCGCTTTCTGGCGGGTCCCAGCGGCGGCGTAGGGACTCCACGTAGACCCGGTCGTAGTCGCCGTGATGACCGCTGTGGGGGCCCTCCGTTAGTTGTTCGGCCCAGAGGTAGTCCACGTCGCCCCATTGAATTGGGTAGGGTGTCTGGTCGAAAAAGGCGGTTACCGCCTGAGTAGGGTCTCCCGCCTCTACGTAACCCAGCATCTGGAAATTATCGTACATATTGCCCGCGGCGGACACGAACTGCCCCTTCATCGCCGCCAGCACTATAAACTGCGCCATGGCTTCACTCTGGGGATGGCAAAATGTTCCCACTTATCATGGTGAGGGATAGAAAACCGGTGCGCTCCCTTAACTCTTCAGGTAACTCTTCAGGATATGCACGGTGGTCACATCGCCGGCGCCGGAGCACTGGGCCAGCCCAACTCGGGGTCCGGCTGAGGCCGAGCCGTGCCTGCCAGTTACCTGCCGAGGTCCGGCCTCCTGCCGCAGCTGAATGACTGTCTCGTGAATCATGCGGATACCCGTTGCGCCGAAGGGGTGTCCCATAGCCAGCAGGCCCCCGTCAGTATTGGTCGGTATATCGCCCGTCAAAGCTGTGCGGCCTGACGTAGTAGCCTGCCAAGCCTCCCCGGTAGGCACAATTTGCAGGGCTTCCAGCTGCTGCAGCTCGCCGATAGTCGCGGCGTCGTGAACCTGAATTAAGTCCACGTCTTCCGGACCCAGGCCGCTCATCTCATAAGCCTCCAGGGCCGCCGGCTCGGTGCGATAGGGGCTGAAGGCCGAGTGGTCGCTGCCCCGCCCGTTGTAGTTCCCGGAACGCAGCACCGCGGCGGCTATGCCGATGGCCCGCTGGGGGTTCAGGCCAAACTGGTCCAAGGCCTCTCTGGCGCAGAGGACGGCGGCAGCGGCGCCCTCGCTGGTGGGACAGCATTGGTACAGGGTCAGTGGGTCGGCAATAAGGCGGGAGCCCAGCACCTGCTCCACGGTATAAGTTTGCTTGCGATGGGCGTAGGGATTGAGCGAGGCGTTTTGGCGGGACTTGACCGATACCTGAGCCAGCGCAGCGGCGGGGGCTCCGGTCTCTGCCATGTAGCGGCGCATCCGGAGCGCGTACCCGGCCATCATGTGGTCGGCGCCGATGTATCGGTCCGGGCTTTCCGCGGCGGTGACCGTAACCGGTCCGTTGGGGACCTTCTCCGCGCCAAAGGCCAGCGCCAGATCAAACATGCCGCTGCTGATGCCCCAATATGCCTGCCAGAAGGCGGTGGAGCCGCTGGAGCAGGCGTTCTCCACGTTAATGATCGGTATCCCGGTCAGTCCCAACGCCGCCAGGGCCGTCTCGCCCACGGACATGCCGTGGTAGTAGACATGGCCGAAATAGGCCACCGGTATGTCGGTCCAGCCCACACCGGCGTCCTTCAAGGCCTCCACCACGGCGGACCGGGCCAGGGAAGCCAGGTCCTGCTTGGGAAACCGGCCAAAGGGATGCAGCCCGACGCCGACCACTACCACCTCCCGTCTGGGACGAAACCGGCTCATGGCACCCCCTCTGAATCTCCCCCTTGGAAAGAGGGAGAAACCAGCTATCTAGACACCTAATGAGGTAGGTTTGAAGTATACCAAGCCCTACTTTTCCAAACTAATACTAAGGCGAAACCCGCAGAGTTTGGGTATATAACTATGTGGTTTCACCTTGGCTTTTGTTTAGTGGCCGCCACTTGTAGACCGCCAATACCTGGTTGGTTTCAGCTACAGGTACCCGTTCCAGGGCCAGCTCCAGGGACATGCCGAGTTTTAGCCCGCCGGGTTCGCCGTCAATTATTTCCGCCAGCACGTGAGGGCCTTCCGGTAGCTCGACCTCTCCCAAGGTATAAGGAACCCTCCCCGGCCACCCGGCGGGCGGCACCCGGACCACGGTGAAGCTATAAAGGGTGCCCTGTCCACTGAGCTGCACCGGCTCCAGGTCGTCGGAAGAGCAGGCCTGGCAAAAGATGGCCGGGCCGAAGATACAAACCTGACACTGGCGGCAGCGTTGGCCCAGCAGTACGCCCGCGCCGCCGGATTCATCGGTAAGCTGTAGCCGATGGGGATCAACCGATACCGGGCTGACCGATACCGGGCTGTCCTGGGGAGTTCCTGTCATTCCCTATTTTCTCTGGACCGTATGTGCCGGACCCGATTTGGTAGAGGCAAGTCTCTAAAGAGCCCAAACTGCCCGCCGGGCCCAGAAGAACCAACGCCACCAAATAATCCCAACGTGGCCAGGTTATGCTAGCGAGTTGGGGGTGTCAACCGCAATCTGAGCGGCTATTGACCCCGTCTCTCGCCCATGATAGCGTGAATTCTGGTTGATCCCGAGTTTATCCTTGAAGAAACGGCCGTGCTTTGAATCGCCCCTAATCTTGGAGCACCCCGTATGTCGGAAAAAAATGACCAACATCATCGGGCTGGACGGCGACGAGAGCGAGAGGCCTTGGGAAAGGTCTCTGGGTGAGTTTTTGCGGGAGGCCGTTGCCGGGAATCCGGATAAGGTTTTCCTTGAAATCGGCGGGCAGGAGATCACCTATC
>JAKZUA010000169.1:0-4547 GCA_047516825.1 Dehalococcoidia bacterium
CGAAACCTGGTCATCAGCTTGGTACGCCGGGCTGGGCATTCCAACGTAGCCGCTGCCCTACGCCGCCACAATGCCCATCTCAGCGAAGCTTTCGACATGATGGGCTTTTCCTACCAGGCAGGAGAATGAAAAGGCCCTGGATGGATAGGTAGGACTGGAAATCTATTTCCAGACGAGCCCGGTCATTCCGAAGGGCTCGGGGGACAGTTTTAAGATAGTTACTAAGCATGCCCGGCCAAATTCCGGCCTCCACCGGACAAGCCCCCTTACTGAGCCCATTCGGCGCCGGTTAGGCGGTTGCCCGGACTCCTTTGCGGAAGAACTCCACGGTCTGTTGCAAGCCCTCTTCCAGGTTAATCTCAGGCGACCATCCCAATATCCGGGCTGCCTTGCTGCATTCCAGGCTGATTCGGTAGATCTCCCCCGGTCGCTGGGGCCGGTGTTCCGCCTCCCACCTATACGCTATGATGCTTCGCAAGGCCTTGTAGATGCAGTTGACGCTGGTGCTTTCTCCCGTTCCGATGTTGATGGCTTGGCCGTCTCCTTGCTGCATGGCGCGAATGTTGGCCTGCACCACATCTGCGACGAAGACGAAGTCCCGCTCCTGGTCGCCGCCGCCAAAAATGTGCGGCTGCCGGCCCTCCAGCATGGCCTGGGTGAACATGGCAATGACCCCAGCTTCACCGTGGGGATCCTGCCGAGGTCCGTAGACATTCCCATAGCGGAGAATGGAATAGTTCAGATGGTAGAGGCGCTGGTACAGCTCTACGTATTGCTCACCCAAGTGCTTGGACACCCCGTAGGGGGACATGGGGCGAATGGGCGTGGTTTCAGCGCAAGGGTTAACTTCCGGGTCCCCGTATAAAGCGCCGCCGGTGGAGGAGTAGATGAACTTTTCCACCCCGAAGCGGCGGGAAGCCTCCAGGAGCCGGAGGGTGCCGGTAACGTTGATTTCAGCGTCGTTAATCGGGTCTTTGGTAGACTCGGTAACGCTCACCTGGGCAGCCAAATGAAAGACGATGTCGGGCTGCTCCCGTCGAAAAACGTCATTCACCAACTGGTGGGTGATGTCGCTGTGATGAAAGGTGGCGGCTGGATTGAGGTTCCGCAGCTTACCGGTGCTCAGGTTATCCATCACTACGACCTGGTGGCCTTCAACCAGGAGTCGGTCTACCAAATGGGAGCCAATGAATCCGGCTCCTCCCGTGACTATCACTTTTTTGGCCTCAGCCATGCCCACCTCGGTATATAGGTTCAGAGCGTATGATAACTCCCGCCAAAGGCTTAGCACAACGCCGCTTTCGAAATTCGATAGAAGACCCCCGTGCCTCGTGTATAGTCTGGCATTTGGGTCAATAACTAAGGATAAACAGCCTGGTAAGGTCTCGTTCCCAGGTTCCGGCTATGCTCCGTGATACAATCAGCCGGGATGCCAGCAATCGGATGAATCATTCTCGCGGGGAGAGACGCTATCCAGCCTGAGGTTGGTACCGGGAAACTGACTCTCTATTTGGAGGCGGAAGTTATTGACCACGCCGTCCGCCGCCTGGCGAGGGAGTTGGACCGGGATTATGCCGCCCACCCGCCCGTATTAGTGGGAGTGCTCAAGGGCGGGTTCATCTTCTTGGCGGATCTGGTTCGGCAGATGCGGGTCTCCGTTCTTAGCGTGGAATTCCTCCGGCTCTCCAGCTACGGCAGAGATACGGTAAGCTCCGGCGCCCCCAGAATAGAGGTCGGCTTGCCCGACGACGCGGTCCAGAACCGGCACCTGGTGATAGTCGAGGACATTGTGGACACGGGGCTGACCACCGCTGCGGCGTGGGAGTATCTGCGGGAAAAGAAGCCGGCTTCGATCAGGCTTTGTGTGCTGCTGGATAAGCCGCATCCGCGGCGAGTTTCTACCGTCATCGACTACGTTGGTTTCACGGTCCCTGACCGGTTCCTGGTGGGTTATGGACTGGATCTGGATCAGCGGTACCGGCAGCTCCCCGGAATCTACATCTTGGATCAAGAACCCGGCGGCTATCCCGGCTAGTTGTTCCCCCTATGTGGTGACTACAATTATCCTGTGATACAGTGACGTGACTCAAAAACCGGAATAACGGCCAGGTTGAGGAGATGGGAGAATGGCAGAGCAGATAGGATTTATCGGGCTGGGCATCATGGGCAAGCCTATGGCCCGCAACTTGATCCAGGCCGGATATGAATTAACCGTCTTCGACATCGTCGGGGAGGCCGTGGAGGAGCTGGCTATCTCCGGGGCCAAGGCCGCCTCCTCATCCCAGGAGGTGGCGGCGGCCTCCGGCAAGGTCATCACCATGCTGCCCGATTCAGCGGACTCGGAAAGGGCTATCTTGGGTTCCGGCGGGGTGTTGGATGGAGCCCGTCCCGGAGCCATAGTCATCGACATGAGCTCCATCGCGCCCTCCATGTCCCAAAAAATCGCCACGGAATGCGCCAAAAAGTCGGTGGAGTTCCTGGATGCTCCGGTGAGCGGAGGCGAGCCCGGCGCGATCAATGCCGCCCTGGCCATTATGGTTGGCGGCAAACAGGAAGTTTTCGATCAGTGCAGCGATCTGCTGAAGACAATGGGCTCCAACGTGGTGCTGACCGGTGACGTAGGCGCTGGCAACATCACCAAGCTGGCCAACCAGATCATCGTTGCCGCCAACATCGAGGCTCTCAGTGAAGCCCTGGTTCTGGCACAAAAGGGCGGCGTGGACCCGGAGCGGGTTTTCAATGCCATTCGAGGCGGACTGGCCGGCAGCGCTGTCATGGAAGCCAAGGGTCCGATGATGCTGGAGCGAAACTTCCGGGCCGGTTTCCGCATCAGGTTACACCAGAAGGACCTGCGGAACGTGCTGCAAACGGCCCAGGAACTGAATGTCCCGCTGCCGGTGACCGCTTTGGTGCAGCAGATGCTGGGCTCGCTGGTCAACGACGGAGACCAGGATGCGGATCATTCGGCCATCCTGCACTTCTTGGAGAAGCTGGCCCACGTGGAAGTGAAAAAGGGCGGCTAATAGCCTGGGGAGCGCCTCTAAGGCCTGGCCTCGAATAACGCGGTGTCCGGATGAAAATCGCTCCAGGCGAACCAAAAGGAGTAATGGGAAGGTAAACGCTGGAGCGCCGCTCCGGCCAGCGGGCCGTTGATCGCTCGGCCGGTAACCGCCTGCCAGGTGCTGCCGGTCTGCTGGTCCTGCATCAGCATTATCCCGTCGCCAGCCTCGGGCAAAGTGTGGAAGGTGAGTGTCCGGCCATCAACCTGGCTCCTGAAGACCGCACCGGTCTCCGAAATGGGCTCGAAGGTCACCACCACGGCCTCTCCCCGGAAAGTGTCGTTAATCAACCGCTCCGCTGCCAGGACCTGGAAGGAGTATGCCTTGGCTGAACCCTCCAGATCTATACCTACCACCAGCTCCTTGCCCGGCAGGCGGCCGTCCTTATTGGCTTCGCCCAGAATTCCGGCGGAGCCTCCCCGATAGTAGCCCTCGTAGGCGTCCCGTTGGAAGCTGCCCCTTTTGTCCAGCACCAGCGTTTCCGGATGCAGCCCCTGCCACTGGTGCCAGGTGGTCTGGATCGAAGGAACAATTTCCAGCTGCTGTCCGGCCTGTGGACCTTTGACCCCCCGGCTGAGGAACTGGCTCCACAGGGTGTCGGTTTGATGGTCGTACATCACCAGAGCGTTCATTATCAGCTTGCCGGAAACCCCAAAGGTGTGGGTCCGGCCTTCCAGCTCTCGGGCATATACAATGCCCGTGAAGCAGAGGGGTCACCAGGTTACCGCCACCGGCACGCCACCTACCTCGTCGTTGACAATTTCATGGCGGCTCAGCTGGTTCAGCGGGTAGGCCCGGTGGTCCCCGTTGATGGAAACTCCCAGCACCCGCTCCGAACCGACCATCTGCGCCGCCGCTTCCGCCCCGGAGATAAACTGAGGGTCCAAGATGGCCGGAATGCCGTCCTTCCCCAATATGGTTATTATTTCCAGGTTCAACGTCTCCCCCGGCGAGGCGGTTCCATTATCCGCAGCCAGCGGGACCTCCACCGCTTCGGCCCGCAGATTATGCCAGAATTGCCTCATTTGAGGCAGGAGTAACGCCGCTATCACCAGCGCTCCCAATCCAATGGCTATAATGTATCCGCTTTTACCCGCCATAGAGCTGTTTCCTTAGCCTTCTCGCCCGTTTTGTCGCCATTGATTATTTGGTATCCCGTGTATAATCTGATGTGCCGGAAGCCAGGTAGATGCATCGGCAGGAAAGCTTTGGGCCGGTAGCGGCGGACCTCGACCACAAGAGCGGCCTCATCCCAAACCAGGAGCGGACAATGACCCAGGAGCGAACAATAACCGGGGAAGACTTGGAGCGGCTTTGTATCAACACCATCAGATTTTTGTCGGTGGACGCGGTGGAGCGGGCCCGCTCGGGCCACCCCGGCGCTCCCATGGGGCTGGCTCCCCTGGGATTCGTGCTTTGGGACCGGTTCCTCCAGCATAATCCCCAGGATCCCTCCTGGCCAGACCGGGACCGGTTCATCCTGTCCAA
>JAKZUA010000170.1:0-3575 GCA_047516825.1 Dehalococcoidia bacterium
CCGGGAAGTGGAAAAGCTGTTAATTTATGTGGCCGCCGATCTGGCCCGCAAGCGGCGGGCTAGAGGTCTCCAGCTCAATGTCCCGGAATCCATTGCCCTCATCACCGAAGCTCTTTTAGAGGGAGCCCGCGACGGAAAATCTGTAGCCGAAGTTATGACCCTGGGCCGGGAGGTGCTTACCCGGGAAGAGGTAATGGAGGGCGTGCCCGAGCTGGTAACCCTGGTTCAGGTGGAGGCTACTTTCCTGGATGGGACCAAGCTGGTGTCTTGCCACGACCCCATAGTGTAGCTTTGCCAGGCAGGAAATTATTTACTCGGCAGAAGGCCCCCCGGGGCTATTGCAGACCTTTGGTTTTTCTGCCTCAAAAGACGGAGGGCTTATCATGACGGAAGATCGGGCCGCAACTCGTGAATACGTATTGCGGGAGGCTAGAGAACAAGACATCAAGTTCGTTCGCCTGTGGTTTACCGACATACTTGGCAACTTGAAGGGTTTTGCCATCAAAGTGGACGATCTTGAGGACGCTATTGAGCAGGGTGTGGGATTCGACGGCTCGGCCATCGAAGGCTTTGCCCGCTCCTATGAAAACGACATGCGGACCTTCCCCGACCCCAGCACCTTCACCCTCCTCCCCTGGCGGCCCCGGCAGAATGCGGTGGCCCGCATGTTTTGTGACATTCGCCGACCGGGGGGTGAGCCCTTTGTCGGCGACCCGCGCTATGCGCTGGAGCGCAACTTGCGCCGGCTGGCAGAACTGGGATTCACCTACAATGTGGGCACTGAGTTGGAATTCTTCTATCTGAAGAACTCCGACACTCCGGAATTACTCGACCGGAGCGGCTATTTCGACCAGCTTTCCAGCCAACCGGCCAGCGACCTGCGCCGTGACACCGTGCTCAACCTGGAGGAGATGGGCATTCCGGTCAAGTACTCTCACCATGAGGCAGCCCCCAGTCAGCATGAGATAGACCTGCAGCACATGGATGCCCTTACAATGGCAGATAATGTGGTGTCTGCCCGGCTACTCATCAAGGAGCTAGCCCAGCTTCGGGGAGCCTACGCCTCTTTCATGCCGAAACCAATTTCAGGTGTTAACGGCTCGGGGATGCACATCCATCAGTCCCTGTTTCAGGGCGATAGCAACGCCTTTTACGATGCCGATGATGAGCACTACCTTTCCCTGACCGGCAAGCGTTTCATCGCTGGTCTAATTCAGCATGCTCCGGAAATCACCCTGGTCACCAACCAGTGGGTCAACTCCTACAAACGTCTGGTGCCCGGCTACGAGGCTCCGGTATACGTAACATGGTCCCACGTCAATCGGTCCGACCTGATCCGCGTACCGGCCTACAAGCCTGGGTACAACACCTCAGTACGGATCGAGTATCGGGCGCCGGACCCGGCGTGCAACCCTTATCTGGCGTTTAGCGCCATGCTTGCCGCCGGTATGAAGGGAATTCAGGAAGAATATCCGGTGCCTCCGCCAGTAGTGGGGAACGTCTTTGACATGTCGGCCCAACGCCGCCAGTCGTTGAACATTAAAACCCTGCCCGGCAGCCTGGGCGAGGCCATCATCCTCGCAGAAAGGAGTGATCTGCTCCAAGAAGCCCTGGGCGACCATATCTTCAACAGCCTCATCCGGAATAAGGAAATTGAATGGGAGGAGTACCGGTCTACTGTCACCGACTACGAAATCTCCCGCTATCTCCCGGTTCTATAACCCGCTGGCGACTGCGCGACAGGAGACATACTTATGGCTGGTGAAACGGCCCACTACTTGCTAGCTGACGAGCCAATCGAGATCAACCAGGGACGCCCCACAGTAACCTTGAACGTCTGGAACACGGGCGACCGAGCCGTTCAAGTAGGTTCCCATTTTCACTTCTTTGAGGTGAACCGGGCGCTACGCTTCGATCGCTCGGCAACCTTTGGGATGCGTCTGAACATACCCGCTGGCACCGCCGCCCGCTTTGAACCCGGTGACCGAAAAGAAGTCTCTTTGGTAGCCATCGGAGGCGCCCGGCAAGTAAATGGGCTGAACGGTTTGACCAACGGCAGCCTGGACGGGCCAGGGGTTCGGGCCGAGGCCCTGGCCAAGATGTCCCAGGGGGGATTTGCTGACCTACCCTCTTCAGATTCCCAGGCAGACTCCGCGGAGCAATAGCATGACCGAGATTAGCCGTCGCCAATACGCCGAACTCTATGGCCCCACGGTAGGGGACCGCTTCAAACTGGCCGACACCGCCCTGATCTGCCAGATCGAACGGGACCTGCTGACTTATGGCGATGAGCTGGTTTTCGGTGGCGGTAAGACTGCCCGGGACGGTATGGGGCAGGCATCTGGGGTCGCTAACCGCGACGGCGCCCTAGACCTGGTGATTACGAATGCTATAGTCATGGACCCGCTGCTGGGCATCCTCAAAGCCGACATCGGCGTTAAGGCCGGACGCATCGTCGGTATCGGCAAATCAGGCAATCCCGGAATTATGGATGGAGTAGCCCCGGACCTGATAGTAGGCCCAGGCACCGAGGTCATCGCCGGTGAGCATCTGATCGCCACCCCTGGCGGCATTGATGCCCACATTCATATGATTTCCCCACAGCAGGTATACCATGCCCTGTCCAATGGAATAACCACCATGCTGGGAGGCGGCACCGGCCCGGCTGACGGCACCAACGCCACCACCTGCACCCCGGGGCCGTGGTACATTCACCGGATGCTGGAAGCGGCAGAGGGTCTGCCGGTCAATTGGGGCGTAATGGGGAAAGGAAACGCCAGCGAATCCGCTCCTCTGGAGGAACAAATTGCGGCCGGAGCCAGCGGGCTAAAGCTCCACGAGGACTGGGGCACCACTCCAGCGGCCATCGATTGCTGCCTGCGGGTGGCTGACGCCCATGATGTGCCGGTGGCGATTCACACGGACACCCTTAACGAGGCCGGCTTTCTTGAAGATACTATCGCCGCCATTGATGGGCGGACGATCCACACCTACCACACCGAAGGAGCCGGGGGCGGCCATGCGCCGGATATTATCCGCATCGCCGGAGAGCTCAACGTGTTGCCTTCTTCCACCAATCCGACCCGGCCCTACACGGTGAACACTCTGGCCGAGCACATGGACATGCTCATGGTATGTCATCATCTGAACCCCGGTGTTCCCGAGGATGTGGCCTTTGCCGAAAGCCGCATTCGTCCGGAAACCATGGCCGCCGAGGACGTGTTGCACGACTTGGGGGTTCTCAGCATCTATTCCTCCGATTCCCAGGCCATGGGCCGGGTGGGTGAGAATTTTACCCGACTCTTCCAGACCGCGGACAAAATGCGCCAGATGAAGGGGAAGCTGGCCGAGGATGCCCCGGAGCACGATAATTTTAGGGTGCTGAGATATCTGGCCAAGCTCACCATCAACCCCGCCATCGCTCATGGAATTTCACACATGGTGGGATCCCTTGCCCCGGGAAAGATGGCTGATATTGTCCTCTGGCCGGTGGGCAGCTTCGGGGCCAAGCCCAAGATGATTATCAAGGGCGGGATGGTAAACTGGTCGGTAATGGGGGACCCCAACGGCTCCAT
>JAKZUA010000171.1:0-13763 GCA_047516825.1 Dehalococcoidia bacterium
TACATTGAGTTGCCACTCTTCCATGAGTTGCACTATGTCTGTCATCCCTTCCACCACCGCCAATCGACTTCTTTTACAGAATATCGCAACTCCTCTTCGGGTTCGCTTTATGTAGGTTTCACCTTAGCTTTGGTTTAGGTCCATCTTGGCGGCGGCTTTAGCCTGAGAAGGTGTGTGAGAAGTCATCGCGGGTGAAGCGAAGCAATCACGGAAAGGGAGATTGCTTCATCGTCCGCGCGAGGCGCACTCCTTACGTTGACCATGCCAGGGCCTTTTCACCCCAGTTCCCTTGGCAACCTTTAGGGAGTTGAAAATGGCCTGGCAACAATGTTGTACCGACCTCGCCCAAACAGGCAACACCTAAGAAGAAGGCGGCCCACGGGCCGGCTTCTTCTTAGGTGTTGATGGGTTCCACCGAGGGTAGGAACCCAAGATTTTCAGCATACTCACTTTTTTCGCGACAGCGTCCAGCGCATTTTTGACCAGGGCGTCCTGGCGGTGACCCTCGCAGTCGATCAGAAATATGTACCGTCCCAGGGATTCTTTGGTCGGCCGGGACTCGATTTTAGCGAGATTTATGTTCCTGCTGGCGAACTCCTCCAGGGCTTCATACAATACCCCGGGTGAATCCTGGTCGAAGGAAAAGCAGATGGAGGTTTTGTCCCCTCCAGTGGCAGGGTGGTCCTCGCCGGCCAAAACCACGAAGCGGGTAACGTTGTTGGGATTGTCCTGGATGTTCTGCCCGATGATTTCCACGTCGTGCAGCTCGGCGGCCCGCCGGGGCGCTATGGCTGCCGCCGGAAGCTCGCTGTTCTGCATGTCGGTCACCGCGGCCACCGTGCTCAGAGAGGCGCCCTGTTGGGCCCGAGGAAAGCGCTCCTCTAAGAAAGCGCGGCATTGAGCCAAGGCTTGAGGATGAGAATATATGATCTGGATGTCTGAAAACCGGGTCCCCGGAAGAGCCATCAAAAAATGCTCAATGGGCAGGACTATCTCGTCCCTGATAGACAGTCCGGGCTGGCTGATGAGCAGGTCCAGCGTGAAGGTAACCGAGCCTTCCAGGCTGTTTTCTATGGGCACCACTCCCTGTTCGGTCAGTCCGGAGGATACCGCCTGGCCGATGGCCGTTATGCTGGGGAAGGGGAGCAGTTCAGCCTGGGAATCGTACTGCAGAGCGGCCTCTTCGGTGTAGGTTCCCGCCGGGCCCAGAAAGCCGATTCTCTTGCCCATACCTAAACACCGGTCAAGGTATCGTAAAGACTCTGCTCCTCGTCGGCGACGGTTACCGCCACCACTTCATCCAGGCCTTCCAATACTAGATTTGCGGCCGCCAGCTCCGCCTGATTGCGCTTGACTACCAGCGATATGAAACTGTGAGGCGGCATCTGAATTTCTCCCAGCCTCTTTCCCACCACGGCGGCGTCCTCCGGTATGGATACACTAACCAATTCGGTGTCCGGCACCTTAAGGTCCAATAGGTGGATCATAGGGCGACCCGGCACTCCCCCCTCCAGGTCGGTTACCGCCAGGTGGGTCGCGTTGACCACCACGTCTACTCCCAGGAAGTGGAAGACCGACTCGTTTTTCGTATCGGTTACCACGGCCATGGTCCGGGGCACCTGAAAAGCCTCCTTGGCCGTCTGGCAGGCCACCAAATTGGTCTCATCAACTCCGGTTACCGCCGCCAGGATGTCGGCACGACCGGCACCGGCCGATTTCAGCACTCGCTGGTCGGTACCGTCTCCGCAAAGCACGACGCTGCCCAGCTCATTGTAAAGAAGCTGGCACCTGGAGCGGCTCTTTTCGATCACAAGCACTTCATGCCCGGCGGCCAGCAGCGCCTTGGCCAGGTGGTAGCCAACGCCGCTGCAGCCTATAATCGTAACGTACATCCCGGTCTAGGCCCTAACCGTGTCTAGAATCGTAACGTACATACCGGGCTAGCCCCCAATCAGCCGCCGGGTCTCTTCGTAGAGACCGGAGGTAGATGTACCGATAACCTGCAATCCCAGGCCGGCGTAAAGCTGCTGCAACTGGGGGTTTTCCAGCCGGCAAATCACGATTCCCACGTTATAGATGTGTTTGGCAATTTGGGCTACCAGCACGTTTTGGTGGTCGCGGTCAGAAACGGCCAGAAAAACTTCGGTGATCTCGATATTGCCTTCCTGCAAGTAATCCTGCATCAAAGGCTCGGTAATATAGACTCCTTGAACCTGGTATTCTTCGCGGAGGCGTTCCAGAGCATCGACGTCGTCGGTCAGTACGGTTACCAGGTGACCTGCCTGCCTCAAGTAGGGAACCAGCAGGTCGGTCAGAGTACCGCACCCGAAGATCATTGCTTCCAAATTGCTCCCGGCAGCGGCGGCTCCCGCCAGAATAGGATTTGACAGGGGGCGTGGTTCAAGAGGTAGGACGCCGTGGAGCCTAGGGGGTCTTGCCCGTAACGGCGGCGGTAAGGAAGGCCCAGAATGATCATCTCCATGTTTCGATCCTCGGCTTCCAGGGCTATGGCCGGACCGGCGTGCCTGGCCTGTAGCAATTGCGCCTGCACCCGGCACTTCTCTTCCGCCGCTATGGCCTCTATTTGGGAGAGGACCTGTTCCCCCCGCGGGTTATTCTGAACAAATTCGGTGTTCAGGGAAAATTCCAGGGGAATCTCCGAGATATAGACCGAGTGCAGTTCCGCCTTGTTCTGTCTCGCCAGATGGCAGGCCCAGCGGAAGGCGTCCTGACTGGCTCGAATGCCGTTGACCGGCACCAGAATCCGCTTCTCGGTTGGTCGCATGAATGACGCCCGCTCTTCCTAATGTCTGCCCGTTGTCAAAGCGGGCGTGCCCAAGGGTTTTTGATGGGGGAACTTATGATGGAGGAACTTTTGAAGGGGCATTATAATTAGAAATCTGGCGCAACACAACCGGTTCGGAGCCCAAGATTGGCCTTGGCCACTTCTTGGAATATTATAGTCGCCGGGGCACCTAGTCGGCGGCCAAAGGCGGGAATTCCTGGGCGAATCCGTGGAGCTTGCTGATCTGCTCGTTTTTCCCCGCTACCAAGAGTATGTCTCCCGGAGCGATTTCCTCGAACTTTGACGGATTGAGAATATAGCTGCGTCCCCGTCGAATGGCCAGAACCGCCACCCCAAACTTGCCTTGCGAGCCCAATTCGGCGGCATCCAGTGTCCGGCGCAGCATCCCTTCCGGCGGTCGGACTTTGCTGATGCCCACATTGGGCGCCAGCTCCATATAATCCAGGATCCCGGCGTTGAAGTCCACGTGGGCCACTCGCCGGGCGCTTTCCATCTCGGGGTAAACCACCTTATCGGCGCCGATGCGCTCCAGGGTTTCTCCGTGCAGTTCGTTGGCGGCCCGGGAGATAATGAAGGGCATAGCCAAGCTCTTGAGCAACACGGTAACCAGGATGCTTGCCTGAATATTATCGCTGCCCAGGGCGACTATCCCCACGTCGAAATCGGCGACGCCCATCTCCCTGAGCACCGATTCGCTGGTGGCGTCGGCTCTAACTGCGTAGGTGACCTCTCCCAGCATTTCCTGAATTTTAGCTTCGTCGGTGTCCAGGGCCAGGATGTCATGCCCCGCCTGATAAAGCTCCCGGGCTACGGTGGCTCCGAAGCGCCCCATACCTATTACGCAAATTTGCTTTTTCATCGACTACTCCCGGACTACCCCCGGACTACTCCCAGACAGCTTCCACTAACCAATTGTAACCCTTTCCTCCACGAAGCGATATACCGTTCTTTCCCGGGGAGCCAGGGCCAAAGCCAGGGCCAACGGTCCCAATCTGCCGATGAACATGGCGGCCATCAACAGGATTTTTCCGGCCAAGCTCAGGTCGGGCACGATGCCGACAGAGGTGCCGTTGGTGCTGAACGCGGAGATGGTTTCAAAGAGCAAATCCAGAAAAGGTATGTTTGGCTCGGTCAGCGTCAGAATGGGCATTACCACCACGATAAATACTACTCCCAGAACAGCTACCGCTAGCGCGCGGGAAACCTGGTCGCTGGCAATTTCCCGGCCGAAGGCTTCCGGTCGAGGGCGTCCCCTCACCGAGGATATAACCGCGGCTATTATGACGGCGAAGGTGTTGACCTTGATGCCCCCGGCCACCGAACCGGCGCCGCCGCCGATGAACATCAGCGCCGGGTAGGTTAGCTTGGTGAAGTCCTTCGCCATTTGGAAATCCATGGTGGCGAATCCAGCGGTGCGGCCGCTCACCGAGTGGAAAACCGAGGAAACCACCTTATCGCCCAGGCTAAGGTCTCCGATGGTGTTGGAAAACTCCGCCAGGAAAAACACACCGGCTCCCAGAATCCACAAGAAAAGGCTGGTTACCAGGACCAGCTTGGTGTTCAGGCTGAGGCGGGCGAAACGGCCGTGGTGGTAAAGGTCCACCAGCACGGTCCAACCGATACCACCTAGAATTACCAATGCCATCATGAAACTCAGCAGGAATCGCTCGGTGGCAATTCGTTCCAGGCCGGTACCCAACGCCGACTCCGGCAAGATGGAGAAGCCGGCGTTGTTGAAGGATGAAACCGACAGAAACACGGAATGCCAGGCCGATTGGCCGAGGCCCATTCCGTCCATTCCGTAGATGCGCCACAGGATCGCAGCTGCACCTATCAGGTAGACGAAAACCACTACCAGGGTAATGTTACGGGCTATATGGCGCAGTCCCCCCATCCGCTCCACCCCGATGGCGTTTCGCATTACCAGGCTATCGGATATGGAAGAGGATTGACCGATCAGTACCAGCACGAAGGTGGCGACGGCCATGAAGCTGAGGCCGCCTACCAGCATCAAGAAGAATATGACGGCTTGTCCAAATGTGCTCCAGTAGGTCGAAGTGTTCACCACGGTCTGTCCCGTGACGGTGGCGGCGGATGTAGCCGTGAAAAAGGACAGCTCCAGGGGGGTGAACTTACCTTCACTGCTGGATATGGGCAGGGCGAGGAGCAGGGCTCCGACCAGAATCAGCGCCACAAATCCGAAGAAAAGGAAAGAGGAGGAGCTGAGGATGCGCTGGGGCCGGCGCTCGGCGACCGCTTCGCCCACCAAGGGGCGCAGCTCCGCCTGCCTGGGTTGGCGAATTACACTATCAACGGGGCGGCGAGGCGGCCTTGGCTCCACGGAGGTTACCTAATCCATTGCCAAGATGAACCCCGCCGGGGTTGGCATGGCGGTCCGCGTAGAGCCAACCTTGGCTTTGCGATTGGGCCGTCGCCATTGCCGGTGGCTGGTTCTCAGTAACGCTCCCGGGTCCCCGAGGGACCCGGGGATGAAACCTGCTATTTGGTTCCACCGATTTGGGGCGGAGGATGCCAACTCAGCCGGTGGTCGCTGCTTATTCAGGTTCAAATATTCCTTCCCCGGTGGTTTAGGGGAATTCTAGTAATTAGGGCCGGTGGTGTCAATTATAAAAGCCTGCCCCGCTTAGGCCATTTCTATATGAAGAGGGCGTGTTTTGGGAAGGGTCGGGGTGCACGGCCGTGCGGCCCTACAGTATTGCTTGGTCCTTTCGCTTGGTCGAATCGGAAGTACGATTCTCACAGTGGCATAATCGGATTCTATGCTAAAATATGGCAAATGTGCAGCGATTTCGAGGTGACCTAATATGCCAAGCGCGCCCCGGCAGGTGGAATTGCGTTACGACCCGGTGGCCATAGACCGGAAATGGCAGGACCGATGGGCTAGGGATGGACTCCATCGAGTGCTGGATGAAGATCCCCGCCCCAAGTGGTACGAGATGACCATGTATCCCTACCCATCCGGCGACCTGCATATCGGCCACTGGTATGCCATGGCGCCCGCCGACTGCCACGCCCGTTTCCGCCGTATGCAGGGCTACAACGTCCTCCATCCCATTGGTTTCGACGCCTTCGGGCTGCCCGCCGAAAACGCCGCCATCAGCCGGGGCATTCATCCCTACACTTGGACCATGAGCAACATCGAGAATATGCGGAAGCAGCTGGCCTCTCTCGGGGCCATCTATGACTGGGACCGGGAGGTCATCTGCTGTCTGCCGGAATTTTATCGGTGGAACCAATGGTTCTTTCTCCAACTCTACCGCCACGGGTTGGCCTATCGAGCCAACGCGCCGGTGGTCTGGTGCCCCTCTTGTCAAACCGTGCTGGCCAACGAGCAGGTTATCGGCGGCGCCTGCGAGCGGTGCGATACACCGGTAATTCGCCGCGACCTGGAGCAATGGTTTCTCCGTATAACCGATTATGCCGACCAACTTCTGGACTTTGACGGCCTGGTGGATTGGCCGGAGAAAATCCTGATCATGCAGCGGAACTGGATTGGCCGCAGCGAAGGCGTGGAAATCGGCTTCGACATTTCTGATGCCAACCTGCCCCAAAAGGAAATTCGAACCTTTACCACCCGCATCGACACCGTATTCGGCGTCACCTTCCTGGTGTTGGCGCCGGAGCATCCCCTGGTGCCCTCGTTGACCACCGAGCAGCATCGGGCCGAAGTGGAGGCTTACGTGGCCCGCGCCCGCCAGACTTCCGAGATTCAGCGGCTATCCACCGAGGAGGAGAAAACCGGCGTTTTCCTGGGCGGCCACGCGGTGAATCCCCTCAATAACGAGCGGGTTCCTATCTTGATTGCGGACTATGTGCTAACCACCTACGGCACCGGCGCCGTCATGGGTGTACCGGCGCATGACTCCCGGGACTTCGCCTTCGCCAGAAAATATGGACTGCCGGTGCGCACAGTTGTCGCTCCCCTATCCTGGGATGGCAGTGAGCCGTCCCAAGCCTATTCGGACGATGGGTTTATGACCAACTCGGGTGCCTACGAGGGCATGACCAATCAGGAAGGGATGAAAGCGATAGCGGACGACATTGAGAAGTATGGATGGGGCGAAAGAACCGTGTCCTACCGCATACGCGACTGGCTCATCTCCCGCCAACGTTATTGGGGGACCCCCATTCCGATGATTTTTTGCGATCGGTGCGGCATCGTGCCGGTTCCGGAAGCGGAATTGCCGGTGCTGCTGCCTCCCGACGCCGAATTCAAGCCCACCGGAGAGTCGCCTCTGGTTTCTCACCCGGAATTCTCTCAAACCGATTGTCCCGAATGCGGAGGGACCGCTCGCCGAGAGACCGATACCATGGACACCTTCTTCGACTCGTCCTGGTACATGCTCCGTTATACCAGTCCCAAGTATTCTGAGGGCGCCTTCGACCCCCAGTTGCTGGAGAAGTGGATGTCGGTGGATCAGTACACCGGGGGAGCGGAGCACGCCGTGATGCACCTGCTCTACTCGCGATTTTTCATCAAGGCCTTGCGGGACATGGGTCTGGTGCAGTTCGATGAGCCTTTTCTGCGCCTGTTCAACCAGGGGGTGATTCTTGGGGAAGACCACGAAAAGATGAGCAAAAGCCGGGGCAATGTGGTCAATCCGGATGAGGTGGTCGGCCAGCTGGGCGCGGATGCGGTTCGCTGCTTCCTCATGTTCATCGGTCCCTGGGACCAGGGAGGCCCCTGGAGCGATGTGGGCATCAACGGTGTGGCCCGCTGGCTGAACCGGCTCTGGACCATTGTCGAACGGGACCCGGCCAATCTGGATTCAAAACCGGGGGGCGCTGATAATGCCCGGGAAACCCTGAGGTTGCTCCACCAAACTATCCGAAAGTGTCACGCCGACCTGGACCGATTCAAGTTCAACACTACCATCGCCAGATTGATGGAGTTCTCCAATCATTTGAGTAGGGTCTGGGCCGAGGGAAGCGTCGACGCCGCCACCTGGCGAGAGTGCATCGAAAAGATGTTGCTGATTCTGGCGCCCATCGCTCCCCACATATCCGAGGAGATGTGGGAGCTGACCGGACACCAGTACAGTATTCACCAGCAGCGATTTCCCGAATGGGATGAGGAGCTGGCAGCCGAGGAAACTATCACCCTGGTGTTGCAGGTAAATGGCAAGGTGCGGGACCGGATTCAGGTGTCGGTGGATATTGACGAGGCGGAGGCTCAAAAGCTGGCGCTAGCCAGCCCCAAAGTCCGGGCTTTTACCCAGGACAAGGCGGTCAATAAGGCCATCTACGTGCCGGGACGTCTGGTCAACGTCGTCGTAAATTGAAGCTGCTCTGCTAAGCTGGGTATTGCCGATTTGAACCCTGCCTGCAGATCGGCTAATAGGGCAGGAAGCAGCTGGCTACATCCTCCGGGCCGCGGCTTGAAGCCCGGGCGGGGTCGAGTTTCATCACGGTGTCGGGCGGCACCAGCCCGGAGAATAGCTCCGGATGAGTGAGCTGGGCTATAATCTCCATCCCCTGGACGACGCGCGGTCCGGGGCAGCTGAAATAGACGTGGTCGATCAAGTAAACCTCGCCCAACTTTACCGCCGGAAGCTCCTGCCATCCCTCTTGGTTGGCCAACCAAGGAATCTCATTCAGGTGCCGGTTCAAATCCGAGGAGCAGAGGTCGATAAAAAGCTTCTCCGGAGCGTAATCCAAGATTTCCCGCCAAGGCAGCCTGGTAGCCGGGCAGCCGGCCGGGTAGAGGCTCTGTCGCCCTCCGGCTATTTGCAGCAAATCGGGTATCCAGTGACCGCCAATGACCAGAGGGTTGATTCCCTCTAAAGAGAATACTCGTGGCCGCTGGGTAACGGGGGCGAGTTTTTTTTGGATTACCCCCACTCGGGATTGCAGCTCCGCAACCAGATTGGCTGTCGACTCCGGGACCCCACAAGTCTGCCCCACCTGGCGGATGCTGGCTAATATTTCCTCTAGGGTTTTGGGCTGAAGGACCACTACCTGCGGCGGGACCGGAATGGCCTGGAGAGCCTGGTTCACCGTGGGGGCGTCGATCTCGCAGAAATAGCACAGGTCCTGAGTCAGCACCACATCTGGAGGATGCTGCTCCAGCCACGCCTGGTCCAGCTCATAAGGACTTTCGCCGGAGGCGAGGATTTGGTGCATCATCTCCTCGACCTGGTCGCTGGAAAGCGCCAAAACGTCAATCTTGCTGCGGCAGACGATACGCTTTTCCCGGGCCTCCGGGGGGTAGTCGCACAGATCGGTCACCCCGATGACCTGGTCTCCCAATCCCAGGGCGAAGAGAATCTCCGTGCCGCTGGGGAGCAGCGAACAAATCTTCATAAGTACTTCCCTGGAAACGGGTGGAATCAGCTATTGTTATATTATAAACAATCGCCGCCGAGGGCGCATGGGCCGGGGTAATCGCATACCAGGTGAAAGAGATTGGAGCCAGGCCAAATGGCCGCCCGGCCCTGCTGCCCTAACAATCTTCTCGCGCCACCTCTTACCGGGAAATAGATTCAGCGGGTTCGGGCGCCATGCAGAATAATCCAAACAGCCAATGGGGAAACCTGGCATTGCTCCGCCTGGGGGCCTTCGGCTTTGGCATAACCGGCTTTTTCATGGCCTTGGACGCGGTGATTCTTCCCGTGCTGGTGCTGGGGGCGGTGCCTGAGGGGGCCAAAAACACCTTTCTGGGCCTGCTGGGATTCAGCGGTTTACTGGTGGCTGCCCTGGTGCAGCCGGTGGTCGGTTGGTACAGCGACCGGACCCGGTCCCCTCTGGGACGGCGGGTACCCTACATGCTCTGGGGATGTATTTCCGTCTCTTTGGGATTGGTGGGGCTGGGGGCCGCGACCAACTACCTCTCCCTTTACGTAATGTGGGTCCTGATCCAGGCCAACGCCAGCATCGGCTTCGGTCCCTTCCAAGCGCTAATCCGGGATTTGGTGCCGTCCAACCGCATCGGGGTAGCCTCATCGCTGAAGATTCTGGCCGATGCGTCGGGAGGGGTGGTGCTGATCGCCGTGACCGGTGCGCTAATGGGGAGATTCACCATCGAGGGAACTTCCTACTGGCTCTGGATCGCCTTGGGCGTGGTGGGCGCCTCGCTGATGGTTACTGCGGCCATCAGCTCATCGATAGTCGTGCCGAGAGAGAGGGCGGTGCAGGCGGCGGACCAAGATATTTGGCAACGCCTCAGGTTAACCACCCGGCTGCATCCCCAGTTGGCTTGGTTCCTCCTTTCCAGGTACCTGATGATTACGGCGACCTTCGTTTTCCCAACTTACGGTCTTTTCTTTCTGGACGACGTGGTACAGGTTTCCAACCCAGCCCAGACCCTGGGAATAATGATTGCGGCCGTTGGCGGAGCGGTAGTGTTGAGCGTTTATCCGGCGGGTTGGCTATCGGACCGAATCGGCCACAAACCGGTGATACTGATGGGCGCCATCGGCGCGGCTATCGGACTGGCAGCCATGACCCAAGCGGTGGGACCTGATCAGGTCTTGTTTATCGCCAGCTTTTCCGGAGCGGCGGTGGGAATGGTGCTTACCGCCAACTGGGCGTTGGCCAACGAGCTGGGCGCCGCCGGCCGGGAGGGACAGCACATAGGTCTAGTAGGCCTGGCGACCATTGGCGGAGCGGGAACGGCCAAGCTGATGGGCCCGGGGGTGGACTTGCTCAACCTGGCTTCTCCCGGCGCCGGTTATACCGCGCTGCTGTTGGGCGCCGGGATATTTTTCCTGCTAGGCGCCCTTTTCCTGCTTCCGGTCAGGTCTCATCCGGCGGATTCAGGGCAAAAAAGTGCGTCCGGTTAGGCCGGGTTTAGGGATGTTCGCTTACTGATGTTTACTACCCGGTGGCAGCTGCGACCTTCCCCAAGAATTCGGTTGCGCTCCGGGACAGCCAGCCGTTGTAGGAGGTCAGGAGGAACCTGACGCCCTTTTCCACATAAGCGGCGGCGTTGTCATCGTTGACCAGGGTTCCGGCGGTGCGACCGGAGGATACGATACGGGCGATGGCCCGGTCGATGGCCTGCTGCACCTCGGGATGGCCCGGATTGCCGATGTGCCCCATGGTCTGAGACAGGTCTGAGGGAGCGACGAAAAACACGTCGATGTAATCCACTTTCAGAATTTCATCCAGGTTTTGCAACGCCCTGGCTTCTTCCAGCAGAACGATGACCATGGTCTGCTCGTTGGCCTGATGGAAATAGTCGGTTACCCCGTAAGATTGACGGCCGCCGAACATTCCCCGGTAGCCCAGGGGCGCATATTTGGAGGACTGCATCGCCTGTTCGGCATCGGCGCGGCTGTTGACGTGGGGAGTTACTATGCCCATGGAGCCGCGGTCTAGGGTTCGAGTAATGAGCCAGGGCTCGTTGGAGTTCACGCGAGTAATCGGAGTTAGGCCCCATAAATCGCAGGCCCGCGTCATGTCTCCCAACTGATCCCAGGTCACTCCTCCGTGCTCGCACTCAATCCACACGGCGTCGAATCCCAGGGGACCCATGAAGTCGATGATCTCGCTGGTTAGATTGCCGGAAATGGTCGTTACCACGCCATTTTCCTGCAGCTTACGTTTGGCGGCGTTGGGTTTGGTGGAGGGCACTACATTCACTCCTTTATGCTGTTCTTTTTGGATTTATCTCAAAACGACCCATGTCATTCCGAAGGAGCGCAGCGACTGAGGAATCTAAATCCTGGGCCCTTAAAACCTGATGAGTCATTACGGCAGTTACGCGACAACCAATGGCGACAGAACCATGGGCCCAGGGAGTTTAAACCCCTCACGGAGTTTATCCTGAGCCACGCCGAATAGCTCGGGATGACATAATGAGATAGCTACTTATTCCGCGAGGGCAAACGCTTTCCTTCATATCCGCGAGGGGTAACCATGTGACCCTGGTGCACGTAGGTAGTGGAGTTGCCGATGACCAGGGTGGTGACCATGTCCACTTCTGGGCTGCGATCTTCCAGGGTTTCCAAGTCGGTGATGGTGACCCGCTGTTCCCCCCGGAAGGCGTCCTTGACCATACCGACCGGCGTTTGCGGGGACCGGTGTTCCAGCAAGATGCGCCGGGCCTCCAGCAGCTGGGTGGTGCGGCGGCGGCTGCGGGGATTGTAAAGAACCACCACGAAGTCGCCCCAGGCGGCCGCCTCCAGCCGTCGGGCGATGGCCTCCCAAGGAGTCATCAAGTCGCTCAGGCTGATGGCGCAGAAGTCTTGCATCAGCGGCGAGCCCAGCAGGGCGGCGGCGGACTGAAGCGCGGAAACGCCCGGTACGGTTTCCACCCGGGGGGTTTCGCCGTCCCAATTTCGGTCGGTTAACACCTGGAATATGGGGCCGGCCATCCCGTATATGCCGGCGTCGCCCGAAGAGACCACGGCGACCCTTTTCCCGGCAAAGGCCAGGTCTACCGCCCTTTCCGCCCGCTCCAGCTCCTGTCCCAGCTCCATGGCCACCAGCTGTTTGCCGGCCAGCAGCCCGGCAACTTGGTCCACATAAGCCCGGAAGCCGACCACGGCGTCGCTATCCTCCAGCGCCGCGCGGGCCGCCGGAGTCAAAACCTTATCCGCCCCAGGGCCCAGCCCAACCAGGTAGAGCAGGCCCGAATGAGATTTGTCGTTATGCATTAGTTATCAGCCGCATCATATCCAAATCTATGCCTAGAGGGATTCATAATTTCGCCGAGCGATGGCGATGGTTGCCCGGGCAGTTTTCTCGCGGGGCACCAGTAGCTGCTGGCTTCCCGAGGCCAGCAAAGCCGCCGGCTCGGATACCCCCCAAATCCCCAACAGCTTGTGGGCTGTCGCTGAGGGCGTAGCAGCGCCCCCGCTGGATTGGAAGACCTGATTCAACTCCTCGCCGCTGTAGCACACCATCGGGACCTCATATTTGGAAGCCAACTGGATCAATCCGGCCTCCTCTCGCTTCAGGTCGGCGGTGGCCAGGCAGGAGACGCTGCCCGGCGCCAGGTTGTGCCGGCGCAAAGTGTCGAGCAACAGTTCCTCCAGCTCTTCCAGGGGCACCCCACGACGGCAGCCCATCCCAATCACCAGGCTGCCAGGCCGGTACACGACCAGGTACTGTTTATTAAGGACCCGCTCCGGAGGTTGGTCCTCGCTTTCGACTACGTTTTGATAATCGGAGATGATCAGGGCGGCATCGCCAGGGGTGGCCGCCAACTCCTTTGGATCGGAACACCGGATGATATTATTGGGTAACGGCCGGTCCTCGGGCCACCAGTCTGGCTCGCCGGTCTGCTGGTAAACGCCAACCGGCTCGCCGTTTACCACGGCGGCGCTGGCCCTGGTGACCGTTAGCGGAAGGGCGTCAATAACCCAGCCAAACTCCTGGCCCAGCAAGTCCACCGCCAGCGTGCCGGTGACATGGGAGGCCGAGGTAACGACCGGAGTGGCTCCCAAGAGCAACGCCACCTCTTGTGCCAGAGCATCGGCGCCGCCCAGATGGCCGGACAGCAGGCTGACGGCAAATCGCCCGGCGTCGTCAACGCAGACCACGGCAGGGTCGTCATGTTTGTCGTTGATGTAAGGGACCAGCAGCCGGACGGCGGCTCCCAGGGGCATGAAGAGCACCAGACGCTGGTATTCGTGAAATACCCGTTGAATCAACGGTCGCAGGGGAAGGTCGAAGACCTCATGTCCAGGACCGGATTCATACCAGCGACCCTCCAGATAAACAGTCTGCTTCCCAGTCAACCCCGAGAGCGCCAGCGCCAACCCCGCTCCCTTTTTAGAAATAGCTACCAGGGCCGTAGAGGAGCTCATACTGGAAGGCTAGTGGCCGCCGGAATTATCTGACAAAGGCGCGCTGGGCGGAGGCGCGCTGGACGACGGCACCCGTTCCTCTCCGGACTTGATCCGCGGTCCTAAGATATCAGGTCTGGAGGGAGAGCGGCGGTACAAATGGGTATAGTCCTGGGAGTAGAGGTGGGACGTAGCCTGGGGCT
>JAKZUA010000172.1:0-5669 GCA_047516825.1 Dehalococcoidia bacterium
CAGTCCTGCGCCAGATAGCCCTCAATTTGCTGAAGCAGGAGTCCAGCCTTAAACGGGGACTTCAAGGTAAACGGATGAAAGCCGGCTGGGTTGAGGATTACCTACTCAAAGTGCTCCTTGGTTAAGACGCGATTGCCCTGCAGGAAATCACCAATAGCCTGCTCCGGGGTCATTCGTTTGTCATTGCGAGGGCCGCAGGCCCGGAGTAATCTCTTGAGGGTAAGGAGGGATTGCTTGGCCTCGCTGGCAAAACCCGTTCGCTCTTCGACCGGCTCAGGCCGAACGGGACGTCAACCGCTCGTAGTGAGCTGGTCGAACCATGAGCCAATGGGGAGACTAAAGGGGGGTTTTGTGACCCCTCCTAATCTCTCCTTAAAAGGGGAGAGACATTTTAAACACCCTAAGGTGCCCTGGTTATGCCCGGTAAATTCGTTGTCTGCAAAATAGTCCTGTGCTATAATGCCCCGGAGTGAAGATGAACAGAGATAAGGTAAAGCGTGGCCAATGCTGGATGGTGTAACGAAGCAAAGGATTACTGAGGAATACCGAGTCCACGAGAACGACACCGGCTCCACAGAAGTACAGGTAGCGGTAATAACCGAGAGAATCAAACAAATAACCGACCATCTTCGAGTCCACAAGAAAGACGTCCACTCCCGCCGAGGCCTGGTGACCTTGGTTTCCAAGCGCCGCAGACTGCTCAACTACCTGACTAAGGAAGATGTTAACCGCTATCAAACATTGATAACCCGGTTGGGATTACGCCGCTAATTTTCCAACCGTGTTCAAGCCCTAGGCCCATCCCCGTTCTTGGCCCAAGCTGACCAATTCTGACTCGCCCTCTATTTTAGCTGTGAGGTAACTTACCCTTTATCATGTCTACTACTGCATCCCCTTTAATCATCCAGAGGCTGGTTGGTGATCAGCCAATAATCATTGAAACCGGCAAACTGGCCCTGCAAGCGCACGGCTCGGTCACCGTCCGTCGGGGCGACACTATCGTGCTGGCCACCGCGGTAATGGCGGATAAGGCCCGCCTGGATATCGACTTCCTGCCCCTGACGGTGGAATATGAGGAACGTCTCTACTCCGCCGGCAAGATCCCAGGCAGCTTTTTCCGGCGAGAGGGAAGGCCCGGCCAGGAGGCCATCCTGGCCTGCCGGCTGACCGACCGCTCGATCCGGCCCCTCATCTCCAAAGCAGTTCACAACGACGTGCAGATAATCCTCACTGTCCTGTCCGCCGATCCGGAGCATCCAGCGGAGATTCTGGGCATGGTTGGCACCTCCGCCGCTCTGGCAATCTCCCAAATACCCTTTGCGGGTCCGATTGGGTCCTGCCGGGTGGCCTACAAGGACGGCCGGTACATCATTAACCCTACCTATCAGGAAATCACTGAAAGCCAGCTGAACATGGTTATCTCCAGCACTGAAGATGCCATCATCATGGTAGAGGCGGGTTCCAAGGAGGTCTCAGAAGAGGTGATCCTGGAAGGCATCCGGCAAGCCCGCGAAGCCAATCAGGTAGTAATTTCGATGATTCAGGAGCTGGCCAGCCAAGTCGGCAAACCGAAGCTGGAGTTCGCCAGCAACGCGGACGAAACGGTGGAGATTCAGAACCAGATCAAGGCCCTGGTTCAGGAGCGAATGCAAGAGGTTCTGGGACGGAACGCCTTCAAAGCCGAGCGGGATGAGGGTTTGGACAGTTTGGAAGAGGAGGCGCAGGAACGCCTGGCCGACAGCTACCCAGCTCAGAAAATTGCTGAAGGCTTTAAGAATGTACTCAGGGGTGAAGTCCGCAGTCGTATATTGCATCAAGGTGTTCGCCCCGATGGGCGGGCCAGAGAAGAAATTCGGCCAATCACCTGCGAGGTAGGCACGCTACCCCGAACCCACGGCTCCGGCCTGTTCACCCGAGGGCAAACTCAGGTTCTCTCCGTCGCCACCCTAGCGTCCTTAGCTATGAGGCAGACCTTGGATACGGTGGGCCCCGACGGCACCAAGCGGTTCATGCATCACTACAACTTCCCTCCTTATTCCACTGGTGAGGCACGCCGGGTAGGTTCACCGGGCCGGCGAGAGATCGGCCACGGAGCGCTGGCGGAGAGGGCCATTTTGGCCGCCCTGCCCGACGAAGTAGAATTTCCTTATGCCATCCGGGTGGTTTCCGAGTGCCTGGGTTCCAACGGCAGTACCTCCATGGCCAGTGTCTGCGGCACCTCCATGGCGCTGATGGACGCCGGTGTCCCGATGAAGGCGCCGGTGGCCGGAATAGCCATGGGCCTGGTTACCGATTCGGATGGTGAATACGCCATTCTCAGCGATATTCAAGGCATCGAAGATTTCCTGGGTGACATGGATTTCAAAGTCGCCGGAACCGCTCAGGGAATAAACGCCCTCCAGATGGACATCAAATTCACCGGACTTACCACCGAGATGCTCAGCGAAGCGCTGGAGCAGGCCAGAACCGGGCGGCTGTTCATCCTGGACAAGATGAACCAGACCATCTCCCAACCTCGCCAGCAGATGAGCCCCTACGCTCCCAAGATGATTCGGGTCCAGATACCGGTGGAGAAGATCGGACTGGTGATCGGTCCGGGCGGTAGGGTAATCCGCGCCATCATCGAAGAAACCGGCACCTCCATAGATGTGGCCGATGATGGCGGGGTCACCATAGGCTCTTCCGACCAAGCCATGCTCGACCTGGCTCGCAGCAAGGTCGAAGGGCTGACCCGGGACCTGGTGGTGGGAGATATTATGACCGGGAAGATCGCCCGCATCACCAACTTCGGCGCCTTCGTAGAGCTTCTGCCGGGCAAGGACGGCTTGCTGCGCACGGAAGAGATGGGCGACATGGAAGGCGAACCGCAGATGGGCCAGGAAATAACCGTGATGATTCAGGAAATCGACTCGATGGGACGGGTCAACCTCTCCCGGAGAGCCTTGTTTGGCGGCAACGGCGATGCCCCATCCGGCGCCGCTCCTTCCGGCGCCGCTCCCCGGCCCACCCAATCTCGTCCACCCTTTCCCGACCGGGATCGGGGGCGGCCCCGACCGGGGGGAGGCCCCGGTGGTCCCGGTGGCCCCGGCGGACGGGGTGGGTTCAACGCCGGGGACCGAGATCGGGGACGGCGACCCGGCCCCGGTGGGCCCAGATCCGGCGGAACTTCCCGGCCGGGTGGTCCCAGACCCGGGGGCGGTGGCACTTCGGAACGGCGCTTCCTGGGAGGCAGCGGCGCTCGACCGCGCTAATCCCGCTCAGGGGGCTGGCATAGCCGGCTACCTAAACTAATGGCAGAGTGAAACCTACATCGACACCGGATTGGGCAGCGCTTCCCACACCGTCATTCCGGCGAACGCCGGAATCCAGGGAACAGTGGAGAATGTACTTTCCGGGACACCGGCTTACGCCGGTGTGACGAAGGATTTTGCTATTTCAGCGGTGCAACCAGAAAGGGGCTGGCCTTGAGCCAGCCCCTTTCTGGTTTTAACTTTCCCCAGCTGCACCTGCGTGTTAATATTTAGGCCAATTCTATCCTGGCGGCTTGCCATCAGGGGGTGACTATGGCGGCGATCAGAGTGGTAGTCAACGGCGCCACCGGCAAAATGGGTATGGAAACCGTCGCCGCGCTTGGTCGGGAGCCCGACCTGGACCTGGTGGGAGCCATTTGTCGCCAGGAGAGAGGGGCCACCCTGCAGTTGCCCGATGGCGGTGAAGTGCCTCTTTCGACAAACCTGGAGGACATTCTCACCCAAACTCATCCGGCGGTATTGATAGATTTCAGTAACGCCGGCGCCTGTATGGAGGCGGTTCCCGTGGCTTCCGCCTACTCCATAAACATGGTGCTGGGGGCCAGCGGCCTGACCGAAAAGCACCTAAAGCAGCTGGATGCCCTGGCCAGCGACAAGAACATTGGCATCATTGTTGCCCCAAACTTCGCCCTGGGGGCGGTAATCCTGAAAAAGCTGGCGGAGCAGGCCGCTCCCTTTTTCGACTACCTGGACATTGTCGAAACCCATCACGAGGCCAAGATCGATTCTCCATCCGGGTTTTCCCTGGCCTTGGCCCAGAGTCTGGGAAAGGACAAGAGCTTTACCCGTACCGAAACGAAGAAGGAAAACCTGGCCAACACCAGGGGTGGGGAGTACAACGGAATAACCATCCACAGCGTTCGCATGCCGGGCCGCAGCGCTCACCACGAAATTACCATGGGCGCTCCCGGACAGACCATAACCCTGCGTCACGACACCATGGGCCGGGACTGCTATATGCCGGGGGTTGTTCGTTGTGTACGCGAGGTGGTGAAGCAGCCGGGGCTGGTGGTGGGACTGGAAACTGTCCTGGGCCTGTAGCCAGAGGGCAAAAACTTGGCGGGTGATTAGCGGATTTTGGAGAACCTGACCTTAGCTGTAGTGGGAGCCACCGGCGCCGTAGGCACCGAGTTCCTGCGGATAATTGAAAAACGTCACCCAGAATTGGGTAACCTCAAGCTGCTGGCCTCCAAACGCTCCGCCGGCAAGAAGCTCACGGTTAATGGCGCGGAGCTGGTGGTGGAGGAGACGACCGCGGATTCCTTCCGGGGGGTGGATATCGCCTTCATCTCGGTCAGCACCGCCATCAGCCGGGAGCTGGCACCCATCGCGGTGGCCGCCGGAGCGGTGGTCATCGACGACAGCTCGGCCTTTCGCATGCAGCCAGAGGTTCCTCTGGTGGTTCCAGAAGTCAACGGATCGGATGTGGAGGCGCACCAGGGAATTATTGCCATTCCAAATTGCTCCACCACGCCCCTGGTGATGGTGGCCCATCCCCTGGGCCGGGCCAATCCCATTCGGCGTATCGTTGCGGACACCTATCAGTCCGTTTCCGGAGCCGGCGGCGGCGCCATGACCGAATTGCGGGAGCAGAGTCTAACCCTGCTGAATGGTGGCGCGGTGCAGCCGGTGGCGCAGCCCCAACAAATAGGCTTTAACGTGATACCTCACATCGATGCCTTCCTGGACAGCGGCTACACCTGGGAAGAGCAAAAAATGATCGATGAATCCCGCAAGATTCTGCACTCCCCCGAAATCGCCGTCTCCGCCACCTGCGTGCGGGTGCCGGTCTATGTGTCCCACAGCGTCGCGCTGCACATCGAACTGGACCATCCCATGTCAGCCGCCGAGGCCAGAGAAATCTTGAGTCAGATGCCGGGGCTGCAGGTGCTGGACGACCCAGAGAATAAAGTCTATCCCATGCCCTGGAACGTGGCCGGGCAAGACGACGTGTTTGTCGGCCGCATTCGTCAGGACGCCTCCCACCCCAACGGTCTCGCCATGTGGGTCGTTTCCGACAACCTGCGCAAAGGCGCCGCGCTCAACTCCATCCAGATCGCCGAGGAGCTGGTGGCCCGGGACTGCCTCAAGCCCCGGGTAAAGGGTTAGCCACCTTACCCCAGAGCCCTGGTAAGCGTAGTAGCGGCCAGCCCGGCTGCTGATGGATTCGATGCCAACCTATTTTCGATGATAAGGGAGTCAAAGATGCCTGATTTGAAAGTGGCTCTTCCGCACTTTTGGTGAAAGCTATGGGAAGGAGGCATCGGGGTAAGCTGTTCTCCATAGGACGATTTAGTTCTACGGGAGGACGTGATGGGAGGGGAGCCCTTGTGCCCGAGCCCAAAGGTGTGGCGGCTG
>JAKZUA010000173.1:0-10361 GCA_047516825.1 Dehalococcoidia bacterium
GCCCCAGGGTCGCCCATCGTTACTACCCAATTCATATTGGCCGCAGCCAACTGGGTCACTCTTAGCCTCAGACTTACAGTCCACTGGTTATCCTCCACGCCATCCCGTCACAGCAGGGCTTTTCAGCCGGGTTTCTAGGACGAGACAAGACACAATGAGGCCGGTTTTACTGGCAAATGCCAGCTGCGGTAATGGGGGTATACTGCGTTAGCCAGCGTCCAGCATCACGACGGGACCGGACTGGCTGCAACCGTTCCGACAGCGGGCTTGGAGATTGGGAACATTTAACCACGCCCCACGGGATGGATCCCGGTGGAAAGAAAGAGCAGAACTAATTGTCGTTAATCAGCGGGAGCACTGAATCAGGGTCCGACGTCTGGCGGTATAAAATCCGTTACGTCCCGGACCCGTCCGTGACCGCAGGAGTCGCCGGGGCCACGATCAATCCAAATCCGCCCTACCGTTGTTTCATGGCGGAAGCAACAGCCAGGTGTGAGGAGGGGTGCAACCTCAGCGTCGGGGTTCCGGGGGAGCTATCACCTCATGCCTCAACATATCTCCAATAGGCAACAGGAAACGAGAGGGTTTGGCATCCTGAGTGGGCCCGCTCCGGATGGGGTGGCAGAAAATCAGATGGTCTCTGGCCCGGGTCACCGCCACGTAGAAGCGTCGCTGGGCTTCCCGCATCTGTGCCACATATTCCGGGGAAATGCCCCCCGGAAGGATGTGATCGCTGGCACCGACCACCCATACGATGCGCCACTCGAGTCCTTGAGATGCCTCCACCGAGGTGAAGGTGATTCCCGGATCCCCAACAAACGGATCGCCGTTTTCCGCTGCCAGAGGGTCGGCTCCCATCTCTCCGTCAAGAGAATCACACAACGTCTCAAGTTCCTGCATGAGGCGATTCTGGCCCTGTTTCTGGTGGCGCCCAATGGAAACCAGGTCGGACAGGTCGGAAATGTGAACAAGCTTTCCCACCCGCGCCTTCTCCCTCAATGCGTGGACTCCGACCTGAACGTCTTCAACAAGCGCGACCGCTCTCCTGCAGAGGTCCCGGACCCGGGTGGACGGATCCTGGATCATCCGGTTCAGGTCGCCCTGGGCATCGGCAAAGAACCGCAGGCCCTGTCTGGCGTCGACTCCAACGAGGGGGTTTTCGCTCTGGCGCCTGGCTGCCTGGGCCAAACTGATCCCCTCACGATTTGCCATCTCCCAGGTGCTCCCCGCCACATTACAGTCCAACCACTGGTCTTCGAGATGCGGGTTGATGCAGGATGCGCTTCGGAAGGCGTCGAAGTCCTTGGGGTTTAGCAGGCACCTGAGCAACCCTACAATGGACCTGACATCCCGGTCTCGCGCCCTGCGCTTGTCCCGCAGCACGGAGTAACGCATTCCTCGGCTGAGCGCCAGCGGGCGCATCTCGTCGAGGGTGGACTCATCCAAGAATATAACGGCGATATCTTTGAGTTCGTATCCCTGTTCCACGAACTTCTCGCTGCCGTCGAGAATGTGTCTGTACATGTCGACCGGACGGCCCTCAAAGGTTTTCAACACGGGATCCGCGCAAGGAAAGGATTGGTCGCCAACCCGCATCCTAAACCTCATAAAAACGGAATCTTCCTTGTGCAGGTGATCAAGACCGGGGAAGTCGACAATGCGGGTGGTCGCTTGGCCCAGAACCTGGGTCGCGCGGAGGTTCGCCTTCAGGGTGAACTCCTGCGCTTTGGGATGGTCCAGCCGAAAGAGTCCCGGCAAACGGTTGTCCGTGCCCTCGGACAACCGGAGTCCCTCATTGGAATTTACCGCAATGGTGATCAACCGCTCCGGACCGGTCAGGAGCCCCAGAAGCCGGTATTCCACGGGGGTCATGTTCTGAAAATCGTCCACGGCCAGGAGCTTGAAACGGTCCCGACCCGCGGCATGCCGAAAATCGGAGTTGCTTTCCAGAGCCTGGATCGCCATAGGGATTACATCGCTCTTATCCACGGCATTATGGGACTGCTTCTCTGCCTCGTATCGGGCAATCGTGGGCAACCATCCTTCCCGTTCCGGCGGGATGAGTTCGTCCGGATACCCTGCCCGCTGGCGCAGGTGCCAGGCCCAGACCCGCGTGGCCTCGGCGACGATTTTCCGCCGGTTCTGTCGGTTCGCGCCCAACAGAACGCAGAGCAACTCCAGCACCTCGTCCTGCTGTAAAACTGGAAAAGCGGGTGGCAACCCCAGCATCTCAGCCCCTCTGACCCTCAGCAAACCCAGGGCAAGCTGCCGTGCCGTGCCGGAAAAGAACTTATGAGCTGAAATGTTCCCCGGCAGGAACGCGCCGACTCGCCGCTTTATGTCGCGGGCGCTGCCCGTGCCATTGGTGATGCAGGCAATCCGGGCAGGCAACTCTCCGTTTTTCAACGCGACGGCTATCCTGGCGGCGATGGTGTGGGTTTTGCCACAGCCCCCGCCTCCCCGGATGATCACCGGGCCCATGGGGGCCGTCGCGGCTAGCTGCTGATCAGGGGCTAGCGGGGTAACTGGGGCACGGGACATGGTCATTCGGTACACCTACCTGTCGTGAGTTGTGCGGCTGCGCGGGGTGAACGGCCCGGAAGTCCGAAGCCGCTATGCCGCTTGTCCCGGAAAAGAGTGCACGTCCCGACGGGCTAGCCGAGACGCACCGGCTGGCCATACATCGACCAGCAACCGGTCGGGTGCAAGGGACCGTGATTCTTCAGGCGCTTTATGGTGGTCGTCACTAGTCGAAGCCCGAGCAGCCGGCCCTCGGCCTGAAATTCCGCCTCCGCCCTCTCGTCCCAACAAACCAGAATCAACGGGTACTCGTCCCGCCGCCGCGCCGACCCGTACCCTCGGATCTTTTTGGAAACCCGGGCTCTGCCCCTCGCGCTCCGCTCATATTCCACGTGGTGCCACCCCTCACCGTAGGGGCTGACCGTTAGATAAAGTATGGCGTCCGGGGCGATGCCACCCTCGATTCCGAGGTGTTCCACGAATCTCGTCCCGTTGGCTAGGGCACACCCCGCAGCGGCGAAAACCTGTAGCAAGGCACGCAGGCCATCCTCGTGGTCCGCCGACACCGGGTGTTTGGGGCGTGTGCGGTTCGCTTCCGGCCAGAGCGACAGGTGGGTCCGGCTCCTGGCCTCCAAGTGATGGATTCGATCTTGAGTCGCCCGAACGTGTAGACCGCTGTCGGTAGGGAAATATCTGACGGTTTACCTCTCACCGGACCGCCGCATCAACCCTCCGGCGCGAAGTTGTTTGCACATCTCACCGACCCTGCCCTCCTCGGACCCCTCGCGGAGCAGGGCCCGGAGAAATCGCAGCCGGGCGCCGGGCCACTGTTCGGCCCCGTCCAGCACCCGGGCTGCTACCAGCCCTCCGGCCCCTGACCAGGGCGACCGGGCTGTTGACGTGTCCCATGAACCCGGGGCGGACTGGCGTCTCTTCACCGGTTGATGAATCCAGCCCCGGCCGTTTCCCACCTCGGCCGGCAACGAGGCGGCCGAGGTGGATACACACCAGATCCCTGCCATCCGCTCCATTCCGAGGTCCTCTACGACCCGTGAGGCCAGCTCACGTTCCCACTCGTCCGCCGTCACCAGGTGGATCTGGCTGGGCCAGGGAACAGCCGAACCCAGCGCGAGCGTCTGACAGTCCAAGGGGAACCGCACCAGGCGCTCCGCGAGACGATGTTCCGACAGCAAGCGGCCACACCAGAAGAAGCTCACCCAGCCGTTTTCGTAGAGGGCAGCAGCGTCGCAACTCGGCCCCTCGTCTCCCGTGGCATCGAGCCATTGGAAGGCCCGAAAGGATCCCAGATCCTTTACCAAGCCTACGATAGGGTAAAACTGTTCCACGGCCGGTATGAGTTCTAGGAGACGGCACCGGGCTGCCTCATCGTGCCATGTGGCTCCCTCCAGTTCGGACCTGTCCAGACAGAACTCGGTCAGATTCCATCTCTGGCGCTGTTTCCTGGTGCATCCCAGCTGGGTGGACGCTACCAGACTTCGACCCTTCAACAGGCCCAGGTGGTTGAGCACTCCGGACCAGGGCCGGCCCATGATGGCAGCAAGGTCGTCGGCTGATGCCAGGGGCAACCACCGCAGGACCGACAACACAGAGCCCGCTCCCGCAGAAAGCCCCTCAGACACAGCGACCCGTCCCACGGTATCGACCTCCTCACGTCCCTGTTCATAGTCGAACCCCATAGCTCTTCCTCCTCCAGTAAAGCCGGTTTCTCGTCGCACGTCGAAGGCGCAAAGTCCGCCGCGACCTCGCAGAATCCCATGGATTTGTGTGTTGTATCTTCAAGGAACGAAACTGCGGTATCCCCGAGAGACAACGCTTGTATGCTTTGATAACCACTGTGCAGCCGAGCTTAGAAAATGGCACAACAACGAAAGTAACGTTTTCGCTGTTGGGCCGGAACGTGAATAACGCGTCGTCGGGCAAGCAATGAAAATAACGTTTGTGCCTCCGAACTCAATTGTGGTCAATAGTGGTCCCGGATTGACCAACGATTCTTTGGTCCTCATGTGGTCCCTCTCGGCCACCCCGATGCGGAGCCCCCGTGCAGGTGAGTCCGCCCCGGTAGGCATGGGGACTGCATTCGCGGTGAGGAATCTCCCTCGAGGACGGAAAACCGGTTGGGGAGCGGGGGACATAGTTCAGGGCGAAGACGAGCGCCGGGGACTTGACTCCGGGAGGCTATTCCCTGAGTCCACCTTGCCCGCATGGTTTCGCGGATTCCGCCTGGCGAAGGGCCCGGCATGAACGCCGATTTTCAGCCCGTTTGTGACACGTCAGGCCTGAGCAGGGTCCCGTCGCCGGGCGGAAGCGCCCTCGGCAACTGGGGTCGGTGACGATGTTTGTCCCGTAGACCACGTTGTAGGAACCGGCGGAGTCAACCCGGTCACGGCATGGGTTCTTGAGGCAGCACGTTTCCTGCATCAACCCTCAACTCCCCGTCGTTGACAGAACCGAATTCCGACGTGTGCCGGGATTGAACTTTCCAAAAAGCAAATTACAATGAGTTATCCCGCCGCAGCCACCCGAGCTCTCAGGCGCCAACCTCCTCGGCTCACGGGTGACTGCGGCGGGGGTCAACATTCACCAGAATCTCCGCTAGGCTAGGATCCTTGGGTCTGCCGCCCATCCGTCCCCGCTCTGACATTAACAGCGCGTCCCGTCGGGCGCTGGCTAGGACACCCATAATGCCGCCTTTCTTGGCTCGGGCGGCAATTGATTCGTTCTGTACCAAACCAGTTCCCCCACAGAGAGAGCATGGGTCGTGGGCCTCTCGTTTGTAGCGTCTTTTTGCGGCATCCCGTTGTACTGCGGTCATAGCAGATTGCACCCCAGAGGTAGTTTGGTGTTACGGTGTATAGCGTAATAGGACGGTGTATGTAACTATTATTACACACTATCCTACTCCATTGTCAAGTCCAAGTTGCTAGGATAGACTCGAAGTGAAAGGTGATGGTGATGCCTCAATCGTCCGTAGACCCGGTGGTGACCGACAACGTTCGTGCTGCTGTTCAACAGAGTGGCAGGTCCCCTCGCGGCATCGCCATCGCCTTGGGGTATTCTCCGAACTGGTTGTATCGGGTGATAAAAGGGGAGTCTGGGCTCTTGCTCCCCGCTCTACGACAGTTGGCTTTGGAACTTGGTGTGCCTCTGGGTTCGTTAGTTGAAGAACAACAACGTGGGCCGGGTGGTGGAGTCGGTTACCTCGTGGCGATCCCCGAGTTCGATACCCTGCCCATACCAGACGTTCCTCGGTCAGACACCGGTATAGTAGGTTGGGAACAAGTTCCGAGAGCTCAATTGGAGGCCCGCGGCACCGACCCGGCTGAGTGCGAGATCGTCAGGGTCCGAAGTACCGTGACCAACCTCCTCCCACCGGAAGGTTGCGTTGTTCTCGTAGATCGGAGTCAAAGAGAGCCGAAGGACGGAAGGGCCTACCTGCTACACAACAGGGAAGAGCTTGCTGTGAAGCGGTTATTGTGGGACGAGGGTTTTGCAGGGTGGGCGTTGGTAACAGACGGTCCGGAATCGGCCCGGCAGCGCTGGCCTTTGTGGAAAGACATGGTTATACTGGGCGAGGCGCTTTCCGGGTCTGCGTTCTATCGGAGTCCCTGAAAACTGATCTCAGTCTTATCTAAAGGAAGGAGGATTGGCGCCTGCATTTTGGGCTTGAACAGCCCTGAATTAGGCTGGTTTTCGAACTGAGTCCTGATAAGACCGAGGTCGTTGGTTCGAGCCCATCCAGGCCCACCACAACTAAACATGACCCTTCTACACCCGCTTCCATAGCTTAGGTCAGCAAGGGCCCGCCAATTCGCCGGCGGCAGGTAGCTTAAGACGCGCTGCCCACCGGCAGTTTGGCTCCCTGGAATGGGCCCTCCGAGGCCTCAAAGGACTTGGCGAAAGCCAGTATTTCTTCGTTGGACTGCTTCTCCAGGTCGATGGGTCGGCTGAAACCCTGTTTTACGATGTACCCGGTTTTGTAGTACAACTCAATTCGGTTATCCTCGGGGTCGAAGAAGTAGACACTACAGGAGATTCCGTGGGTCACCACATTGTCGATCCTTAAGTTCTCCTTGAGCAGCCGCTGGTAAAGCTCCTTAAGGGCATCCATACTCTCTACAATAAAGGAAATCTGACCCACTCCCTGAGTCTTTGGCCGTGGCCCGGCCGGATGGTCCGGGCCGCGAACCTCCCCCAGCGCCAGCTCATGATGCTCGTTCTTTGGGTCCGCGCTCAGAAAGCAACTTCCCCGGTCCGGGTCCTCATCGGTCACCGTCAAGCCAATGACCCGAGTATAGAAGTCCCGCATCTTCAAAAAGTCTTCGCAGACTATGCCAACGTGTCCCAAACTTGTAACCATGTTCGCCCTCCTTATTCGACCAGACTAACGCCTTTGGTTCCTCAAAAGTGGCTATAGTACCGTGTTTACGGGGTTGGTAATGGCCTCTTCCCTGGTCATACCCTGATTTATACACTTCTTAATGCAATCTTGCCACTCCATCACAGAGAACCCGGCTCATCAGGTAGTCCTTGCCATTAGCCCTTATCCCACGATGCCTATTGGCCTCGACCTATTCCGTTTACAGCTTGTCATAAGGGGCAGGTGTAAGTATCATGCTTTTAGTCGTTAACGCCTAAATCCGTTTTGTGTTTTTCCATTTATCGGGATTAACCGTCCCATCTCGAAAATACATAGGCAGGTCTAGGTAAAGGAGGATTTGGATCATGGTAGTGCAAGGTAAAATAGGCACCGAAGAGGCGCAACAATACTACGACGCCGCGGATCGAGTTAGGCTGACCCCTGGGTGGGTCCAACGTGGGGGCGCCCCCCTGCCGGAAATCGAACCCTTCCTCTGGCGCTGGTCGGAGGTGGAGCCCCTCGTGTTAAAGAGCGGAGACCTGGTTACCCCGGACCGGGATGTGGAGCGGCGCACCCTCAGGCTGGCCACGCCGGGCATTGACCGGGGCACGACCCACACCATCACGGCGGCCCTGCAGCTGCTCCTGCCCGGCGAATGCGCTCCGGCCCATCGGCACACACCCACCGCTATTCGTTGGGTCTTAAAGGGCACGGGGGCCTATACCACGGTGGAAGGGGATAAGTGCTACATGGAGCCGGGCGACCTGATCCTCACTCCATCTTGGACCTGGCACGACCACAACAACGAAGGGACCGAGCCCATGATCTGGCTGGACGGGCTGGATGTTCCGTTGGTCCGGTATCTGCGAGCCAATTTTTACGAGGTCTATCCGGAAGACCAGCAGCCCATAATAGGGGTTGCGGAATCAGAAAAGAGGTTCGCGTCCGGAGCTTTGAGGCCGGCCTGGGAAGACACCCAGCTTCCCTATTCGCCGTTGTGGCACTACAAATGGGATAAGACTTACGAGGCCTTGTCCAGGTTGGCGGAGATCGATGCCAGCCCCTTTGACGACGTGGCGATGGAATTCAGCGACCCGGTCACCGGCGGGCCTGTCCTGCGCACCATGACTTGCTGGGCCCAGTTGATTCGCCCGGGAATCAGCACCCACGCCCACCGGCATACCAGCTGCGCCGTCTACCAGGTCTACAAAGGAGAGGGTTACAGCGTTATAGATGGACAGAGGTTTGACTGGCGAGAGGGCGACTTTTTTGTGGTGCCGCCCTGGGCCTGGCACGAGCATGCCAATGAATCCGGCGATGAAGCCGTTCTCTTCTCCATTCAGGACATACCGATAATGAAGGATATGGCGCTGTACCGGGAGGAGCCTTTTGCCGAGAACGCCGGGCATCAACCGGTTACTAGCCTCTTCCCCGGCTAATATACCGGAGCTATAAAAACCAAGTCTGACTAATATTCGCGTAAATGTCCTGGGTGATTCCGTAGAGGCGCAGGGCCGTGCGCCCATACCTGACCCAAGAATTGACGGAGATAGAGATGGGTCTATTAAAAATTGAAGGTGTTACCCATTGGTCCATCCCGGTAAACGATTTGGAGGAGTCGGAGCGGTTCTACGGGGACTTGCTGGGTCTAACACCGCTGGGGCGCCTCGGCAACGCGGTAATGTCCTGCTTCAACGTGGGGGACCACAATATTTTGCTGTGCCAGCGGCAACAGCCGGTGGCGGCAGCGGCGGAAGGCGACAATCGTCTGCACCATTCCTTCACCGTTAGCCCGGAGACTTTCGTCCAGGCATGCCAGGTCTTTCGCGAAAGGGATATCCCCATCGACGACCTGGTTTACCGGGGCCAGGGTTTCTTCACGGGAAGAGAGCTTTACTTCTTCGACCCCAGCTGGAACCGGCTGGAGTTGCGGGACCCAACCTGGCAGGAAGGGATGGAGAGGCCTACCTTTGAAGAATTAGCCGGGAAGAATTAGCCGGGAAGAATTAGCAGGGTCCTGACCTCAATCACCTCTTGGGAGGAGCCGAATCGGCCGGCTTGCAAAACATTTTCGTCCCCCAAACCCTTCCAGCCAGAAAAAGCGTGCCTCATCAGCCTCAAAGCTTCGGTTTTGGGGCTTCTGCCGTACCTGGCCCCATCCTTTCCAGCCTGCCAGGACATTTACCCGGCGGGAGACTACTTATCCTTGACGAAAGTTCTAAACTTTTAAGAACCAAATCCGCTTATATCCCCCTTTCAAAAAGGGGGATATAAGCGGATTTACCAAAACAGCAGCGCCTTCGACCGGATTTTGTTCTCGATTCAATGCTCAGTAAAAGTCCCGAGGGGACATCTGGCGGATGACTGGCGTTTGCCTCGCCGCTTAACCCCTGGTGGTTAATAACTCCGGCTTTCCTAACTCCGGGGCAAATCGCTCTGTCGCTCAAGGGTTAGGCTGGAGCCCAATCTGTTACAATTATTTGACGCAGCAAGCATTTTACGAAGTGAGCCACCGTCCGGTTGGGGCCATATAGCCCTTCGGAATCTACCCTTTCTGGTTCCAAGGCAAGCCATGATAGACCACTGCCTCAACTGCGGAAACTCGGTAACGGAACAAGCCAGCTTCTGCACTAACTGTGGAGCAGATTTGCGGGCCGGCGGCCGGTCCTCCAGCCAGCCTCCGTCCGATACGGCCTCTGGCGGGGTCTCCCTGGACCCGGATACGGGTCTGGGCACGCCCAGCCCAGCCGGAGAACTGGGTTCGCTGCAAGCCACGGTCGCCGGCCTGGCGGCTGAGCTGCCAAGACTCGCAGAGCGCGTTTACTTGATTGAACGACTGGTTAGCTCGCCCGGCGCTCAAACAACCCAAACAACCCAGGCCCAACCTCAAGGGGCTACTGCCAGCTCTTCGAGTCCGGCGTCGGCTCCCGACCGCCCGGTTTCCCAGCATCCGCTGGGCGGGGTAACCGCGCCTCCGGGAGCGGGACTGCTCAAAATGGCCGCCGGGTGGAATTGGGAGTGGCTTCTGGGCGGGAACTGGCTGGCCCGCGTCGGTGCGGTCGCCCTGGTATTAGGAGCTGGTTTCTTCCTGAAGCTGGCCATAGAGAATGACTGGATCGGAGAGCGCGGCCAGGTATTTCTGGGCCTGGTGGCCGGCCTGGCGCTGATTGCCGGTGGAGAATACTGGCAGAAGAAGTATCCCATATGGGCCCAGCCCCTGACCGGCGCCGGAATTGCGGTATTATATCTCTCCATCTTCGCCGCCTTCGCTCTTTACGAATTGGTGCCACCGTTGACGGCCTTCGGGCTGTTCTCTTTAATGACCCTGGCCGCTGCGGCCCTGGCGCTCCGCTACGAATCCATGCCAATCGCGGTTATCGGCATTTTTGGCGGCTTCCTCACTCCTCTCTTTTTGAACGAGCGGTTGCCGGACCTGCGGCTGCTCCTGGCCTACGTGCTGGTG
>JAKZUA010000174.1:0-7453 GCA_047516825.1 Dehalococcoidia bacterium
CGGCATCTTACTGCAAAGTGACATATCATGGAGTTATTATAGCTGGGAACACGCAAAAAGGGCCCATAATTAGACAATGGTTGAAAGACCATCGACGAATTACTGAGAAAGCTTTTTAGCCATATGGGAAATGTGGGTTAAGAGTCGTCCAGCCCGTACTCCTGCCGGTTAAGCTGGTACATCTGGTCGAAGGCCAGCGACCAAGGGGGGCGCAGATAGCCCAACGCCCGTACATCCTCCCACCATGCTCCTAAAGGCGAATACCAAGTATAAGAAGAGCCTCCGGTGATCCTGCAGAGTCGGTCTAAAACCGATTCTGCCAGGCGGGCTACACTTTGTTTCGCCAATAGGAAAGTGCGCGTCGTGGGTTTGGCTTGTTCAAAAGTCCTCATCGCGCCTTCCCACGCCTGCTCGATAAGCCACGCTTCCTGCTCGGCGTTGGTCCACTCTACCTGCTGAAACGAGCGCAGGCTGCTGCCCTGGCTCCCGAGGCGGGCTCGAACATGGTTCATCGCTGCGTCAACCACCCCGACGATCACCGATGTGAAGGTCATGACTGACAGCCCCCCCACTGCTGGATTCGCGTCGAACTCCGTACTTGGCGCCGCTGCCCGGGTAGCGGGAAAGTCGTGGAATTCAAAGGCATGGCTATTGGTGGACATCATGCCGTGGCCGCGCCATTCCGAGGCCAGTTTCATTCCGGTACTGCCATCCCACGGGACATCCCCGACCTTCAGATAAAACAGTTCCGTTTCGGTTTCTCCCTCAGGAACGGCCCTGGTAATCATATACGATGTAATACCCGACCCACTGCCAAAGTGCTTCCGGCCCGACAGCCGGTACTCCAATGAGCTGGTTGCCGCTGGCACCGCATCGGTACTGCTAAGGCTACTATCCCCACCGCTGCCCGGCTCGGAAATCAACGTTCCCCACCAGGCCCCGGCATGTACCGTCTGAAAAACTTCTTTCCGCTGCCTGGCCCAGGCATCCGCATAAGGTTCTGAAACCGAGGCCGTTCTCCAGGAGGCCAGCACCAATTGGTGCATCGAACTTGCCAAGGTCACAGATGGATCTCCCTGGGCCAGCACCCGCAGCATGGTGCATATTGGGCGGGAAGAGCGTGCCGGGCTTTCCCACAGACCGCCGAACTCCGCCGGTACTCCGAGCAAGGGTATACCCAGGCGGCGCAGGGCCTCGAAATCTTCCGGGTCAGCTTGGGTGCGTTGCTGGCGGTCTGGACACTGAGCGGCCCATTCCCTAGCCAGGTCAGCCGCCCCATCCAAGATAGTGTTTGCACTCATACATTCACCAACCATTCACCAACCTTTTCGACCAGGGAGGTCTAGGGGGCTGGAAAGCCTCCGTCGATTACCATTTCACTACCCGTTACAAAAAGTGATTCGCCGGACACCGTATAGAGGGCGCCGTTGGCCAGCAGTCTAATTTTGCGAGGACTGCCTGTCAAACCGATAGCCGGCCCCGTGAACCCCTGGATCTCTAATGGGTCAGGCCGTAGCTAAAAATCGTCTAGCCGAAAGCATCATCTAATGAGCTGATCTGCTGTGGCGTCGAAGACCAGCCCGAAGCAGCGCAGTTCTCGATGACCCGTTCGGTCTTGTCGGACTTAGGAATCACTACCACGTTGGGATGAGATAGACACCAGTTTAGAGCCACCTGGGCAACAGTTCGGCCCGTCTCTTCGGCCAGCTTTTTCAGAGTGTCTGTTGCCTGACGTCTTCTGAAGCGGGGGCTAGAGACGAGGCCACCCCGGGCCAGGGGAGTGTGGGCAATGACGGTTATCTGGTACTGTTGGCAAAAAGGTAGTAAATCATCTTCGATGTTTCTGTGAGTCAAACTGTACTGAACTTGATTGGAGACGATTTCATATTTGGTCATGACCTTCATCGCTTCCTCAAGATCTGACGTGGAATAGTTGCTGACTCCGATGAATCGCACCTTTCCCTGATCTACCAGTTCTTCCATAGCACCCATGGTTTCGGCAATTGGTATCGCGGGATTGGGATAATGCAATTGATACAAGTCAATGTGGTCTGTTTGAAGAAGTCTCAGGCTTCTCTCGGCGGCCTCCATTAGATCGGCGTATTTCAAGTTTCTCGGCAGCACCTTGGTGGCGATGAATGTGGACTCCCTAATTCCCCGAACCGCCCTTCCCACCATGTCTTCTGTCCGATACATCTCGGCCGTATCTATGAAGGCCCCTAGTGAGACACCCTTTTGCAGGGGCTCAGCTCCCCCTCGGTAACCTGAGGTCCCGAGACCGATCTCAGGAATGGTTTCGCCGGTTTTCCCCAAAGGCCTAGACTCCATAGTCCGATCTCCTTCCGCCCCAGTCTAGTTTGCTTGGTAGCTTAAATCCAGTCACTCAAAAAGTGTGACCGGCAGTTAGTATTGCAGAGTTATGGTGAGAGTCAATGCGGGCAGCGAGAAAGCCGAGATTGACATTGTTCAGCATCGGATGGTAGCGTCTGCCCATCACAGGTGGCTGCACTGGAACCCATGGATTAAGGGTTGAACACCAAATCTAGGATTAGATTTAAGGAGGTTGGTCTCTATGACTACTGTAGGAACCGGTAAATATACTTACGAGTTGATTGAGAGTTGGGCCAAGTTGCCCGAGGGAGAAACCTTCGCCATGGTGAGCGCCGTGGCAACCGATTCCCAGCACCGGGTCTACGCCTTCCAGCGTAAGGACCCGCCCATAGTCATATTCGACCGCCAGGGCAACTTCCTCAGCTCCTGGGGAAATGGCTCTTTCCTTTATGCCCACGGCATCTACATAGAGAATGACATCATTTACCTGACCGACCGGGACAGCTCGGTATGCATCACCTATACTCTGGATGGTAAGCCTATTCAGATGCTGGGCCGCCACGGCGTCCACTCCGACACCGGCTGTGAAAACCCGGGAGAGCTGGTGCCCCGAGCGGCCGGACCCTTTAACTACCCCAGCGAAATGGTGCCGGCCCCCTCCGGAGACCTGTATATTACCGATGGATACCGCAACGCTCGGGTCCACCGTTTCTCCAGCCAGGGCGAGCTCAAGCAATCTTGGGGCGAGCCGGGCAAAACCGGACCCAGTCAATTCCACCTACCCCACAGTCTGATCATAACCAAGGACGAGAGAATCATCGTCTGCGACCGGGAGAACCACCGCATCCAGGTCTTTGATTTGAACGGTGAATTTCTCGCTATGTGGAACGATATTCAACGCCCAATGGATATTTCGGTCGACCGGGACGGTAACTTTGTAGTCAGTGAAGGTGGCGTCGACGGGTCATCGTCCCGCATCAGCGTCCTGGCCCCAGACGGCACGGTGCTGTCGCGTTTCGACTGTCGAGGTGGGCATGGTAGCTGGGTGGACCACCACGGGGATATTTATGTGGGGGTGCCCGATGGCGTTGGGGTGGACAAGTATGTGCGGCAAGGATAATCGATGAGCAACGGGGTTTAAGGTGAGAACCCAGGAGACGGCTATAGAGTTCGGACTGTTCGACTGGATCGACCGGGGCAAGGCGCCGCTGCAAAAGCTGTACGAAGAGAGGCTGCGCCTATTGGAGGTAGCCGACTTAGCCGGATTCCTGGGTTACCATCTTGCTGAGCACCACTTCACCCCTCTAGGCATGGCGCCTTCTCCTGCGTTGTTCCTGTCGGCGGCGGCCCAACGCACTCAACGCATACGGCTGGGACCACTGGGATGCTTGCTGCCCCTGTACAATCCTCTGCGGCTAATCGAAGAAGTCTGCATGCTGGACCAACTCTCCAATGGGCGCCTGGATTTGGGGATCGGCCGGGGCATTTCTCCTTACGAATTGGGCTACTTCGGGGTAGATCCTTCAGAATCCCGGGCAATCATGGAGGAGTCGCTGACGGTTTTGGTGAAGGGCATGACTCAGGAACGACTGTCCCATCATGGGCAGTATTTCCAATTCCAAGACGTGCCCATGGAGTTACAGCCCCTCCAACAGCCCTACCCGCCCCTGTGGTACCCCACCCGTGCCGCAGAAAGCGTCGGGCAGGCAGCCCGGCAAGGCTACAACTGCGTGACCATAGGCTCAGTCGCCCATGTTCGTCAGAATGCGGTTACCTACTGGGATAGTTGGACCGCCCACCAGCAAGATGATGGGCGCTTGAATGCTCACGTTTCGGAGCCTAAGTTCGGGGTCATGCGGCAGGTGGTGGTGGCTGACACCGACGAGGAAGCTCTTGCTACAGCGAGGAATGCCCACAGCGACTGGTATCACTCCATCACCAAGCTCTGGCACGTCCACGGCGACCACGGTCCCGATGCCCACTTCGACTGGGAACCTTCCCTTCGGGACGGGAGCATCATCTTCGGCTCTCCGGAGAGGGTGAAGGACCAGGTTGAAGAGTTGGTGGCCGACACTGGATGTAATTACGTGATCTGCGCCTTCGCCTGGGGAACCTTAACCCACCAACAGTCTCTCCATTCCCTACGGCTGTTCGCTGGAGAAGTAATGCCCATCTTCACTGGAACCCCAACCTCCGCTTTCCAGAAATCCGCTTAAACGGAGCGATGGCTATGATAATCACTAGAATCTACACTGGGGACGATGGGCAATCTCACATGGAAGACTTCGACCTGGCTGACCACCCGAATCCAGAGTCGTTGTTGTCAGTTACTAGCCTAGTGTTCCGAATCCATGAGCCGGGCCGGTTCAGCGACTGGCACCGGGAGTCACGGCGCAATTACATCATCACCCTCTCTGGCGAGGGCGAAATCGGACTGGGGGATGGCACGGCTCACAGGATCGGTCCAGGACGGGTCATGCTGGTCGAAGATCTAACCGGTCAAGGACACACGACGCGGGTTACCAGCAGCGTGCCCAGGGTAACCGTAGCCATTCCTTTGGCGGACCAAACTCCAACCCCACTGGTATAGGACAACGTGTAAGCGCTTGCCCCGACTCATTGGTTTCGCCAGGGGTTGGCTTACTTCGCCCCATGCCCTAATCAGACCCGGCTTGTCACTCGGGTAAGCCCCCGACTGCTTCCTCCAAGGTAACCACTGGGTATATGGTGGCGGCATTCCATACTGCCAGCCCCAGGTCAACCAAGGCATCATCGACAGCGTGGGCGTTTGGAGCGTCGATCACCACGAAAGTTAGATGGGCCGACTTGCTAACCCAGCCTCCCTGAAAAGTGCAGCCATGGGTTTGTAACACTTCGGTCATCGTAGAAGCCATGCGTACGACTCTGTCCCGGATTTCCAGCGCAACACCAGGACATTTGTCCGGACTATGGGTCAGTGAGGCAAAATACAACATGTTATCCCTCATTTCGCGTAAGATTTCCACCGGCAGACCGGCAGGATCGTCTTGATTCCGGCTCGTGGGTTTAACCAAGGCTATTACTTAGAGCCTGTGTTCAAAGATATCCGGACATAGCATAATTCCCGGCACGTCATTCCGGCGCAGGCCGGAATCCAGCGTCATCTCCCCATCAACCAAGGGACGGCATCTGGGCTCCGGCTTTCGCCGGAGCGACGAATATATCGCTACATGGCCCGTTGCTGCTTTTGACACAGGCTCTTAGCAGACCTTTTTATGCCGGGTTGACTGCCCCGATGGCCACTGATCTGGGGAGTGAGTTCGCCATGGCTCATCCAGATCATCGACTACGATGTCTCCCTCCTGAATCAGGGAAAGAGACCACTGATCTTTGAGCATCCCCACGACCAATCCAGTAAGGTCGAAGCGGTCGATCCATATCTCGGCATATTCCTTGCCGCCTCCGGACCAGACAATGATCTGGGCCTCTGGGTTATCAGCGTGAAACTGACGGATTCCCTCTAGCAAAGGCTTATTGACCCGCCAGGGGGTTCCGTCGAAGTAGCCATAAGGATTTGGAGCGGGCCGATCGTAGATGATCAGCGTGTCGTCCACGTCAACGAACAGGGTCAATACTCCATCCTTTCATTCGACCTCTGGCGGGCTGGAGGATAGCTCCTTAGTAAATGCGAAGCCGATGAGGGGGAAGCGGTCATGGTCCAGGGTATCCCGCTCCCCTACCCTGGGCTGGTATACTTAGGCCAAAATATTATAGACCAAGATTTCGGAGAGGTAAAAATGACTGCTTATTCCGTTGTAGGGAAACCGGTGACCAGGCAGGAGGGTCCCGACAAGGTGTCGGGACATTTCCGGTACGCCGCGGATGTGGCGCTGCCCGGCATGATATGGGGCAAGGTCCTGAGAAGTCCCTATCCCCACGCCAGGATAATCCAGATCGATGCATCCCGGGCCATGAGCCTGCCGGGAGTTCACGCTGTAATCACCGGGAAGGACACCGCCGGGATGAAGGTGGGCCGGATGGTTCGGGATGTACCCCTGCTGGCCGAGGATAAGGTGCGGTTTGTGGGGGAGAAGGTGGCCGCCGTAGCGGCCAACGACCTCGATACCGCGGAAGAGGCGCTGGCCCTAATTGACGTGGAATATGAGCCGCTGCCCGCTGTTTTCGATCCCCTGGAGGCTATGGAGCCGGGAGCGCCCCTGGTCCACGAGGGCTCGCCGGCCTTTGAAAGCGGGTCGGGCTTGGTTCAACCCCAGGGCAACATATTGAACCACGCCACCTGGACCAACGGGGAGCTGGAGCAGGGCTTTCAAGAATCGGATCGGATCTTCGAGCACACCTTCGCCACCACCTGGGTGCATCAGGGCTACATGGAGCCCTACGCCTGCGTCGTGGATATTGACGACGCCGGCCGGATCCAGGTCTGGGCCAATAATAAAGTACCTTTCACATTGCGGCGGCAACTGGCCGATGCTCTAGGCATATCCGAGGACCGAATCTTGGTAAATCCCTGTGGCATTGGCGGCGACTTTGGGGGCAAATCTCCGGCCATGAATGTGCCCTTGGCCTATCTGCTGGCTCAGCGTTCCGGACGGCCGGTAAAGATGGTCATGAGCTATATCGAAGAACTTATGGCGGGCAACCCCAGGCATCCTTCCGTCGTTACCATCAAGACCGGGGTGAAGAACGACGGGAAGTTCTGGGCCCGGCATAGCAAGGTGGTGTATAACGGCGGAGCCTACAGCGGATTCCGAGGTAGACCCGGTCTGGCCGGCAGCCGCGACGCCGCCGGGGGGCAGTACCACATTCCCAATTTTCAGATCGACAGCTATATGATTTACACCAACAGCGTTCCCTGCGGCTCCTATCGCGCCCCCGGTCAGCCTCAGGTGGCCTTCGCCGTAGAATCCCATACGGATATGATCGCGAAGGAGATGGGGATCGACCCTTACGAGCTGCGCCTTCGTAACGTGGTTCATGACGGACAGGTGTGTGCCACCGGGGCGCGCTACAACCATCTGCGGGGCGAGGAGACTCTGAGAGCGGCCGCCGAGGCTGCGAATTGGGGTTCGCCCAAGTCCGGGCCTTATGTTGGACGAGGCATGTCCTTGGGGCAGCGGCCTCA
>JAKZUA010000175.1:0-10374 GCA_047516825.1 Dehalococcoidia bacterium
GGAACTGAAAGGCCGGCGGCGCACAGCAGGCCCACCAATTCTCCCAACGGCGTAAAAACGACCCCGATGCTATCGGGGAACCGACGCCCACCACAGTCCCTCTAATGCCAGCCCAAGAAGGGTCTATAGGACAGGCTCTTATCCAGTCCATTAACAAAATTGAGGCAGGCTTTCTCCCCGTCATCAACAAGGTCAAAGCCTGCCCTTCTATGCCCTTCAATAATATCGTCAAGCGAAATAGTCATCGGCTTGATTACACGAAGACTGGCAACCTCTCGGTACAATCCACCGTTGTGGGACCGTTAGGCGTCACAAATTCCCATCCTTGCCCTGCCCCCTCCCAATACCACCGTACGCCCCCAGTTGCTAGCCTGTTTGGCAGAGTTCCATCACGATGTAATGTCGTGACGAATTTATTGGTGAGTGTGCTCAGATTCTTTTTCGCTTCCTCTTCACTTGCTCCATAGGCAGTCAAGCCCAAATTACGATATCGGGCAGCATAGATTCTATCTATATCTTCATTAGTACTATGTATCATTTGCAGGATTAACCCACTAAGTACTAATGTCCGTGACCCAGCGGTGTCTCCCGTGTTTTTGTTACTAACCATGACTTCGTCCTCCGGCAAACCCCATTGTTTCGTGACGAAACATTGCTTACATGCGTCGCCGGGTATTAAATAGATTTTAGGCCAAGATAAGCAAGCCGCAAACTTCTATCTTGACCCAAATCCAACCCGTGCCCCCCGTAGCTCAAAGGATAGAGTGGTCGTTTGCTACGCACCGGATGTCGGTTCGAGTCCGACTGGGGGGACTGTGGATAGAGTATTCTAGTCTTCTAGTTGGGGTCAACGGTTAGAGGCTGGGCTCTATCAAGATGTTGTTACGCTTATGCCTATTATGGATACAAAAAAGTTAAAACAAGCCCTAGTTCGTATAGAAAGAGAACGCGACCGACTACACGAGCTATCCGACCATTTCAGACACGTCATAGAGTATCTTGAGGAAGAGTCGGATAGCGAAGCTTTGCCATTAACTCCTGGAAAAGAAATGGACAATGCTATGGAGCGTATATTCGAGTCGGATCACACATACATGCATCCTAAGATAATGTTGGACAAGCTTACGGAAATAGGAATCAAGGTACCTGGAGAGAATCCAACCAATAACACTCGGTCCCACCTAAGCCTGGACGACCGTTTTGAGCCTGTTGGTAATGGGCTATGGGGGTTGAGCAAATGGGAAGGCGCAGACCTTCGGACAAAAGATGCTCAACTGGTACAAGGAACTCAACCTGCTCCTCATTCAAATAATGGGCGAGCTAATCCTACCGCCTACTACATTACAGACATCACTGGTCAAGCTGTTGCCGTAGAACTAGAGGCCCTGCCGGTCGAAGAGGAATAATACCCTTTACGTGCTCCAAAGGGAACATCACCTTTTAAAAGGGGGATGTAGGGGGATTTACCCAAAGATTGGCGTCTCCGACGGGTGATCAACCCAGATCGGCTACCAGGGGCGCAACCTCTTCCATCAACAGCCTGGTGGAGCTTTGCATCAGTGAATGGTCGTCCGGGTCCTGGGTAATGAACAGGAGCGTGCCGAACCCGCCGACCTGCTGGTGCAGCTGGCGGATCTGGTCGGCGCACTCTTGGGGATCGCCCACGATCCAGACGTTGTCCAGCATGTAGTCCACATCCACATCCTCGTCGGACATGCCCGGGTCTGTCTTGTAGCGGGCCAGCGTCCCCTGAGCCTTCTGGTTGATCCAGCGATGGTTGTCGAAGGGCTCCCCCAAGACGATGCGGGCCTCTTCCCGAGCCGACTTGGGCGTATCGCCCACATACACTTCCTTGGATATCCGCCATTGGCCCCGGTCGGCGGTGCGGCCGGTGCTGGCGGCGCCCTCCTCCACGGAAGCCCAGTGATCGACCAGGTCGTAGGCCTGCAGTCCGGTGCTCATAGGTATCCAACCTCGCTCTCCGGCGAGACGGATGGTGTCCGATTTGATGCTACTGCCCGCTACGCCAATGGGCGGGTGAGGCTGCTGGTAGGGCTTGTAGTAAAGCCGGCGCTCCAGCTCCCGATCCACCTGCGGCGCGTGGATGTTGAAGTACTTCCCCTCAAAATCGAACTGCCCGTCTACAGCAGCCCACAGGCCCAGGATAACCTCCAGCGCCTCCCGGCCCCGATCTCGGACCTCGTCCATGTGGCTGTATTCAATGCCGTATAGTTTCAAATCGGTGGCAAGAGAACGGTGTCCGATTCCCCAGTAGAACCGCCCCCTGGCCATGTGGTCCAGCATTGCGATGCGATGCGCGGTGTCCACCGGATGGTGAATGGGCAGCAGGGTAATGCCGGTTCCCAGAATAATGTTCTCGGTTCTGGCCAGCGCCTGGGCGATTAACAACTCCGGTACCGGAGCGTTTTCCCACATCTCAGTGATGTGCTCGCCAATCCAGGCCTCGTGGACGCCAACCTGGTCCGCCAGGCTGAGGAGTTCCAGGTCCCGGTCGTAGGAATCGGCGAAGGATCGATGGGGGGGATGCAGGGGCATCATGAACATTCCGAATTTCATGGCTTCCTTCTCCTATAGCGGTGGGATTTGGGAATCACGGCGAGCCAAGCGGGCCGAACCCGATAAGCAGGATGGGGGTCCGCTTCAAAATATCGCCAGGGAATAGTGCTGGAGTTACTGGCCAGCTAGAGCGGATTTTAAGGCCGGCTCGTCAACCCGTCAAGGGAGCTCACCCAGACAGGTGTCTTAATAGATGCTATCCCCCCCTAGACAATGGGGAGAGGGGGAGGGACATTTAAACGCCCACATGCTAGTCCAGCAAGTCAGCTATCTCCCATCCCAAAAGTGTTCAGGATAAAAGCGTACTCCTCGGCCACTTCCTTCAGGCGGTCAAACCGTCCCGAAGCGCCGGCATGGCCCGACTCCATGTGAATCTTCAGCAACAGCAGGTTGTCGTCGGTTTTCGTATCCCGCAGGCGGGCGGCCCACTTGGCCGGCTCCCAATAGGTCACGCGGGGGTCGCTGATACCGCCGGTAATCAGCATGGGGGGATAGGCTTGGGGCCTGACGTTGTCGTAGGGAGAGTAGGTCTTGATGTAATCATAAAAATCGCGCTCGTTGGGGTTACCCCATTCGTTGTACTCCATGGTCGTCAGGGGCAGCGTGTCGTCTAGCATCGTGTTGAGCACATCCACGAAGGGCACCTGAGCCACGATGGCCCGAAACAGGTCGGGACGGAGGTTGGCCACGGCGGCCATCAGCATCCCACCGGCGCTGCCGCCGGCCGCGACGATGTTGCCCTTGGAGGTATAGCCCTCGCTAATCAGATGCTCAGCGCAGGCGATATAGTCGGTGAAGGTGTTCATCTTCTGGAGCAGCTTACCGCCTTCGTACCAATCCCAGCCCATTTCCATGCCACCGCGTAGATGAGCCACGGCGAAGATAAATCCTCGATCTACCAGGGCCAGGCGGCCGGAGCCGAACTCAGACTCCATCACCAATCCATAGGAACCGTAGCCATACAGGTAGAGAGGGGCCGAGCCGTCCAAAGGTGTGTCTTTTCTGAAGAGCAGGGATATGGGCACCACCGTGCCGTCCGGGGCTTGGGCCGCGACCCTCCGGCTGAGGTAATTCTTGGAATCGAACCCTCCCAAGACTTCGGTCTGCTTCATGAACTGCCGCTTTCGGGTCTCCATGTCATAGTCATAAATCGTGGATGGAGTGGTGAGGGAGGCGTAGCTGAAGCGCAGGGTTGCGGTGGCCCATTCCCGTCCCGGCTGAATCCGCAGCGAATAATCCTCTTCCTGGAATTCTATAACATGGCTCTGGCCGGTCGAGAGGTCCAGCACCTGCGCCTGAGGCAGGCCTCCCTGCCGATAGGCTATCGCCAGGTGGTTCTGGAAGACGAGCATACCCTGGATGGGCCGTCCGGCCTGGTGGCGCATGAAATCCCGCCAGTGTTCCCGGGCGGGACGGTCGATGGCAGTTTCGGAAATCTTGAAATCCCTGGCGCCGTCTCCGTTGTTGCGGATCAGAAAGCGCTCCCCGTGGTCCATGACATCGTATTCGAAGTCCTCATGGCGGGGCTCGATCAAGGTTAGGTTGCCCTCCGGCTGATTGGCGTCCAAGTAGTGCCACTCAGTAATATTATTGCCGCCGGAGACTACATAAATAAATCGATCACTGGCCGACTTGGCTATGCCGACGAAAAATCGGGGATCTACCTCCTGGTAGACCAGGACGTCGCCGGCCGGGTCGTCGCCCAAGCGGTGGCGAAACACCTTTACCGGGCGGTGGTGTTCATCAAGAACATCGTAGAAGAAGGTGAGGCTGTCGTTGGCCCATTCCAGGGAGTAGTAGGAGTTGGATATGGCTTCATCCAGCAGCTGACCGGTTTCCAAATTCTTGACCCGAATCGTATATTGCTCCGACCCGTCGTTATCCACCGAATAGGCCAGCCATTGGTGATCCGGGCTGTTTTCCAACACGCCCATCTCGGTGTAATCCTGGCCCTCGGCCAGCTGATTTACGTCCAGCAGCACCTCTTCGGCGGCGTCCCGGGTTTGAAACTTACGGCAGTAGATGGGATACTGGCTGCCCTCCTCAAAGCGGGTGTAGTAAAAGTAGGGACCCTCCTTTGCCGGAACGGTGGAATCGTCCTCCTTGATGCGGCCCCGCATTTCCGAGAACAGTTTTTGCTGCAGGCCCTCCCAGGGCTTCATAACCCATTCGGTGTAGGCGTTCTCCGCCTGGAGATACGCCAGGGTGTCTGGGTCTTCCAGGTCGCGGAGCCAGTACCAGGGATCGACGCGGGTTTCTCCGTGGACGGTCAATTCCCGGTCTTTCTTGGGAGCTTGGGGTGGCTGCTCAGTCATGCCGGGAACTCAAAGTAAATCATATGCGGCTATACTCCGTTGCTGTTGGGGACATCATTGGCCCCCGAGGAAATTGATAATCTTGGGAGATCCAACCCCCGATCTCTCTTTGAAAATTTGATTAGATACTTGTCAAACTCAACAGGATAAAGGTCGGGTTTGGGTAGTATTTTCGTGTGGGTGTCAACGATTTGTTTACATCAGTTTGCTTCCGATGATAACATTTTAATATATAAACGTGTGTTTTCAGTGTGGGCTCTCCATGTGGAGGGCAGGGCGACCACATTGAGGTGAAGATGTGCTCTCGCCGGAAGCCAGAGGGGGACGAGAGTTATGGGACAAGTAGTATTCCGGGAAAAGAAACTGCGAGACTTGATTCTGTACATCGCTCATCAGTCGGAAGATGACCCAAGACTAGGTGCGGTCAAGCTCAATAAGCTGCTTTATTATGCGGACTTCAGTGCTTTTAGAGAACTCGGGATTTCAATTACTGGCGCAACATACCAACACCTAGAAGAAGGTCCAGCACCAAGAGAATTGCTGTCGGTACGTAGGGCAATGATTGATTCAGAAGAAGCAGTCATGGAGCCCCGCACGTACTTTGGGAAGAAGCAAAATCGCTTAGTTCCACTTAAGCCGGTGGATACGCTTCTGTCACGCGATGAACGCCGTCTCGTCGACGAGGTAATTAGCGAATTTTGGCACATGGATGCACGACAAATTAGCAACTATTCACATTCTGAATACGGGTGGAGATTGACTGACGAAGGCGAAACGATACCATATTCATCCGCGTTTTTTTCTCCAGACCCGTTGACCCAAGAGCAAATTGAACGTGGCCAGGAACTCGCCAGGCTTGATGAACGGTCATCCTAGAATTCCGTATGATGTACAAGAATGGCCTGGATTCGAGGAAAAAGCGATACAAGTCTTTGGCTCTTTTGGGCGATGGGAATTAGTCAAGGAATTTATCGAATTGCATGTTGCTAGGGAGCCACGAATAGGACGGCAAATCCCTGGAACTTCTTGGAGGGCGTTAAGCATAACTAATCCCATCGCGACGATATATTACACGGACGATATATTACACGATTGATCAAGAACAAATTGATGAAACAGGGGAGATTACTGGGATCATAACTCTTAAAGATGTAGAAGAAGTATAGAAGGATAGTTGACGTCCCCTGATCGTATATCTAGTGGACTCACCGGCCGGGCGACACCTTCTGATAGATTTGGATGCGTCCCTTCCCCGAGTCGGTAATTAGAATCTGGTTTTGGTCATTTACCTTGATGCCCCGGGGCCGGAAGAAGCGCTTTTCTAGGCTGGGGTCGCTGGCCACCCGTCGCTGCTCCTGCATGATGGGGTTGGCCGCCATAAGCTGCTCTCCCCAAATAGACATGGTGGCATCGCCGATGAGCTGGGTCAGGTATTGACCATCGCCGCTGAATACTTGAACCCGATTGTTGTGCCAGTCCACCACATAAACGTCCCCGTCCGAGTCGAGCGCGATACCGGCCGGACGGTTGAAGTCGCCCTCCCGGCTACCCGAGCCGCCCCATTCCAGCAGGAATTCGCCATGCCCGTTGAACTTCTGGACCCGGTCGTTCCTCCAGTCGGTCACGTACACCTCTCCTGCCGGGTTCATCGCCACGCCCCAGGGCATATTTAGCTGGCCCGGCCCGCTGCCAAAGCTGCCCCACGCGGACAGGAACCTACCCTCCCTGGAAAAGACCTGGATGCGATGATTGCGGGCGTCGGCTACTAACAGGTTCTGCTCGGCATCGAAGGCCAAGCCGGAAGGGCGGTTGAATTGTCCATCACCTGCGCCCTCTTCGCCCCACTCGCGGAGCAGGTTGCCGTCAACGTCGAATACTGAAACCCGCTGGTTCCATTCGTCGCTAACGTACAGCTGCTCTTGGGAGTCGATGGCTAAACCCGCTGGCCAGACCATCTGTCCGGGCTCGCTGCCGTACTCGCCGAATTCGCCGTGCCACGCCTCGTCGATACTACATTTCTTGACCGATACGTTGCGGTGGACCGGGGTGCCCCTTTGCAGTACGTAGAGGATCCCCTTGGGGCCGGGAGCCAGGTCCACGATGCACCGAAAGGCGCGACCGGCAAAGTCGTCCATGCCGACGGTATGGCTGTATTCGTATTTTGCGGAAGTCAGCCCGGAAGTCCCTTGGGAAATCGTCATTCGCGTATCCTCGGTAATTGTGTACTAAATTGGGACAAATTTTTCTGGATGTCGGCGGTCGGCGGCACCGGACCTCTAGGCGAGCTGGAACTCCCGGGTCGCCACGATAAGCTGCAGCATCTCTCCAACCCTATTGGCGAACCGCTCCTCCTCTTCCGGCGTTCCGAAGGGAGCCGGCCCGGCGGTTTGAGCCTTGGATAAAAGGGAAGCCCGGGTTTTCTCCGACACCGGCAGCGGACCTACCAGGTCAAGGCACTGGTCCACGAGCTGCTCCGGAGACAGGGGGAGTCCGGATGCGGTGAGACGCCGGATGATGTCCCGGATTCCGGGATGCTGGACATTCCCCACCAGGTCGGCGGCAAAGTTGACTCGACCCACCAGGGCTCCACTGTCGATCCATTCCTTACCGGTGTGCCAGCCCTCCACGGTGGGCGGATTGAGCAGCTCCTGCCCCATGTATTTGGATTCCCAGCCGGTTTCAACCAGTCCTGGCTTGGGCTCCTGAAATTCCTTGGCCAGGCGGAGGACTCCGGCAACCAGCTCGGTGGGGCTCTTTACCTTGGCAAACCGAGCGTTCTTAAAAAAGTCGGAGCTGAGGAGCACCCGCATTACCTCGCGGAGGTCATAGTTAGAATCGAAATAGGCCGCCGCCAGGGTCTCAACGGCCTCTTCCGGCGCCGGGTCGTCGGATACGAAAAAGTTATAGAGTTTGGTGGCCAAAAATCGCCCAGTAGCGGGCTGGCTCACCACAATGCCGATGATGTCCTCACCGTTTAACCTGCCTCTTTGGCCCAGGAACTCCTTCTCCGCATCGTCGTGGTCCTCGGCCCGGTACTCGAAACTGAGGGGATAGGCGCCCCAGGGATAGCGGGGCGAGACATTGTTAATTGTCCAACCAGTGAAGGCGCGGGCGCATTCCTTGACATCCTCTTCCGTGTAGTTGCCGACGCCCAAGGAGAACAGTTCCAGCAATTCGCGGCCGTAGTTCTCATTGGGAGCGCCTTTGTGGTTGGTATTGTTGTCCAGCCACAGGATCATGGCCGGATCTCGAGAGAGCTCCAGCAGCAGGGTGCGGAAATTGCCCAGACAGTGCCGGTGAAACATATCTATCTGGGAGGCCACCGCCCGGCCGTTCATGATCTTCTCGTAAGCGGTGGCGAACAGACCGTGCCAGAACAGGGTCATCTTTTCTCGCAGCGGATGGCTGGTGTTGATCATGCGGTAGAGCCACCATCCGGCGGTGGGGTCGGCGCTGCGCATGTCGTCAATGTCAATGTAATACCGCTCCACCACGTCACGCTCCAGGTCCGAGTCGGCGCCCAGTTGGAGCAACTGTTCCACCGTGGCCTGGTAGCCCTGAGCTACGTACTCCTCCAGTTCATCCCGCCGGGCGCCAAATCCGGCGCGACGCATCAGGTGGGCTGTCAGGGCCAGCTCTTCGGCTAAATTTTCGTGGAAGGACATGGGGGCAGCCTCCTCTGGTTGGCTTTTCTGAATTTTGGGGGCCCAAGTCTTGGATGATCCCCATTTTACCACGCCGCCAACACGGCGGTATTCCCGGGAAGTATTGGCGGATGAATCCCCGCATGTATCGCCGCTCAACTCGGATCAAGCCGGAACCCGGGCTGAGACCCGGTTTGACCACCTTGCTTCTGCTCCATATAATGAGCGCGCCCAGCAGGAATGGTGGGGCTGGCATGATGATGGCGGCAAATAACCGCGAACAGCGGCATGGGGGAACTGGCAATGGTAGAGCAGCAGGCGGCGATCTTGAGCCCAGAGGCTTTGATCCAGGAGTTCAAAAAGAATGGGGTCACTCACGTGGTGTGCATACCCGACAGCGAGACCAACTACCTCTATGAGTTGATGAAGGAGCAACCGTCCCTGGAAATTGTTCCGGCCTCCAGAGAGGGGGAGACCTTCGCCATCGCCCTTGGGTTAATCATCGGCGGAAAGAAACCGGTTTGCTTGATCCAGAACACCGGCATGCTGGAGTCGGGAGACTCAATTCGGGGCATGGCTTTGGATTCCGGATTTCCGCTGGTTATGGTAGTTGGTTATCGGGGCTGGAACCGGCACGGGGTGATTACCGATTCCGTCGCCCGATACACCGAGCCCTTTCTCAACGCCATGCGGGTCAACTATTATCTGGTCGAGCAGGACGCCGACGCCTCCCGCATCTCGCTGGCTTTCGAGGAGGCCGGCAAGACCAAGCGCCCAGTTGCCATACTGGTTGGAGACGAATACCACGGTTTCAACCGCGTTTAACCGGTGCCCCCAGACGAATGGCCTGCCCGGGGCGGAGGGTCTAATCTCCGGCCAATAAAGGGTGAAACTTCCCCAACGGATTAACATACTGATAGTAGGAGGAGGGCTGCGATGATTCGAGCCGAGGACGTTTTCCGAACCTTTCAGGAGTACCGGGGCAAGGCGATTGTAATTCCCACGGGCACCTCGGGACGGCACTGGATGGACTTTACTACCAACGAAAACAGGGACCTCAACCTGGGCGGAGCGATGGGACAAACCACCTCGGCGGCGCTGGGAGTAGCTTTGTCCCTGCCCCAAGAGAGGGTAGTTCTGTTCGACTCGGAAGGGGCCCTGTTGATGAACATGGGTATTCTGGCTACCATTGCCGGAAAGAAGCCCAAGAATTTCTTCCATTTCCTCCTGGATAATGAGTGCTACGCCACCACCGGAGGCCAACCGGTACCCAACGCCGAGGAGATAAACTACGCCGGAGTGGCCAAAGAGGCGGGATATGCCGCCGCCTACTCCTTCGACGACCTGGAAGAGTTTGCCACCAATGTGGATCAGATCATGAAGGAGACCGGCCCGGTCTTCGTCGCCATTAAAGTGGTGCCCCAGGTGGAAAACGAGCCCATCGGACTCCGGCAGCGCCGGCCTACCCGCAGCCGGGCCGAAACCATCCGCGACCTGCACGGCGAGCTGGGCATAACGGTGTCTTAGGGCCTGGGTTCAAAGGTATCCGGGCATAGCAAAATTCCCGGCACGTCATTCCGGCGCAGGCCGGAATCAAGCGTCATTTACCCATCAACCAGTGGGCGGCATCTGGGCTCCGGCTTTCGCCGGAGCGACGAATACACCGCCACAGGGCCCATCGACGATTTTGACGCCGGCTCTAGTACTACAACGACGAGTTGTCTGGTAGGATGGCTGGACAGATGATGTTGGGTGGTTTGGGTGATGGATGCGGCGAGCTTCGAGCGGGTCTACGACAGCCTTCAGGAATTCCACGCCTTCTTTGCGGCCTCCTTCGG
>JAKZUA010000176.1:0-27160 GCA_047516825.1 Dehalococcoidia bacterium
CAGTCCTGCGCCAGATAGCCCTCAATTTGCTGAAGCAGGAGTCCAGCCTTAAACGGGGACTTCAAGGTAAACGGCTGAAAGCCGGCTGGGTTGAGGATTACCTACTCAAAGTGCTCCTTGGTTAAGACGCGATTGCCCTGACGACGAAGTCACGGACGCGCTGACTAAACTAATACCAAGGGGAAAACTTCATTCAGCTAAACCCCCGAGTCTGCTTCGGCAATCGGCAGTGTGTTAGTTTGCGCAACCTGAAGGAGCAAAATCCCTCGCCACACCGGCGTAAGCCGGTGTCCAGGAAAGTACATTCGGCACTATTCCCTGGATTCCGGCGTTCGCCGGAATGACGGTGTTGGCAGCGCTGCCTAATCCGCTGTCGATGTAAATTCCACTTTGGCTTTGGTTTAGTAATAGTCTAGGTAGGGGCGCTGAAACCATCTTGTGCCCCATTGATTTATCACTGTTTTATCCCTGGGCGGCTCTTGATATAATTCCCTTATGGCCACGGACGAAAATCAATCGAATAAGACCTCGACACCGTGTCTGAACCGGCGAATCGCGGCTTCCTTCCGTCCCTACTCCGTTCAAGTGGTTCTGGTGGGTCTGCTGGTTCTGATTACCGCTGGGCTGGGGGTGGTCAACCCGCTGCTGATACAGGTGGTGTTTGACCGGGCGCTTTTTCCCTCGGCAGGCAGCCCGGACTTGAATCTGATGTGGACCCTGGCCGGGATTATGGCTGGGGTTATCGTGGTGACCGGCGGTCTGGGAATAGTACAGACGCTCTTGACCCACCGAATGGGCCAACGGGTAATGCGGGACCTGAGGGACCGGCTTTACCGGCACCTGCAGAGCCTGTCCCTGGCCTTCTTTACGGACACCCGTACCGGCGAAATCCAGTCTCGGGTGGCCAACGACGTCGGCGGCGTGCAGCGGGTGGTTACCAGCACCGTATCGGATGTGCTGTCCAACAGCGTCATATTTATCAGCACGCTGATCGCCATGTCGATATTGTCCTGGCAGCTCACGGTGGTGGCCATTGGGACTACCCCGGCTTTCTTCCTGCTCAGCCGCGTTGTTGGGGCCAAACGTCGGGCGGTGGCCGCCGAAACCCAAAAATCGACCGCCGAAGTTAGCGCCATTACCCAGGAAACCCTGTCCATCTCTGGCATAATGCTGGCCAAACTGTTTGGCCGGCAAAACCAGGAGATAGAGCGATTTCACACCGAGAACCAGAGGCTGTCGGATTTGGCAATACGACAGCAGATGACCGGACAGTCCTTTTTTACCGCGATGCAGATCTTTTTTTCGGTATCGCCGGTGCTGATTTACCTGCTGGCGGGCTACCTGATCGACGGAGTAGGCCCGGAGGCTATTTCGGCGGGTACTGTCGTTGCATTCACCACCCTGCAAAGCCGTTTGTACTTCCCCATCGGCCGGCTGCTGGAGGTGATAGTGGAGCTGCAGGCCTCGCTGGCTCTATTCGAGCGCATCTTCAATTATCTGGATATCCGGCCGGAAATTCTGGACGAGCCGGATGCCGTGGAGCTGGACCCGGAGCGGGTGTTGGGCGCGGTACGGTTTGACCGGGTGGGAGTTCTTTATGGCTCGCTGGGCGATGGCCCGGACAACGGTGAAGCAGCGGTGTCACCGGTCTCGAATGATTCTGTTCCCCGCTGGGCGCTGGAGGAGGTTACTTTCGACATCAAGCCGGGGCAGTTAGCCGCCTTTGTCGGCCCCAGCGGCGCCGGCAAGACTACAATATCTTACCTGATACCTCGGCTTTACGATGCCACTGAGGGCACTGTCAGCATCGACGGCGTTGATGTTAGGAAGGTCAAGCAGGCTTCCCTGGCGGGGATCATCGGCTACGTCTCCCAGGAGAGCTACCTGTTTCACGCCAGCATCCGAAGCAATCTGATGTATGGGAACCCGCAGGCCAGCCACGAGGAACTGGAAGCCGCGGCCCGGGCGGCCTACATTCATGATCGAATTATGGAGTTCGAGGGCGGCTACGACACGGTAGTTGGGGAGCGGGGATATCGATTGTCGGGAGGCGAGAGGCAGCGGCTATCCATCGCCCGAGTGCTGCTTCACAATCCCAAGCTGCTGATTCTGGACGAGGCGACTTCGGCCCTGGACACGGCCAGCGAGCGGCTGGTGCAGGCGGCGTTGGTGCCGCTGATGAAGGGGCGGACCACCGTGGCCATTGCTCACCGTCTTTCGACTATTCTGGCCGCCGACGTGATCTACGCCATTGACCACGGCAGAATAGTCGAACAAGGCAACCACGCCGAGCTAGTGGCTCGTGGGGGGTTGTATGCCGAGCTGTACGAGGAGCAGTTCCAGGGAGGCCGGGTGGAATGCCAATGCCAGGACGGTATAGTGTTTACCGATGGCAACATCGTCTATGCGGAAGACGCCGGTGTGCCGGTAGGCCGCTGATTTCGCTGGGGCGGGCTAAGAAGTGTTTATCGGTTTATCTCCGGAAGCCAGTAAACTAATTGCAAGATTTCACTCGGGGTATCACGTCCCTGGCCATTAGCTCAATCTGGCGCAGCACCTGGGACTGGTCCATTCCCGGCCACTGCATCCTAAATATCAGATAGTTGACCCCCAATTCCCTTTCGTACCGCTGTATCTCCTCTACTATCTGGTCGGGAGACCCCAGTAGAAACCGGTCTTTCGCCAGATCCTGGTAGGGGATACTGAAACTCTCCTCCCCGGGCAGCGCCTTATCCTGTCCCCAGGCGGCATAGGCTTCGTATTTGGGGCCCAGGTAGGGCTCGCTTTCCAAAAGGGCGGTCTCCCGGTCGTTGGCCACGTATAGCTCCCGCATCATCGGACGGGTTTCCGGCAGGGGTTTCCCCGAAGCCTCCAGGGTCTCCCCATACTTAGCCCACTGCTCCGACACCATGGGCACGGTGGCGTGGGGATTGATCAGCCAGGGATAACCCCAGCGGGCGGCGCGGCGGATAGCGGCGTCGCTGTTGGCCGCCACCCAAATGGGCGGGTGAGGCTGCCGCACCGGCCGGGTGGCCGGCTGTATGCGAGGGACCTGGTAATACTTGCCTTGAAACTCTACCTGGTCTTCGCTCCAGAGGAGTTTCATTACCTCCAGCGCCTCCCGCAGCCGTCCCACTCGCTCGCCGCGCCGGATACCAAAGGCCGTGTACTCCTCGTCCCGATACCCCAGTCCAATACCGAAAACGAACCTGCCTCCGCAGATGGCGTCCATGGTGGCCACGCTTTCCGCCAGCTCCACCGGATTATGCAGCGGCACCAGAACCACGGTGGCGGCTACCTCCATGTCGCCGGCCTCCGCCGCCAATCGCGCTAACAAGGGGAAGCTGGTGGACATCTGGTAGGGAGTGGCCAGGTAATGCTGCCCGGTGCAAATCAGGTCAAAGCCGGCCTCGCGCGCCAAGCTGACTTGCTCCACACTCTCCTGAATCATCTGAGGCATGGACTGGTCGGGGAGATATTGGTTGGTGACGAAAAAGCCTAGCTTCACGATCGTCTTCCGGGGAAGTTATATAGGGGGCTAGAGAGCCGCGTCCCCCAGCAAACCCATTGGCTGGTGGGTACGACTCTCGCTAGGGGCGCGGGCGGGATGGCGTAGTCCAAGAAAGGCGGGCTAAAACCTCAGGAGTTTGCGGAGAGCCTGGTCGCTCCGGTGGGGTCCCACCATGGCCAGTCGCAGGTTCTCCTCATTCAAGACCCGCTGGCCCACTCGGGCCACGTCCTCGCTGGTAACGGCGTCGATATGCTCGACAACATCCTCGACCAGGGCTATTTCGCCCAGCAGCAGCTCCTGGGTGCCTAGCCAGGCGGCCACCGACCGGCTATCTTCCATCCGAAGCAGCAAGCGGCCCTTGGCGTATTCCTTGGACTTGTTCAGCTCCTGTTGGGGAACCTCCTGGTGCATGGCGTGCAGCTCGTTGACCATGGCCTGGACGGCGATCTTGGTCTTCTTGGGCTCTACGCCGCAATAGACCACCAGGGAGCCGCAGTCGCGGAAATGGCTGACCGAGCTAAACACCTCGTAGGCCAGGCCCTGGCGCTCCCTTAAATTAAGGAACAGCCGGCTGCTCATGCCGTCGCCCAAAATCCCATTGAGAATGGAAAGGGCGTAGCGGTCCGGATCATCCAGGGACAATCCGGGCAGTCCCAGGCAAAGGTGCGACTGATCCGTGCGGCGCTGCTCGATGCGGACTACCGGCTCGTGGCGCCCGTTGGTTACCGGTTCCATATTCAGGGACTGCCGGGGCAGCCAGTCCCGGGTCGCCGCCTCGACCAAGTCCGTAACCTCTTCGTGGGTGACGTTGCCGGCCAGGGTCACCACGGTGTTGGCCGGGTTGTACTGGCGCTCCATGTACTTCTGAACATCGTCAAGAGAAATTTGGGCAACCGAGTCCTGGGTCCCTCCCACGTCCCGTCCCATGGCCTGATCCGGCCAAAGGATTTCATCGATGAGTAGGTCGACGCGCTGGGTCGGGTAGTCGTTGGTCATCCGCAGCTCTTCTTGAATGACCTCCCGCTCCCGCTCCATTTCCTCCGGGTCCAGGAGGGGATTCAGCACCATGTCCATCAACACCGCGAAGGCGTGCTTGAAGTGCAGTTTGGAAACCTTGCACCAGAATATGGTCATCTCCCGGTCTGTGCTGGCGTTCATAATGCCGCCCACACCTTCGATGGCTTCACTCACCAGCCGGGCGGAGGGCCAGCTTTTGGTTCCCTTGAACGGTAAATGCTCCAGGAAATGGGACAATCCGGCCAATTCCTGGGGCTCGTAACGGGAACCCGCCCCGACGCAGATCAGCATGGACACGGAGGAGGTATGGGGCAAAGTGGCGCTCAGCACGCGGAGCTGGTTGTCCAGGATGGTACGCTGATACATTCTCAATTCACCTATTCGGGCGTCGAGCAATTTGTCTGGATATAGCTGGCCATGCCGGGGTAATTTCTAGAAAACTAATCGAGCCAGGTTACGTCACCGAACAGGTCATCCGGGTGTTGTTTGGATGCGAAAACTTGATACTCCTGGCGAGCCTGCCCGATGGTGGTGTCATCGCCGTGTCCTGGGTAGACCGCGGTGTCATCGGGTAGAACCAGCAGCTTCCGGGTTATGCTGTCGATCTCTTGTTTGAAGGCCTCCGGGCTGCGAGACTTGCCCGGGCCGCCGGGGAACAAAGTATCTCCGGAGAACAGATGCCCACCAATCAAATAGCAAGTAGAGCCGTTGGTGTGACCCGGAGTGGAGAGAACCTGGATGGTCTTGCTCCCAATTTTGAGGATGGCGCCGTCCTTCAGGGCGATACCCGGAGGGCTCGGCAAAAGTTCCGCATCGGCCTCTCCCACGCCGACTAGCGCGTGAACTTGCCCGGTAATTTCGGCAAAACCCAATAGATGATCCTGGTGCCCGTGAGTAATCAGAATGGCCTTAATTTGAACATCGCCAATTTCGCTCAATAGCTTCTCGGGCTCGGCCGGTGTGTCTATGATTACGGCTTCCTTAGTTTCCGCGCAGGCGACAATATAGCCGTTGTTGTTGTATGGGCCCATGTTTATCTTGGTTATCTGGATTTCGCCGTCATAATGAAGGGGCATAATTGTCCTCATCTAATATTATCGACCACCGGTGAGCATTGTAGCAAACCGCTTTTTTGGTGACAAAGCAAATCCAAAACAATTATGGACATCAACCAGCGGAGGGTGGGAAAATCCGTCAGCGGACGGAAAAAAACGGCCCGCTAATTACCCGCAGCGGCCACGGCTTCCGCCATGGGCGCTCGGCTATCCTCCAGCACCGAGCGGAGGTAGCGGCCGGTGTGGGAATCTGGATGTTTGACCAATTGTTCCGGCGTGCCCACCGCGATCAATTCGCCGCCCTGGTCTCCGGCGCCGGGGCCCAGGTCGATTACCCAGTCGGCGTTTTTAATCAGGTCCAGGTGGTGCTCGATCAACACCACCGTATTGCCATTATCCACCAGGCGGTGCAGCACCCGCAGCAGCGCAGCGCAGTCCTCAAAAGCGAGGCCGGTGGTGGGCTCGTCCAAGAGGTAAAAGGTTCTACCGGTTGCTCTCTTGGCGAGTTCGGTGGCCAGTTTAACCCGTTGGGCCTCCCCGCCGGAAAGAGTAGTGGCCGGCTGACCCAGATGGATATAACCCAGGCCCACTTCCCGCAGGGTCTCCAGCTTGGGCCGAATGCGGGGGAAGTTCCAGAAGAGATCCAGAGCCTGCTCCACTGTCATGTTCAACACATCGGCGATGCTGTGCCCGTGCAGAGTTACCTCTAGGGCTTCCCGATTGTAGCGCTTCCCATGACAGACATCACAGGGGACGGTAACGTCAGGGAGGAACTGCATTTCAATCTGGTTATAGCCCTCCCCCTGGCAAGCCTCGCAGCGGCCGCCCCGAACGTTGAAGGAGAAGCGTCCCGGCTTATAACCCCTGACCCGTGCCTCCGGCAGGCTGGCGAAAAGCTCCCGGATGGGAGTGAAGGCGCCGGTGTAGGTGGCCGGATTGCTGCGGGGAGTCCGTCCAATGGGAGACTGGTCGATGTTGACGACTTTATCGATGTGCTCTATGCCCAGCACTTCATCATGCCGCCCGGGTAAATCTCGGGCCCGATTCAGGACTTGGGCCAGCCTCCTGTAAAGGATGTCGTAAATCAGGGTGCTCTTGCCGGAGCCGGACACACCGGTAACGCAGGTTAGGGTTCCCAGGGGTATGCTCACGTCCAGGTCTTTAAGGTTATTCTCTCGACCGCCGCAAATTTTCAGCTGGGAGCCATTGCCGGCGCGCCGCAGCTGGGGCATGGGAATCTTCTTCCGGCCGCTGAGGTACTGGCCGGTGAGGGATTCGGACGCTTCCATGATGTCTTCAATAAGGCCGGTGGCTACCACTTGGCCGCCGTGCTCCCCGGCGCCGGGACCCATGTCTACTATGTGGTTGGCGGCCCGCATCATGGCTTCGTCGTGTTCCACCACTATCACTGTGTTGCCCATGTTTCTCAGGTTTAACAGAGTATCGATCAATCTCTGGTCGTCGTGAGGGTGCAGGCCCACTGTGGGCTCATCGCAAACGTAGAGCACGCCGGTCAATCCCGAGCCGATTTGGGTGGCCAGGCGGACTCGCTGGGCTTCGCCACCCGACAAAGTGCGTGCGGTACGGCTCATTGTCACATAATCCAGGCCGATGTCGTCCAGAAAGCGGAGGCGCCCTTCAATCTCCTTGAGGATCTGGTTGGCGATGGTCTTGTCCCGTGGGGAGAGGACGGGACCGGTATGTTCCCCCGGGGCGTCCGGGTCGATCTGCCGCACCCACTCCAATCCCCGACCGATGTTCTGGGCGGTAACATCCATGATGCCCATTCCGCAAACCTTTACCGCCAGGGCTTCCGGGCGGAGCCGCTCGCCTCCGCAGCTGGGGCAGGGACGCGCCGCCATGTACTTCTCGATTTCCTGGCGGGTGTGGTCGGATTCGGTATTCTTGTAGCGGCGCACCAGATTGGATATAACCCCCTCATATTTGGTGTCCCAGCTATAGCGGCGGCCCCGGTGGGTCTTGTGCTTGATGGTGATGCTCCGGTCCTGGTTGCCGTACAGGATCAGGTCCAGCTGCTCCTCGGTCAGGTTTTTGACCGGGGTATGGGCGGAGAAGCCGTGGGCGTCGGCCACGGAGTCCATCAGGCTCAGATACCAGCCGCTGGACGGGCCGAAACGGGTCCAGGGAACTACCGCGCCCTCCATCAGGGACAGATTCCTATTGGGAATAACCAGGTCCGGATCCACCTCCAGCTTGTAGCCCAAACCGGTACAAGTGGAGCAGGCGCCGTGGGGACTGTTGAAGCTGAAGGTTCGCGGTTCTATCTCCGGAAGGCCGGTGCCGCACTGGACGCAGGCGAACTGCTCCGAGAAAACCAGCTCCTCCCCACCTTCCTGGTCCACCTGGATAACCCCTCCCCCCTCACGCAGCGCCGTCTCAGCCGACTCGGCCACCCGGCTGCGCTCGGTTTCCGGCCGGACGATAAGCCGGTCGACCACTATTTCTATGTAGTGCCACTTGTTTTTGTTCAGGTTGAAGTCCTCAACCTCTTCCAGCAGATGAATCTCTCCATTAACCCGCACTCGGACAAACCCGGCCTTCCTGGCGGAGTCGAACACCTCCTTGTGCTCTCCCTTCTTGCGTCGGATCTTGGGAGCCAGCAAGGTGATGCGGGTACCTTCCGGCAAAGCCAGGATCGAGTCCACAATCTGCTGAATCGTCTGGCGTTCCACCGGTCGTTGGCACTGGGGGCAGTGAGGGATGCCTACCCGGGCAAACAATAGCCGCAGGTAGTCGTAGATCTCGGTGACGGTGCCCACGGTCGACCGGGGGTTGTGGGAGACGCCCTTTTGGTCGATGGAGATGGCCGGCGATAGGCCTTCGATGTAATCCACGTCGGGCTTGTCCATGCGCCCCAGGAACTGGCGGGCGTAGGCCGAAAGGGATTCCACGTAGCGCCGCTGCCCTTCGGCATAGATGGTGTCAAAGGCCAGAGAGCTTTTCCCGGAGCCGGAAACTCCGGTGATTACCACCAGCTTGTCCCGCGGAATCGTCACTTCCACGTTCTTTAAATTATGCTCGCGGGCGCCTTTGACGTGGATGAAATCCTGGGGCATTATGCAGCACCTTATTTGGGCTAAGTAACCCTAATTCTAACATTTCTGCAGCATTTCTGGGGGAACGTTGTAAGGGAATATTACCCGGCTAGGAGATTCCCTGTGGGTGAGACTCCCGGTTATTCCAGCTCGATCAGGGGGTCGTCGGCGCTGACCGAGTCCAACGGCTGGACGTGGATCGCCTTGACCACGCCGGCCCGGGGGGCCCGAATGCTCTGCTCCATTTTCATGGCCTCCACCACGCAAACCTCCTCCCCAGCGGAGACCCGTTGCCCGGGCCGGACTGTGATGGACATTACCCGTCCGGGCATGGGGGAGCGCAAGATGTTGTCGGAAGGAAGTTGAAGCGGAGCCGCGCCGGTGGCTGGGGGAGGGGTCACAGCCTGGGTTCTGGTTCTACCTCTTCGGGGGCGGAGTGGCGGCTGGGGTGGGAGCGGAAGGTTCTCCAGATCGACGAAGAAGCTCTCGCCCTCGACGATAACCTCAACTGGAGAGCGGGTCAGGTCTCCAACTTCAACTGTGTACCACCGATCCCCGACCTTTACTCGACAGGTGGTTAGCGCCACCCCCGGCTCCCCAAGGTATGGGAGAGCATTTGCTCCCGCCGGCCAAAGGCTCGCCAGGGCGCCGTGGCCGGAACCGGGGAGGGTTGGAGCGGGGCGGCCTGCGCCGACAGCGCCATGGCCGCCCCGATGGCCGCAGCCAACTCTCGATTCGCCCTTTCTTGTCCGTCGCTGTTCAAGTGGCCATTGGCTCCCGTGGGGTAGATGCGTTGCTTTCGATGTTCCAGATACTTGGCCAGGGTGCCGGTATGGTGGGTCGACTGGATGAAATCAGGATATGCCAGGACTCCACGTAATAACGGTACGTTACATTTAACGCCTTCCAATCGGAAAGCCAGCAGAGCCGTGAGCAGCCTCCTGGTGGCGTCGCTTCGGCTCTCTCCCCAGGTCATTATTTTGCCTAGCAGCGATTCATAGTGTAGCGTAACCTCATAGCCCTTGCCAAGCGCGCTGTCGACCCTCACGTATTCCCCCGACGGCAGGTTCAGCTCAGTAATGATGCCCACTTCAGGCAAGAAAGTCTCCGGGTCCTCCGGGTAGACCCGTACCTGAATGGCGTGGCCGCTGATCTGTACATCCTTTTGGGAAAAAGGCAGCGTCTCTCCGGCTGCCGCCCGCAGCTGTAGCTCCACCAGGTCCAATCCCGTCACCAGCTCGGTCACCCCGTGCTCTACTTGAAGCCGGGTGTTCATCTCCAGGAAGTAGATCTGCCCCTGGGAGGATACGAGGAATTCGACCGTGCCGGCGCCCGAGTAGCCGATATGCCGGCCCAGTTTCAGCGCTAGGTTGCAAACCTTCTTGCGTATTTTGGGGGACAGTTTGACGGCGGGGGATTCCTCCACCAGTTTCTGGTTCCGGCGCTGAATTGAGCAGTCGCGCTCATAGAGGTGAACCAGGTTCCCGTGTTCGTCGCCCATCAATTGCACTTCAATATGAGAAGCACCATTTAAGAACCGCTCAAAAAACAACCGGGGACTGCCAAAGGCGTTGGTGGATACCTGGCGGGTACGGTCGACGATGGGCAGCAGCTCGTCCATGTTTTCGACTATGTGAATTCCAATGCCGCCGCCCCCCTCGGCGGATTTAACCATCAGAGGGAAGCCCAGAGCCCAAGCCCGGTCCACGGCCTGGACGTCGGCCACCGCATCATCGGTGCCGGGGAGCACCGGCAATCCGGCTTTCTTGGCCAGTTTCCGGGCCCGGAGCTTGTCCCCCATCTTCTCCATCACTTCCGGCTTGGGGCCGATGAAACGAATGCCGGATTCCTGGCAGCGGCGGGCGAAGAGCGGGTTTTCCGAAAGAAAGCCGTATCCGGGGTGAATGGCTTCGGCGCCACTGGTATGGGCTAGCTCAATGATTTTTTCCCCGTTGAGGTAGCTGTCCTGCGGGGCTGCCGGACCAACCCGGTAAGCCTCATCGGCCTGCTGGACGTGCAGCGCGTTCTGGTCCGCATCAGAGTAAATTGCTACGGTCTTGATTCCCAGTTTCTGGCAGGTGCGGATGATGCGGCAGGCGATTTCGCCCCGGTTGGCGATGAGTATTTTATTGAACACGGAATTTCATTGTTTAACAGAGAATTGGAAGGGCGTAGGAAGGTGGCGGGCTCCCGTTGGGTGCGGTTAGTGGGTTTAGTGGCTAGTAAGATGTCAAGCCGGGCTAGACAGGTTTTGAAAGAGTCCTTCCGGCTGTTTTGCATCGCCCCGGCAATGGCGGGGCTACGGCTAAAAATATACTGGAGAGTCGGGCAACTGCTGTAGGTGCTCTAAAAACGAGTTAGAGCGAATTTCCTTGTCCAGCCAGTAGCGGACGGTAGCGCCTAAGACCGACTTCAGCTCTAGCGCCACGGGCTGGCCCATTTTCAGGTCGGGAATTTCCGGCAAGGGGGTGCGGTGCAGCATGCGGAGAACTTTGAGGGTGGAGAGGGACAGGTTTTGCACGCCGGTTTCCGGGGGCTGGCATTCCAGACACAGGGTGCCGCCCCGTTCGGGAGAAAATCGGTGCTGTCCCGGCTCCAGAGTCTGGCGGCACTCCACGCATTGGTAAAGCTCCGGCATGAGGCCGGAAACCCTGAGCAGATGCAATTCAAAAAAACGCAGGGGCATCTCAGATGCTGGAGCCCGCTCAATAGTCCGCAAGGCCTCCAGGGAAAGCTGGTAAAGAGCTGGATTGGGATCGGCTTCCGAGCCGAACCCGTCCAGGAGCTCGGCGATGTAGAGACCTCGCGTCAGGCCGGTCAAGCCGCTTTTGAGGGCGCTGAAGTTATCGATGGCCTGAGCCTGGGTAATGATGTCCAGGTTTCGGCCTTTGGCCAGAGCAAGACGGTTCAGCGTAAGCGGTTCAAAATGCCCCACCAGCTTGCTAGTGGTCTTGCGGGCTCCCTTGGCCACAGCCCGAAGCTTACCGGCATCCCGGGTATATAGGGTTAGCAGAAGATCTGCCTCGCCCAGAGGGATCTTTCTTAGGGAGAGGGCTTCGGTGCGGTAGGTTCGAGGGACCGCCATGCTAGACCTGTTGGCGACCCTGGAAAGCTCGGCTCAGGGTCAGTTCATCGGAATATTCAAGAGAACCCCCCACCGGAAGGCCCCGGGCCAGGTGGGTAAGCTTCAGGTCGGTGGGGGCCAGCTGGCGGGAGATATACATGGCGGTGGCCTCGCCCTCTAGGGTGGGGTTGGTGGCGATGATCAACTCCTTCACCTGGCCGGAGGATAGACGCCGGAAAAGCTCCTTGAGTTTCAACTGGTCGGGGCCGATGCCATTCAGGGGCGAAATTACACCGTGCAGCACATGGTACAACCCCAAAAAACAGTGGGTCCGCTCCAGGGCCAAAACGTCCAGCGGGTCTTCCACCACGCAGATCTGGTCCTGGTGGCGTTGAGGGTTGGTGCAAATATTGCAGGGGCTGGCGTCGGTCAGGTTCTGGCATTCCTGGCAGAACACGATTTTCTGCTTCACCGTGCCGATGGCTTCCGCCAGGTCGTAAGCCTCCTGCTCCGGCAGGCGGATGATGTGGTAGGCCAGCCTCTGGGCGCTTTTGGGTCCAATCCCGGGCAGCCGGTTCAGCTCCTGGATCAGCCGGGCCAGGGAAGGAGCTGCTGAGGGAATGTTATCTAAGGTCATCAGGTTCTCTCAAGCGCCTTATGGGGAGCGGGTTGCCAGAATTCTGGTTATTACTGAGACTTGAATTAGGAGCTACACCTGGTCGGAGACGCCGCCGTTTGGGTAAATCCCCCTATTTAAAAGAGGGACTGAGGGGGATTTGGATCTTACAAGTCTAGAACTTTCGTCACAGATTCATCAGGTTTAACGGGCCCAGGTTGGAGATTCCTCAGTCGCTTCGCTCCTTCGGAATGACAGAGTAGTTTTGAGATAGTTCTAAGTAAGGCTGGGAATGTTCAGGCCGCCGGTGACCGCGCTCATCTTCTGGCTGGCTATCTCCTGGGTCTTGGTGAAGGCGTCATTGACCGCCGCGGCGACCAGGTCTTGCAGCAAGTCCAACTCCTCCGCCGCTTCCGGTTCGATAGTTACCGATTCCACCACCTGTTTGCCGGACATCACTACCTTTACCACACCACCACCGGCGCTGCCCTCCACGGTGAGGAATTCCAGCTCTTCTTGGACCTTCTGCATGTCGTCCTGCAGCTTTTGGGCCTGCCGCTGCGCCTGCCTTATCATATTCCGGTTCATTCGGTTGTCTCCTCCACAATTCTAGCTCCCATCCCCATGGCGGTGCGCACCAGCGGACTCCGCTGCGCAGTTTGGCGTGGTTCTTCCCCATTGCCCGGATCCCGGTTCAGGGCAAGCTTAAAGTCGTAGGACTCGCCAAAGCACTTGGCTATCGACTCGGTTACCAGGCGGTGCCCATTGGGTTCCTCCATTTCTTCCTGCATTCGCTCCATGTTGGTCTGATGGCTGAAGGGCAGCACCAGCGTATCCCCTTCCAAGGATACGGCATCCACCCGGCAGTCCCGCAGCAGGGCGCCTAGGTTAAATTTCTTTCCTTTGCATCTCCCCAGCGCCCGTACCGTGGCCTGCCACCGCCCTTGAAAGGAATCTTCGGCGATTGGCGCTGCCGCCGCTGCTGGCTCGCTAGGTCTGGCTGGTCTATCTGGAATGTCTGGCGAAGCTGCGTTCGGTGCTGGTCTTTCTGGCGAGGGCGCGGCGGGGGCTCCCTGGCTGCTGGCGTTTCGCTGGCTGCCTGGTGGTGGGCTGTTAGAGCCGGCGGGACGCCCCCGGCCAGCTGCCTGCGGAGCCGGGGGAGCCGCGGCGGCGGCAGGTACGGTATCGTCGCAGGTCTCCACCACCGCCAGCTCCAAAGGGAGCGTCGAAGGGGCGTCATACCGCATATTGACGTCGCCCCAGATCTTGATGGCCTTCATTATGCGCCAGCTGGGAAGTTGACCGACCAACTCCTTCAGCTGGCCGGTCACGTGGGCGGGCAAGTCCAGCGAATCCCCGGAGTTCCACTCCAGGAGCATGGCGGCGCGGAGCAGCTCCAGAACCTGGCGGTGAAGCTGACGCGGATCGGCGCCTTCCCAGGCCGCCTGGTTGATAATGCCCAGGGATGCTGAGGTGTTGCCCATCAGCAGAAACTTGACCAGCTCCAGCCATTGATCGCCCTGTCCCAGACCCAATAACTCTTCCACCTGCTGCAGGGTCACGCCGTCGCCGTAGGAAACCGCCAGCTGCTCCAGGAGATTTTCCGCGTCCCGCAGGCTGCCCGAGGCGTAACGAGCAACGGCGCGCAGGGCTTCGGGTTCCACGGCCACGCCTTCCCCTTCGATGATCTCGGTCAGCCGGCGGCAGATGACGTCGGTGGGCAGGCGGCGAAAGTCGAAGCGCTGGCAGCGGGAGATAATGGTGGGCAATATCTTGTTGGCCTCGGTGGTGCAGAGCACGAAGATTACGTGGGCAGGCGGCTCTTCCAGGGTTTTCAGAAATGCGTTGGAGGCCTGGTCGGTAAGCATGTGAGCTTCATCGATGATGTAGACCTTGCGGCGGCCCTCCACCGGTGCGAAGTTAACCTTGTCCCGGATTTCCCGGATCTCATCGATGCCCCGGTTGCTGGCCGCGTCCAACTCGATGATGTCTAAAAACCGGCCTTCATTTATGGTGCGGCAAATTTGGCAGTTGTTGCAGGGATTTCCCTCCGCCAGCTCCAGGCAATTGACCGCTTTGGCCAGTATTCGGGCTGTGGTGGTCTTGCCGGTGCCCCGGGGTCCGCAAAAAAGGTAGGAGTGGGAGACCCGTTGTTGTTTGATGGCCTGCCGAAGGGTGGTAGCTACGTGGTCCTGTCCGGCCAAGTCGGTGAAGCTGTCCGGCCGCCACTTGCGGTAGTAGACTTGGGAGGTCATTTCAGGTTCATTCCCGTCTTGAATAGACCATTGGCGAATAGGCCGGCCAAAGCGGCCTGCTCCCGGCCCTGCATCAGTGCGGTTTCCTCAATATCCAGGTGTTCATGGCCTACCAGGTGGAGCACCCCGTGGACGATGAGCAGCGCCATCTCCCGATCCAACGGCTCCTCTCGCTCTTCCGCTTGTCGGCGAGCTTGAGGGAAGGATATGATCACCTCGCCCAAAGGCGGTGGGCCGCCGTCAAGAGTTGGAAAAGGAAAGGCCGCCTCGCTTCCAGGTTGGATATAACAGTCCGCCGCTAACTCCGATTCCCCCAGCCAATGGCCGGGATGGTTGGCGGAGAAAGAAAGCACGTCTGTTACTTCGTCCAGACCTCGGAATTGGGCGTTCAACCCCCGCACGGTGGCATCGTCGGCGACCACCAGACTCACCTGGGCCGGCTCATTCGGCTCTAGCGCCCCCCGCAGGGCTCCTTCGAGGACTCGCTGAAGCCAGGCTTGGGATAGCTCTCCTTCGAATTCTGGAAATACGGAAATTTCTGCTTGCCTTACCGGGTCAACCTTGGCTGGCAGATTGGGCCCCCTGACACTGATGGAATAATGATGGAACGACGTGGCTCTTGAGGTCATCTTAGCATTTGGTGGCTGGGGCTTCAAGGAATGATTGACCGGGAAATTGTGTCTGGCTTGGTCGACCGGCACCAGGCCGGGCGGACCTACCTTTTTGAGAGTTTATTTGGGGAATAGCCTGGTTCACGTCTGTTGTTGGCGGGAGCATGCTAAAATATTTTAGCAGGACAGCGGAAATTCGATTTGCGGAAACTCGCGCCAAAACTCCGGGCGAATTGCCGAGGCCTGCCCCACTTTGGGTCTTGATATAGCCACCGAGAAAGGAGCGGCTTTTAAATGACCGATGATAACACTGGCACCCAGCAGGATGAATTTGGCGGGTTGGTTTTGCCTGAGGAGGGCGTAACCGATCTCACCGATAAGCTAACGGAGTACATGACAGAAATAGAGCTGGGCGGAATGCCGGACATCTTGGGGCAGGTCCTTGACGATTTCATAGATCAGGCTGGGGGCATGCCCGAGGACCTGCGAAACGAGGTTGCCTTTGAGCAGATTACCGCTAATCAGCTGGCTGTCACACTGGCGTATCAACTGGGTCGCCTGGAGGGCCGCTCTCCCCAACTCGTCCGCGAGCTAATCAAGCAGGCCATCGAAAAATGGGAAGCCCGTCCATTGGTGGAGTCTCCAGACATATCCGAGGGAGATTTGAGGCGTCCCAAAGAGCTGGTTTATCCCCGTCTTCGCCACATGGAGTATGCCGAAGCTGAAGATGAGGACGATTTGGCCTGAAAGCAGGGGGTCTAAAAACTAGTCTCTTCCCCTTAACGGGGCTGACAAAGGTATGTAAATTTTGTGACTCGCGAATGCACCTTAGCATGAAAAATGATGTCATTCCGAGTCGGAACCTAGTGGAGGCGAGGAATCTAAGATTTCTCGGCCACTTTGCTCCCTGGAAATGACACGGCAATCTGGATCTTCAGCTACAAGAAATACCCCTGGCAAGGGAGAGGAGCTTTGCGACTCCCCAGGCTTTTGCGGTCCGCTGCTGTAGCGGTACATACGAGGGACCACTAGTCCAAACCGGCCGTCGGTCCGCAATTCAGGTTAATCGGACGGGACCGGCCCAAGGAGTAAAAATGACAACCGCCCCACCTTTGTATGACCTGGTTCTAAAGGGTGGCACCCTCCTTGACCCGGCCCAGGGCATCCATGCGCTGCGAGACGTGGCCTTTCAAGACGGTAAGATCGCCGCCGTCGCCGAGCGCATCGACCCGGCATCGGCTGCTAACCTGGTCGATGTGTCGGGCAAGCTGGTAACCCCGGGGCTGATAGACCTGCACGGGCATTTCTACCACGGCGGCAACGGCAGCTCGGTCCATGCCGACCAGAATTGTCTCGCGGCGGGCGTAACCACCGGCGTGGACGCAGGCAGCGCCGGATTTTTGAACTACTCCGCCATGAAGGACTACGTCTTTCCGGCGCACCGGACTCGGCTGCTGGCTTTCCTCCACATCGGCGCCATCGGCCTGGCGGTCAACCGAATTCTGGGCGGCGGACTTCAGGATATGCGCGTAATTGACGTGGACCGCACCGCCGAGGCGATCCAGCGGAATCCGGGCTTCTTTTTTGGAGTCAAGGTTCGGATGGAGCTGAATGCGGTCGCCCACTGGGATGCTCCCCTGGCTATGAAACAGGCCAGGGCCGCCGCGGACCAGGCTGGCGCCCGGCTGATGGTTCATGTTAGCGGCACGCCCATCCCCCTGCCCCAGGTGCTGGAGCATTTAGGACCCGGCGATATTTCCACCCACGCTTTCAACGGAAATCCGGAGTCCATGCTGGACAACGCGGGAAAGATTCGTCCTGAGGTTCGTGCCGCCTCGGACCGGGGCGTGGTGATGGATGTGGGGCATGCCGGTGTGCACTGCGACGTGGCAGTGGTCAAGGCTGCCATGTCCCAAGGATTGCCGCCCGACACCATCAGCACCGATATTCATATCGCCCCACCGGGCCGGACCCTTTATCTGATGAATGATCTGGTTAGTAAGTTTCACGCTCTGGGAATGTCTTTGGAAGATGCCGTCCGGGCCAGCACGGCTCGTCCGGCGCAGGTGCTGGGACTTGAGGATTCCCTGGGTTCCCTCGCGCCGGGCATGGCCGGGGATGCCGCCGTGTTTGACCTGCGGGAAGGGAGATTTGTTTGGCACGATATGGCGGGTCACAACGTGGAGGGTAAAGTGAGGCTGGATACTTTCCTCACGGTTCGGGACGGCGCGATAGTCTGGAGAGAAGGCCGCCTTACCCAGATAGGTGATTGTTGACCTGCCCTTGGCAACTCATTCAACATGCCACCCCGAGCCCTTTGGAATGGCGTGGGTCGTTTTAGGTAGATTCTAGTGGATGCCAAGGATGTCCATGGCGTAGACAGCCTAAACCGAGACAGGAGCCATCCCGGCAGCCTTGTAAATGCGGGCGGGTACTGTCAAACTGGAAGTATGAAATTGGGGCATTTTGAAATGCCAGAACCGGTTCCCGAGATGAAGGATCCCCATGTTCTGGCGGTCCTTAGGCCGTGGATCGACGTGGGAAGCGTGGGTACTCTGAGCCTCAGCAGATTGGAACGACACCTGCGGGCCAGGGAGATCGGCCGCATGGGGCAGCCCGGTCTGTTTTATGATTTCACACGGTATCGTCCCCGCTCTTTTATGAACGAGGGCAAGCGGGAGTTCAACGTACCCAATACTATCGTCCGCCATGCCCCTCTACCCGAGGGACCGGACCTACTGTTCGTGCACCTCCTGGAACCTCACCTCAACGGCGAGGGGTACGTGGAGACCATGTTGGAGGTGTTTGAGCACCTGGGCGTGAAAAAATACTCCCTGATTGGGGGCATGTACGACATGGTTCCCCACACCCGTCCCTTGCTGGTTTCCGGCGTTGGAGTGGGCTCCGGCGTCGAGGAGGATAACCGTCTGGTCAAGGTTCAGACCAGCAACTATGAAGGACCAACCACCATCACCTACCTGATCGGCCAGGGCGTCGCCCGAAGAGGTGTGGAAACCAGGATTTACGTGGTACACCTGCCCCAATACTTCCAGCTTGATGAGGACTTTACCGGCACAGCGAGACTGATGGAGATTCTTTGCACCCTGTACAAAATGCCGGAGCGCCTAATTGAAGCGGACCGGGGGCGGAAACAGTACGAATCCCTGCGTGATATGGTTAACGACGAGTCCGAAGTTGCTAGTCTGCTGCAGCGTCTGGAAGAGCGGTACGATGAGGAGCAGCGGGAATCCGGCGGTACCACGGGTCCGCTGGCTCCCAACATCGAGGAGTTCTTGATGGACCTGGATCAGGGATTTGGTCCATCCGGCCCTTAGGTTCTATCCCCTTAGAATGAGCCGCCAATTGTTGCCGCGCCATTGCTTGGCATGGCTCCTCCGGTGGTCCGGTTCTCCTCAACCAGGCCGCCCCACTTTCTTACCGGTCCACCAGTCGGGCGGCTCCTCAAGCGGGCAGCCGTAGCTGACATGGCTTTAAACCTTACGCAGACTCTCCAAGAGCTGATCCGGTTCGACACGACCAATCCGCCTGGCAACGAAGCCGCCTGCGCCACTTATATCAGCTCCCTCCTGACCCGGGCTGGGGTTGAGCCCACCCTACTGGCTAAATCTCCAGGTCGCCCAAACCTCATCGCCCGGCTTCCCGGTCAGGGCAAAGCGCCGTCGCTTATGCTCTACGGACACCTGGATGTGGTGACCACCGCCGCCCAGGAATGGCAGCATCCCCCCTTCGAGGGTAAGCTCGTCGACGGATATGTTTGGGGCCGGGGCGCTCTGGACATGAAGGGCGGAGTGGTAATGCTGCTGGAGGCTTTTCTTCGGGCCCGGGCCGAGGGGTTTGTGCCGGCCGGGGATGTGCTCCTGGTTTTGGTCAGCGATGAGGAGGCGGGCGGATTTTATGGCGCCAGATATTTGGTGGAGGAGCACCCCGACCTATTCCAAGGGATTCGCTACGCCATCGGCGAGTTTGGAGGGTTCAGCTTTTATGTGGGACGGCAAAGATTTTACCCAATAATGGTGGCGGAAAAACAGGTTTGCCGGCTTCAGGCGACCCTTCGGGGATCCGGGGGGCATGGCTCCCTTTCCAGTTCTGGGGGAGCTATGGCCCGTTTGGGGAGGATGCTGCAAGACCTAGACCGGCGGGAAATGCCGGTTCATGTAACGCCGGTCGCCCGCATGATGGTTGATGGCTTGAAATCGAACCTTCCCTTTCCTACCGGTCTGGTGTTGGCCCAGTTACTCAACCCCAGGTTGACCCAGCCTTTATTGAGGTTAATGGGAACTAAGGGACAGGTCTTTGATCCCCTGTTCCACCACACCGTGAACGCGACCATGGTTCAGGGCGGGGAAAAGGTCAACGTGTTGCCCAGCGAAATAGTGGTCGATATGGATGGCCGCCTGCTCCCGGGGTTTGGCCCGGATGACATGCTGGCTGAGGTTCAGCAGATAATAGGGGCGGATGTGGACCTGGAAATCTCCCGCTACGATCCGGGGCCGGCCGAGCCGGACATGGGTCTGTTCCCACTCCTAAGCGACATTCTTCGAGCCGCCGATCCCCCGGCTGTGCCGGTGCCAATGCTGTTGCCCGGAGCCACTGATGGACGGCTGTTTGCCAAGTTGGGAATCCAAACCTACGGCTTCCTGCCTATGCCTTTGCCCCCTGGCTTCAACTTTATCGAGACCATTCATGGCAGCGATGAGCGGCTACCGGTAGAGGCGCTGGGGTTTGGCGCTGAGGCGATTTACCAGCTAATTTGTCGCTTTGTCGACGCAAAGCGTTGATCATGCCCCTTGGCCCCTTGCCTTATCTTAACCTTAGGCGTTTTCGGCGCCGTAGATGGATTGACGTGCCCATACCCTTATGATAAATTATATCAACGTTTACCAGGGGAAGTTGAGCTAGAGTTTCTTTGAGAGTTTCTTTGGAGGTAGTAATATAGCTAGGCAGTATAAGGTAAATGAGCAGATCCGTTCTGCCCAAGTGCGGGTGATCGGGGAGAACGGAGAGCAGCTCGGAGTGATGAGTCTAGACCAGGGACTGCAGCTGGCCCGAGAGAGCGAGGTGGACCTAGTTGAGGTGGCGCCCAATGCGGATCCTCCAGTGGCCCGCCTGCTTGACTACGGTAAACTGCGCTACCTTTACTCCAAAAAAGATCGAGAGTCCAAGAAGGGGCAAAAAAACACCGAGCTGAAGGAAGTTCGCTTCCGTCCCAACATCGGCATCCATGACCTGAACTCGAAATTACGTAAGGTCCGAGAGTTCATCGACGACGGTTCCAAGGTAAAGCTAACTGTCCGGTTTCGGGGCAGGGAGGCGATGCATCAGCAGTTGGGACTCGCCGTGCTCAAGCAGGTAGCCGACGAGTTGAAGGATGAAGTTCGCTTAGAAAAGGCTCCTTCCATGGAGGGCCGAGCCCTCTACATGGTCCTGATTCCCAGCCCCACTCACGTTGAGAAACCAGAGAAAAAGGCGGATGACCTAGCCGATGCCAAAACTTAAGACCCACAAGGGCGCCAAAGCCCGATTCCACATCACCGGTACCGGCAAGCTGATGCGCCGGAAGCGCATGAGCAGCCACTTGCGGCGTAAGAAGCCAAAGAAAGTGACCCGGAAGTACGCCGCGAAACTTCTGGTAGACAAAAAGGATATCAAGAGGTTCAGCCAACTGCTTCCCTACGCCTAGCGGCCGGGAACCAATAACGGAGAAGATACTTGCCCAGAGTAAAACGAGGGGTTACCAAACATCGGCGACACAAGAAGGTTATGCTGGCGGCGAGGGGCTTCCACGGATCCTCCCATCGCAATTATAAATGGGCCAAAGAAGCCCTGATCCACGCTTGGAGCCACGCCTATCGCAACCGGCGGGAGAGGAAAGGCGAATTTCGCCGGCTGTGGATCGTCCGTATCGGCGCGGCCTGCCGGGAGTCTGGTCTTACCTATAGCCAGTTCATGCATGGCATCAAGCTGGCTGGCGTGGAGGTAGATCGTAAGATGCTGGCTGACTTGGCGGTAAATGACTCACCGGCCTTCCAAAAGCTCGTGGGTGTGGCCTCGGAGCAGTTGGCTGCCTAACCTGCGGTTAGAATTAGGAAAAAAGAGGGTGCGACTGTCGCACCCTCTTTTCGTTCACCCGGCAGCCCTATGCCTCACGTCAAAAACCGGAAGGAAGCCAGGCTAGTCGTCGACGCTGTACTGGCTGAACCCATAGAAGGTGTCGCTGACCAGAACTCGGTTCAGATTCTCCTGGCTGATGCTAATCGGACGCGTTGGGCTGGCCCATTTCTCGGTCAGGTCGTAGTGGAGCTCTTCCAGGAGCGTGGGTTTGTTCCCCCGCAGCAAGAGCATGCGAAAAACCATCTCCTGAATTGGCATGTCGTGGCGGACAAACCCAGGTTCATCGGAGCAATACTTGGCGATCTCTCCAACCAATTTCTTGGGATCCGTTAGTTCGTGCTCCGGCTGTAGCAGAGAAGGGCAGGATGGCCCGCGCCGGGCCGCCACGATCGCAACCGGAGAACGATTTAATTGCTCGATGCGTTCAAAGCTAATGTAATAAAGTACCGGTTCTAAGGTTTCCTCGGCGATTTCCGGGTCAGAGATGGTCATAGGTCTACCTCTTCGTTCCAATCTAGCATAATGATGTCCACCGGGTCTCCCGCTTGGCGGGATGCTTCGTCGTCCGGGCAAATGGCCAGCCCGTTGGCTCGAGACATGGAGGTCAATATGTTAGAGCCCTGGGGGCCGGTGGGGGCGGCATAGAAGATACCGTCCCTCTTTTCCACTTCAACGCGGGCGTAGACTCGCCGTCCGTCCCCGTTGAAAATGGGGCCGGTAAGAATGCCCGGCACCATTGGGCGGGCCAAATTGAACAGGCCCAGCATGGTGCGAATGGCCGGGCGGGCAAACATTTCGAAGGCCACCATGGCACTGACCGGATTACCAGGAAGTCCTAACATAGGGATTGGGGAACCACCACCGCGTAGATGGCCGAAGGCCAGGGGTTTGGCCGGACGCATTCGAACCGACCAGAAATTGATGTCGCCCCGCTCGGTCAAAACGTCCTTCACTATATCGTAGTCGCCCTTGGAAACACCAGCCGACGTAATGAGCAGATCCGAGCCGCTTACCTCCTCCAGCTTTTGGTGCAGGCTGCCCAAGGTGTCCCGGGCGATGCCCAAAACGCGGGGAAGCCCGCCGGATGCGACCACGGAAGCGGCGACACCGGCACTGTTGCTGTCGAAGATCTGGCCGGGCCCCAGGGCTTCACCCACGGTAACCAACTCGTCGCCCGTGGCAAGAATGGATACCACCGGGCGGCGGATGACCCTAGCCTGCTGCAATCCCAGGGAGGCCAGGACGCCGACTTCCGAGGGGCGGATTACGGTCCCCGCCTCCAATACCAGCTGACCCTTTAGGACATCCTCCCCGGAGGGTCGTACGTTGCTGCCCGAAGGAAGGCCCACCTCGATGTTGATTTGTTCCAGGGTTTGCCCGGAGTCCCGCCGGCGCACTTCGTCGGTCTCCTCGAAGGGAACCACCGTGTCCGCTCCGGCCGGGACCGGGGCGCCGGTCATAATGCGTATGGCGGTGCCGGAGGTTACAGTCTGGTTGGAAACCTGGCCTGCCGCCACCAGTCCGATGACCTGAAGCAGCCGTGGGTCTTGCGCCGAAGCCGCCCGAATGTCCTCATGCCGTACCGCATAACCGTCCATGGCGGAGTTGGTCAGCGGGGGAAGGTCCAGGGGAGAGGTGATATCGGCGGCCAGCACCTGACCCAAGCAATCCTGCAATGGCTTTTCCTGCGCCTCCAATGGGCTGAAGCAGGAGATAATCCGCTGATAGGCCTCCTCCACGCTGAGCATGTCTTCGTCCACATGGGTATGTCCGTGGCTGGGGGCATGATTATGCTGATGATGACTGTGTCCGGTCATGTTATCTTATCCGATGGGTCGCGCCTAATAGTTTGGCCCAATGGCCAGAAATCTGATAAAGCCTGGCTTCAAAATCCCCCTATGTCCCCCTTTGCAAAGGGGGACATAGGGGGATTTGCCCGGGCCCTCATGCCCGTAGCGTGGCCCCAACTTCTTTCTCCAGATTGCGAAGAATACCCTGTACCGCCCGATCCACTTCCGGCGTGTCGAGGGTGTGGTCCATGGACTGCAAATGGATGTGGAAGGCCAGGGATTTGGTTCCCTCGGGAAGGTGTTCTCCAGTATACAGGTCGAACATCTCAACCCGCTGCACCAGCCTGGGACGCGCCAGTATTTGCTGCACTCGGTCCGCTGGAACCTCGGCCGGCACCACCACTGCCAGGTCCCTGGTGGCTGCTGGAAAGCGCGAGAAACTCTGGAACCCTCGACTGGACTGCTCGGGCGCCTTCAGAATCGGGTCCAAGTATAGCTCAAAGAGAGCGGTAGGCTGGTCGCGCAGGTCGAAGCGTTCCCTGACAGTGTCGTCAATCTGACCCAGCAGACCCAGTGTCTGGTCATTTAACCGGATTCGGGCGCACCGGCCCGGCTGATAGGTGGCGTCTTCCCAGGGCTCGAAGGATGCCTTTACCCCCAATCTCTCCAGCGCGGCAACAATGATACCCTTGGCGTCGTAAAAACTGAGATCATCTTCATCCTCCAGCCAGGACGGTTCCCCTCGGGGTCCCGCCAAAACGCCGGCGGCCACCTCCCTTTCCTCAGGAAGTCCGGTACCCGTGGGTATGAAAACCCGCCCGGTTTCGAATAACCGGAAGGGTCCCTCGCTGTGGCCTTGATTGTAGGCCAGGGTCGCCAGGAGACTGGCTCGCAGCGTGGGCCGCAGATATTCTTGTCCCGCGCTCATCGGGTTTGCCACACCCAGGGGCGGGTGCTCTTGGTCAATCTGGTTTACCCGCTCCAGGTCCGCGAGACTAATCAGAGGATAGCTGATGGTCTCCTGCATTCCCGCCCAAGCCAGGATATCTCTTACCTGCTCCTTGAGCTCGGTCAAAGGCCTGGGTTGGTGGTAGGGAATAGAGGTGGAAAGCATGGTGGTGGGAACGTTATCGTAGCCAATGATCCTCACCACCTCTTCCACCAGGTCCTCTTCGATATTTATGTCGTTGCGCCAGTAGGGTACCTGGACATTCAGGCGGCCGGAACCCCTTCCTTCGGTTTGAAAACCCAAGGATTGCAGCACCTCTTCCACCCTGGGGAGGTCCAACTCCATGCCCAAAACCAGCCGCAGCCGCTGGAGGGTGAGAGAAACGGCCAGTGGGGGTTGGTCCCGGTCGGTGTAAATGTCCACAATGCCCCGCGCTACCTTCCCGCCGGCCAGATCATGAATCAACTGGGTGGCTCTCCTCAGCGCCAGGGGAGCCAATTCTGCGCGGAGCCCCTTCTCGAATCGTAGGGTCGCCTCGGTGCGGAGCCGGAAGGTATCGGCGGTCTGCCGGTTGTTGTAGCCGTTGAAGGTGGCGGACTCCAGAAGTACCCGGCGGGTGCCGAGGTCAATTTCACTGTTAGCCCCACCGATCACCCCCCCCAAGCCCACCGGCCGACTGGCGTCGGCGATGACCAGCACCTCCGGATTGAGCTGCCGAGTCACCCCGTCCAGCGTTTCCAGGGTCTCCCCCGGCCGGGCCCTTCGGACAATTATGGTCTGTTCCTCCAGCTTATCCAGGTCGAAGGCATGGAGGGGCTGGTTGAATTCCAGCATGACGTAATTGGTGCTGTCCACCACGTTATTGATGGGCCTGAGCCCGGCCCGGTTCAGACGATCTTGGAGCCACTGGGGGGACGGAGCGATGGATATGCCCTGAATGACGCTCGCCGTGTAACGGGCGCACAGGTCCGGATCGGCAACCGAGACGGTGGCCAGCTTGGCAATGGCGGGACCCTCTTCCGGGTAGTCCAGCTGAGGCTCCCGCACCCTTTGGCCGTTATGGGCGGCTACCTCGTGGGCTACCCCCAGCATGGAGAGGCAGTCCAGCCGGTTGGGAGTCAATTCCAGATCCAGGATGGTATCCCCCAGGTACTGGTCCAGCTCCATCCCCACCGGCGCGTCCTCGGGCAAAACCACGATGCCCTCATGTCCGTCACCCAGACCCAGTTCCACCTCGGAGCAGATCATACCCTCCGAAACCACCCCGCGAATGCGGGCCGCCTTGAGGGTTTCATGTTTTCCGCTGTGGGTATTGAATAGATGGGCGCCTACTCGAGCGAAGCACACCTTCTGCCCAGCGGCAACATTGGGCGCTCCACAGACCACCTCCATTTCCGCGTCGCCAGAACTTACCCGGCATAGGGATAAGTTGTCGGCGTTGGGATGGGGGGCCACCGTCAATACTTGGCCGACCAGGCATTCTTCCCAGCCGCCCAGCTTTATTACCTCGCCGACTTCTACACCGGCCATGGTCAAGCGATGGGCCAGCTCTTTAACCGGCCCATCAATGTCTACGTAGTCGCGAAGCCAGCTTAGGGGAACGCGCATAAACAGCTTATAAGTTGGATTCTATTTCCGGTGATGGCGCAGCCTTGGGCTCGATGGTCAAGCATCTGGCCGGCACTGATGACCGGCGATAGTCGCCCGGAGGGTGCTGAGAATTGTATCAGAATTGCCGCAAAAAACGGAGGTCGTTGGCATAAAAGTGCCGGATGTCATCGATTCCATATTTCAGCATGGCGACGCGTTCCGGCCCCACCCCGAAGGCGAAGCCGGTATATTTTTCCGGGTCGTAGCCAACCCCCTTTAGCACCTGGGGATGCACCATTCCCGCCCCCATGATTTCAATCCAGCCGCTGTCCCGGCATATCCGGCAGCCTTCTTCCCCACCGTCACAGGCGAAGCAGTCGATGGACATGTCCACGCCGGGTTCCACAAAGGGGAAGTAATCGCAGCGAAAGCGCACCTTGCGCTCTTCACCGAATAACCGCCGGGCGAACTCGTACAGAGTGCCCTTCAGGTCGGCGAAGGTTATGCCCTCATCCACCGCCAGACCTTCTATCTGGTAGAAATGCCATTCATGGGTGGCGTCGGTCGCCTCGTACCGGTAACACTTGCCCGGAGCCACCACTCTAATGGGCGGCTGAGTGCTTTCCATAACCCGAACCTGCATTGGAGACGTTTGGGTTCGCAGCAGCATCGGCTGCCGGCCCGTTTCATCCCGGTAATCGATCCACAGGGTGTTCCACATGTCCCGAGCCGGGTGACCCTGGGGAATGTTGAGCATTTCAAAGTTGTAGTGGTCCCACTCCACTTCGGGGCCCTCCACCACGCCGAAGCCCATGGAGCCAAAGGCGCTGGTTATCTCCCGCACCACCTGGGTCGTGGGATGAAGCCGTCCTATGGTTGTTGGCCTGCCGGGCAGAGTAACATCCAGGCGCTCCTGGTCTATGGTGCGAGCCAAGAGCCGCTGGCTGATTTCCTGGTTACGCCGGGCCAGCTCTTCCTCCAGGTTGCTCTTGGTCTGGTTACCCAGGGCGCCCAATTCCCGGCGCTGCTCCAAGGGTAGCTGGGCGATCCCTCTGAGGAAGGTGGTCAATGCCCCTCGGCGGCCCAGGTAAGCCACCCGCCACTGCTCCAGGGCGTCAGCATCGTTTGCCCCGGCCAACTCTTTTAGGGCACGCTGCTCAATTTCTTTTATGGACAGGGTTGTGGGCTGGGTCAACTTGCAAAATCCTCGGCTACGGAAAGGGATCAGTGGATACCCCTAATTCGCCAGTTTATTATAGGATTGGGGCTGGAGACGGTCAAGGAAAATCATCCGGCCCGGAGCGAGCAAACCGGGGCCGCGACAGGTTCGGTGGCACGAAACCGGCTCCAAACCCCAGGGACTCTGAGAGGCTTAGCAGGGCAATCGCGTCTTATTATCTTTCTTAAATTTGTTTAAAATAGTAATCATCATGACGAAACTAGGGAGGGGTAGTGATGGTTCAGGCAACAGGCGCACCCATCGCCGAATACTTCGCGGCGTTGGACGACCCGAG
>JAKZUA010000177.1:0-6461 GCA_047516825.1 Dehalococcoidia bacterium
GGTGATGGTTGAGCCGTGAAATTCCAGGCGGACTTTGGGGTTGAATTGGAGCCGGAGAGAGGCATTTTCGCCATCACCCATCAGGTGCCTCAATGATGCCTACGGCATCTTACTGCAAAGTGACATATCATAGAGTTATTATAGCTGGAAACACGCAAAAAAAGCCCATAATTAGACAATGGTTGAAAGACCATCGACGAATTACTGAGACAACTTTTTAGCCATATGGGAAATGTGGGTTTAAAGGTTCTGATAGTGGCCGATGATCCGCTGGCCCGAGTCGGCCTGGCCGCCGTTTTGACCCACGGAGCCGGCGTCACGGTGGTTGGCCAGATAGAGGGGAAATCAGCCGCGCCATCGGCAGTAGACGTCTTTCGTCCCTCTGTGGTGGTCTGGGACCTGGGTTGGGATCCGGTTCGGGGTCTTGATGAGAGTCCCGCCGCGGGACTGGAGCAGTTGTCGGGCCTTTCCGATAGCAACCTTCCAATTGTAGCGCTGGTATCCGACCAACGCCAAGCCGTCGGCGCCTGGCTCGCCGGGTCCCGGGGGCTGCTGCTGCGAGCCTCCCCCGGAGCCACCCTGCGGGCGGCGGTCCGGGCGGTTTCCCAAGGCCTGATGGCCCTGGACCCGGAGTTGAGCCTGGCCCTTCTACCCACTGCTGAAAGATCTGCCGGTCCGGAGGCCGCTGAGCTAACCCCCCGGGAAACCCAGGTGTTGCAGCTTTTGGCCGAGGGATTGCCCAACAAGGTCATCGCTTCTCAGTTGGATATCAGCGAGCATACGGTCAAGTTCCACATCAACTCCATCATGGGCAAGTTGGGGGCCCAAAGCCGTACCGACGCCGTGATGCGAGCCACCCGAAGCGGGTTGATCCTCCTCTAACCTAGCCATTTTTCCAGGCGGGCTCCTGCTCAAATGGGTAATGTGTCCCCTTCATGCCGATGTTAGGGTGTTGATAGAGCTTTTTATCAGGAAGCTGAAGACCGATATAGGAGAACAATACATGTCAGCAGTTTTATCCAATGTATCTAACGCCCTGGCCGCCACGGTGGAGCAGGCGAGTCCGGTGGTGGTGAAGGTCGACGGGCGAAGCCGGTTGCCCGCCAGTGGGGTGGTCTGGAACGCCGACGGCGTTATCGTCACTACCAATCATGGATTGGAGCAGGACACCGATATTAACGTCGGCCTTCCTGACGGCGGCGTGGTTCCCGCGGTTTTGGCGGGCCGCGACCCCGGCACCGATCTAGCGGTTTTGAGGGTAGCGGCCGGCGGCTTGACACCGCCCACTTGGGGCCAGCCCGAAGAGATAAAGGTGGGGCATTTGGTCTTGGCCCTGGGCAGACCCGGTTCGAGTATCCAATCGACCCTGGGCATCGTCAGCGTCCTCGGTCAGGGGTGGCGAACCCCCACCGGAGGCACCCTGGACTACTACCTGCGGACCGACCTGACCATGTACCCTGGATTCTCGGGCGGACCACTGGTGGATGCCGCCGGGCGGGTGCTGGGGGTAAACACCTCCGCCTTCCTCCGGGGCGCCGGTTTGACCATCACCACTCCCACCTTGCGGAAGGTAGTGGAGATGCTGCTGACCCACGGCAAGGTCCAGCGGGGGTATCTGGGCGTCGGCGCCCAACCCACCCGATTGCCCGAAACCCTGGTGGCCAAGCTCGGGCAGGAGACCGGCCTACTGTTGACTTCGGTGGAACCGGAAGGTCCGGCCGCGGCGGGCGGACTTTTTCTGGGGGACACTCTAGTATCCCTGGCTAAGCAGCCGGTGCGCCACCTGGATGACCTGCTGGCGCTACTGACGGGAGATCGGGTTGGAACCGCCCTACCGGCGCGCATTTTGCGAGGAGGCCAGCTGCAGGAGCTCTCAGTCACCATCGGACTTCACCCCTAGAGGAGTAGCTATGACGACGTTGCTGCAGCAAATAAACGACGAGCTGGGCGGCCTGGTCTCCGGAGTAAAGCGCAGCCTGGTTCAGGTTAAAAGTGGGGAACGGGGCGGCGGCGCCGGTTCCATCTGGCATCCCGACGGGCTCATCGTCACCAACGCCCACGTGGTCCGAACCCGCACGCCGCAGGTCGTGCTCCCAGATGGCACCAGGCTGGCGGCCCGGGTGCTGGCTCACGACCGCCACCTGGATGTGGCCGCCCTTTCGGTGGCGGAAACCGGACTGCCCAGCATTGAGCTGGGGGATTCCCGGACGCTCCAACCGGGTCAGTGGGTAACGGCGCTGGGCCATCCCTGGGGCATCCACGCTGCGGCCACCGGTGGCGTGGTTATCGGTGTCGGCCCCGACTTAACGGAGATGTTGCTGGAGATGCCTCCGGATGATCGGGAGCTAATAGTGGTGGGATTGCAGCTCAGGCCGGGGTATTCCGGGGGCCCGCTGGTGGATGATCAGGGCAGGTTGGTGGGCCTTAACACCATGATGGTAGGACCTGAGGTAGGGGTGGCGGTGCCGGTGCATGTCGTCAAGAAGTTTTTGCGGGAGCGTTTGCGGTCGGTGAAGCGGGTGTCTGGAACCGGCTATCCCACCGCTCCGGATTAGGCAATTGCGGTTTCGTGCTAGAATAAAATCATAAATCGTCATGGTTCTTCAATAAAGTTGCGGCCGCTGACCCTCTTTTCACCTTTCCACCAATTGGGGCCGGTCCTAAGCCTGCTGGCTATCTTTTTCTTATCCTTCCTGATTCTCAGCCCGACAACGGCCGAAGCCAACGGGCGGGCGACCCTGGTTTCCTCCCAGGAGCAGGGCCCTTACCGCATCGACGTAAGCATAATTCCTGGCCAGGCAGTCCTGTTCAATACTCACGTCAGCGTCTTGATCCGTACCCTGGCGGATGAGGCGATAATCACCCAGGCCAACGTCTCGGTGTCGGCCACCGGCCCCCAAGGCTCTACCGACTTGGGTCCTACGCCCGCGCTAAACAGTTTCAGTCCCCAATTCTTTGAAATGGACCTACCCTTCGATATGGTAGGTAAATGGGCGGTAACTGTGGACGTGGATTCCGCAATGGGGCAGGAATCCATCCAGCTGAATCTGGATGTGCGGGAAGGTGGCAACGACCGGAATTGGTTGATGGTGGCGGCACTGGTGTTCGTCATCATCGCCGTGGGTATCTTCACCTGGGATAGGGTAAGGGGACGGGAAGAAAAGACCGCGGACTGAGGCGAGGCGATAGGGGGTGTTCAATGATCTATGGAGCGACCAAAATGACACCATCGAAACGCCCCATATAACCACCCATGAAGCTGTCAAAAATTTTCAACTTATTAATCCTTGGGGTTTCCCTCGCCCTTGCGCTCGTGGCGGTGGCGGCTTGCGGTGGCGGCGGGCCAGAAGAACTGGAAATCGCGGTCAAGCTGGAGGGCGACAAGTTAAATCCTGAGACCATCCAGGTTGGCCAAGGCGACACCGTCACGCTGAAGATTGAGCCGGACAGACCAGGCCAAGTTCACCTTCACGGTTACGATATTGAAAGGGACTTGGAGGCTGATCAGGTTACCGAATTGATATTTGTGGCAGAGGCTACCGGCAGATTTCGTATTACCTTTCATGCTGCCGAGGAGGAGCACCAAAGCCACAACGGGGAACAACCAGGCCCGGACCCAGCTGGGCAGAACGGGACTCCCGAATCCGATGGCGGCTCTCGCGAAGGTGATCACGATGAAGGAGAGGAGCTGGATATCGGCTTCCTGGAGGTGCGCCCCCGGTAACCACCAGGTCTGGGCCTGGGTTCCGGGGAATCCCGCAACATGAAACTCCGCTATTTAACCCTTTTCGTACTGGCTGTGGTGCTGGGTTTGGCGGCCAGGCCGGTTTATGCTCACGGGTTTGGTGAGCGCTACGATTTGCCCCTGCCCCTGGGGTTCTTCGCCGTTGGGGGCGCCGCAGCGGTAGTTCTCTCCTTCGTTCTAATAGGCCTCTTCGTCCGCGGAGAGCACCGGGGGTTTTCCTACCCCCGCCTCACCCTTTTCCACTTTCCGCCGGTCCTGGTAGTTTGGAAGGGCCCCTTTTCGCTCCCGGCCAAAATTCTCTCAGTGGTTCTTTTCCTCCTACGCCTCGGCAACAAGATTGTTGCGGTGTTCCTTTTCTTCCTAGTTATTGCCACCGGATTATTCGGGGACCAGCGGCCGGTGGACAATTTGGCGCCGACCTTTGTCTGGGTGATCTGGTGGGTGGGTATGGGTTTCGCGGTGGCGTTACTGGGAAACCTCTGGGCATTGCTAAATCCCTGGAAGATAATTTACGGCTGGCTGGAGGGCCTTTACCGGCAGTTTTGGCCCGACCAGGAAATGACCCTGGGGGTCGATTACCCCAGCAATTGGGCCCTGTGGCCGGCGGTGGCCCTTTTCTTTGTGTTCGCCTGGCTGGAAAGCGCTTTCTCCGAAAGCGCCGTCCCCAAGAGCCTGAGCCAGCTGATTATTTTCTACTCGGTGATTACCTGGCTGGGCATGTTCATATTCGGCAAACATCAGTGGCTGCAGCACGGAGAGGTCTTCTCGGTAGTGTTTGGGTTCCTCGCCCGATTTTCCGTCACCGAGGTTCGGGTCGCCGAGCCGGCGGTCTGTCGGGATTGCCACAGTGGCGACTGCCTGGCGGAGGACGGCTCTTGCATCGACTGCTATGAGTGCGCCGAGTACGCGGAGGCTCCCCAATTAAATCTGCGGCCACCGGCGGTGGGGCTGAATAACACCGGTGCTGTGACTCCCAGCGTGGTGGCCCTGGTGATTTTGTTGCTGGCTTCGGTCACCTTCGACGGGCTCAGCGCCACCCCAGAATGGATTGCGGTACAGACCTTTTTCATCTTCGGATTCCCTAGCTTGACTTACAAGTTCCTGAACGGAGCGGTAATAGCCAATACCCTGGGCCTGATCGGCGTTCCCTTGGCTTTTGCCGGCGTCTACTGGTTCTTCTCAAATCTGATGTTCCGGGCCGTGGGCAAAAAGGGACCGTTGGCGGGCGGGCTGGTGGCAGCCTTCGCCTTTTCCCTCATACCCATCGCTCTCGCCTACAACTATGCCCATTTTCTCAGTTTGCTCCTGATACAAGGGCAGCAAATAATTCCGTTAATCTCCGATCCCTTCGGCTTTGAGTGGAATCTCTTTGGCACCGCTGAATACCTGATGGACATCGGTGTCATCGGCGCCAAGTTCCTCTGGGTTTTCTCGGTGGCGGTGATAGTAGTGGGTCACATGCTAGCCGTCTATCTGGCCCATCTGCGAGCCATGGTGCTGTATGAAGACCGCGCCATGGTGTTGAAAAGCCAACTGCCCATGCTGGTGCTGATGGTGCTCTATACGACGGTAAGTCTGTGGATTGTCTCACGGCCCATCACCGAATGAGGCCGGACTAGGTCTCGAAGCTTGGATCAGGCCTGGTTGGTTACCTCTGGCTCAACTATGGTTGGCCGGTACCCTCGGACCTCAAATGTTCCGGCCTAACAACTAAGCCATCCCGCACGACCTTCTTTTTTTACTACTTCCGTTACACTGGGGTGTTACAAATCGAGGGGAAGGGCGATCAAGTAGCGATGCTTCGGGTCGGCTGGCGCCCAGTCTGGTCCTTGTGGGCTGCTCTTCAGCCAGACAAATAAACAATGGTAAAAAATATGCAATCGATAAAGGTACTGGTCATAGAAGACGACCCGGTTATTGTGGATACCGTGGCAATTTGCTTTTACGTCTGCTGGCCGGAGGCCACGGTTGTTTCTGTTCCCACTGGAGAGGAGGCGCTAAAGCTGGTAGACGACCAGCCTCCGGATATTATTATTCTCGATGTGGGCCTGCCGGGAATAGATGGGTACCAGACACTGAAGAAATTACGCGGTTTTTCGGAGACTCCGGTAATCTTGCTCACCGCCAAAGATGGCGAGCTAGCCAGGATCAAGGGACTCGAGTTGGGGGCCGACGACTACATCACGAAGCCCTTCAGCCACATCGTCCTTATGGCAAGAGTCAAGGCGGTGCTCCGGCGAGTCACCGCTAGCTCTTCCGAGTCAGCAAGGGGAACCTACCAGAATGATGAGGCAGGCCTGGCAATTGACCTGGATTCCCGAGTGGTTACGCGCCACCGCCAAGCAGTCAATTTGGCGCCGCTGGAGTACAACTTGCTGGATTTGCTGGTCAGCAATGAAGGCCGAGTTTTGTCTCATGAGAGGATTCTATCGATGGTTTGGGGCCAGGAATATAAAGACGAGACAGCTTACCTTAAGGTCTACATCCGCCGTCTCCGGACCAAGCTCTGGGATGATCCCCAGAATCCCGAGTTAATTCATACCCAACGGGGAGTCGGGTACGTATTTCAGGTCAAGCCCCAGGGCCTTTTCATTTTCTCAAAATAGTATAAAATTATTACCAGTTTAAGCGGGAGGGGAGGATGATGACTTTGAGAGAAGCGCTGGATTTGGTGCCTGACTTCCGGAGTAGCCAAGGGCGACGCCACTCTTTGGGG